>JAKAYT010000031.1 GCA_021826685.1 Thermoplasmata archaeon
GGCGGACCGGACCTCGAAGATCGCGCGCACCTCGGGTTTGCGCAGGTCGAGCACGCGGTGGTTGAGCCGCGTATCGAGATCGGCCGAGACCCGGTCGACCACTCCGAGCGGTAGCGGGACTCCGGCGCGGGCCCGCACCTCGATCCGCTCGGGCAACAGCTCGACGCCTCGGTTCGATTTCTCCGATCGACGTACCGTGCCCGTGACGTCGATCACGGACTCTCGCGGAAGCTCGGCGAGCAACGCGAACAACGCGGGGTCGGTGACCCCCTTCTTCAGGGTGACCTGCGTGCCGCCACTGCGGTCGCGGACGACCGCGAACGCGACGCCGCCGAGGGCGCGGTATTCCTCGAGGAAACCGGCGATGCGGACGGTCTCCCCGTCCCGCTCCTTTAGCTCACGAGAGAGCCGGCGGGCGAGCGGCAGGAGCCGGCACCTCCTTCCGGGCCAGCGCGGCGCGAACGAGGCCGAGATAGAGGGGGTGCGGGGCCTCGGGGCGAGAAAGGAACTCGGGGTGGAACTGTACTCCGACGAAGAACGGGTGATCCGCGATCTCGAAGGACTCAACGCGACCGTCGACCGAGGTTCCCGTAATCGCGAGCCCCGCAGCGCGGAATCGGTCGAAGTACGCGGGATTGATCTCGTAGCGGTGGCGGTGCCGCTCCCAGACCTCGGTCTTCCCGTACGTGCGGGCGATCAGCGACCCCGGCGTGAGGACGACACGCTGCGCGCCGAGGCGCATCGTGCCCCCCATGGCCTGGAGGCCCTTCTGCTGCTCGAGGAGGCAGACGACGGGATCGGGGGTCTCGGGCTCGATCTCGGTGCTGCTCGCCGAGGCGAGGCCGAGCACATTGCGCGCGAATTCGACCGCGGCGATCTGGAACCCGTAGCAGACCCCGAGGAATGGGATGCCCCGGGTACGGGAGACTTCGATCGCCTGGACCTTTCCTTCGACGCCGCGCGCTCCGAATCCACCGGGTACGAGGAGAGCGTCGGCGTGCTCGATCCGGGCGAGAAGCGTGGGGTTCTTCGGAATGTCCTCGGCGTCGTACCAGGACAGGCGGACATCCACCCCGAGGTGACCCTGCACGTGATGGAACGCTTCGATGTGCGAAAGGTACGCGTCCCGAAGCTCGGTGTACTTTCCGACGATCGCTACCTCGATCGATCCCCCGCTCCGTCGGTAGGTCGTCAGGAACTCCTTCCAGGCGGCATAGTCTGGGGGACGGTCGGGCAAGTGCAACAGCTCGGTCAGCCGAGTCCCGACACCCTGCGCTTCGAGGACGAGCGGCACTTCGTAGATGGTTGGCTGGTCGGGCACGCTGATGACGGCTTCCGGAGGCACGTCACAGAAAAGGGAGATCTTCGCCTTGATGTCCGCCGCCAGGGGCGCCGGACCCCTCGCGATGATCAGGTTCGGCCGGATGCCAATGGCGCGCAGCTCGCGAACGGAATGCTGGGTCGGTTTCGTCTTCGCCTCCCCGACGGGCCCAACGATCGGGACGAGCGTCGTGTGCACGAACGCGGTGTGGCCCTCGCCCAGCTCGTAGGACAGCTCGCGCAGCGCCTCTAGGAAGGGCATCGACTCGATGTCGCCTACGGTCCCGCCGACCTCGACAAGAATCACTTCCGCGCCGGCCGCCTGGGCGACCTCGCGGATGGTTCGCTTGATCTCTCCGGTGACGTGCGGGATGATCTGAACGGTCGTTCCGAGGTAGTCGCCCCGCCGTTCCTTCTCGATCACCGCGCGATAGATCTTGCCGGTCGTCAGGTTGTGGGTCCCCGAGAGGCTCTGGCCGAGGAATCGCTCGTAATTCCCAAGGTCGAGATCGGCCTCGGTGCCGTCGTCCAGCACGAAGACCTCTCCGTGCTGGTACGGGTTCATCGTTCCCGCGTCGACGTTCAGGTACGGGTCGATCTTGAGGATCGTGACGGGGATCCCGCGGGCCTTGAGGAGGCGCCCGAGGGAGGACGTGGTGATGCCCTTACCGAGGCCGGAAATGACCCCCCCGCTGACCACGATTACCTTCACAAAATGTACCTTGCGATTTGGTAGTGAGCAGCCACTATAAGCCATTCGGCGGGGCCGGGGCCCTTTCCGCGTTCCGCAGCTCTGGGCCCACTACAGCGGTACCCGTCTTCCCGACGGGTCCCGTTTCGTACGGCCGAACTCCTCCAGGGAGAGGAGCGTCTCGGTACGGAAGACGGGCCCATCCACACAGACGTGGTACGGCCCCAGCGAGCAGGCATCGCACATCCCGAGGGCGCACTTCATATGACGCTCGACCGAGCCGTATCCGATGATGCCCCGAGAGCGCGCCGACTCCGCGACCTTGCGCATCATCACTTCGGGTCCGCACGTCCACACCGCGTCGAACGATCCTTCGGCGAGCAGCCGATCGGCGACGGCCGTGACGAACCCGGGCGTGCCGGCCGTCCCGTCGTCGGTCGACACCTCGACGCGCGCACCCGCCGCGGTCAAGCGCTTCGCAAATAGGAGCTCGAGCTCGGTCGTCGCTCCGAGCGCGCAGGTGACCTGCGCACCGGATCGCAGGGCCTGTTCTGCGCCCGGGGCGAGGACAGCGGTGCCGGATCCTCCGCCGACGACGAGGATGCGCCGTGGAGTGAGGTCGAACCGGTTACCGTAGGGGCCCCGAATCCCGATTCGGGTGCCGGTGGGAAGGGACTGAACGTGACGGGTGGTAGAGCCCATGGCCTTGATCGTCACCCCCTTGGACGGTCCGTCGGTGTAGGAGAGCGACATCGGCAGCTCGTCGTCCCCCGGGATCCAGACCATCACGAACTGGCCGGGGGCGCAGGGCTCCGCGTAGGGGAAGCGCCACGTCACAGTGGAAGGGGTCTCGAGGACGCGATCCTCGATCTCCACGATCCGATGCACGGCAACGCTATAGAGCCGCCGTTAAAGCCTGTCACGGCGGGAAGTCGGCGGTCGGTATCTCGAAACCCCGGTGAGCCGCTCCCACCAGGCTCCCGAGCCGATCCGTTCCGCGTTCGGAGAGCACGCGGTCGAGCTCCTGAGCGATCCGACCGAAGACCCGTACCCCTTCGCGCGCCACGGCGGTGCCGATCTCGACCGCGCGGGCGCCGGCCATCACGTACTCGAGCACGTCCTCGCCGCTCGATATCCCACCGACTCCGACGATCGGGATCTGGACCCTGCGGTAGATCTGCCAGACGGCGGCGAGCCCGACCGACTTGATCGCCGGACCGCTGAGGCCCCCAATGCCATGGGCCAGCACCGGACGCGCGAGCGTGGTGTCGATCGCCAGGCCCCGAACGGTGTTGATCGCACTGATCCCCTTCGCTCCCGCTCTCTCGGCCGCGACGGCCAGCTCCGCCGGGTCTGCCGCATTCGGGGTGATTTTGGCGATCACCGGGACCTTCACCTCGCGCACCACCGCGCGGACCACCTCCTCTACGTCCTTCGGGTCGCTCCCGATCTCGGTGCCGAACCCTTCGGCGTGAGGGCAGCTCAGATTGAGCTCGAGGGCGATGACCCCGGTCGTCGCCATCTCCCGGGCCAAGCGAGCGAACTCCTCGGCGGTCCCGCCGAAGATCGACCCGATGACGAGCACGCCGTGGTCGCGCGCCGCCCGGATCTCGCGTGGATACTCGGCGATCCCCGGGTTGGGCAACCCCATCGCGTTCAGCATCCCCCACGAATCGAACTCCTCGACCGTCGGGTTCGGGTACCCGGGCCTCGGCCGCGACCCAATCGATTTGGTGACCACCCCCCCGGCCCCGGCGTCCCAGGCTCCGATCAAGGACCGCCCGCTCTCGCCCCAAATTCCCGACGCGAGGAGTAAGGGGTTTCTGAGCGGAATTCCGGCAAGCTCTACCGAGAGATCGGGCACGGCGTCGGGACGGGAGACGCACTTAAATCGGCTCGCGACGGTGCAAATGGGTCCCATGCGCATCGAACGGTTGACGGACGCCGCCCGCGCGGCGCTGGAGGGCGCGTTCCGACGGGCCCAGGAGCTGCGGAACCCTTCGGTCGAACCCGAGCATCTCCTTGCGGCGCTCCTCTCGGAGGAGCAGGGGACGACGGCCGCCGTGCTCCGGACCCTCAACGCCTCGGTCGAGAGCCTGAGCGCGGCGACGGACCAGAGGCTCGCGAGCCTACCGACCGCGGACCATGTGTCGCCCGCGGACCAGTACATCTCGCGATCGCTCACCCAGGTCCTGGACGAAGCGGAGAAATTCTCCGCACGTCGCAAGGATCGGTACACCAGCGTCGACGCGCTCCTGGTCGCGCTCGCCACGATCGCTTCTCCGGCCCGAGACCTCCTCCAGGCCGCGCAGGTGACGGCACCGGGAGTGGAGTCCGCACTCGACGCGGTGCGCGGTAGCCACGAGCCCGTCACGAACCGGGGAGAGGAGGCCCAGTATCAGGCACTGGAAAAGTACGGCCGGGACCTGACGGCGCTCGCGAAGCAGCGCAAGCTCGACCCGGTGATCGGACGGGATGAGGAGATCCGTCGCGTGATCCAGATCCTCTCTCGACGGACGAAAAACAATCCGGTCCTCATCGGAGATCCGGGGGTGGGCAAGACGGCCGTCGTCGAGGGTCTCGCGGTCCGCATCGCCCAGGGGGACGTCCCCGAGTCGCTGCGCGACAAGCGGATTGTCGCCCTCGACCTCGGCTCTCTCCTGGCCGGGGCGAAGTTCCGGGGCGAGTTCGAGGAACGCATGAAGGCGGTCCTCAAGGAGGTCGAACGCTCCCAGGGGGGTGTCCTGCTGTTCATCGATGAACTCCACACGCTGGTTCACGCGGGGGCCATCGAGGGCGGGGCGCTCGATGCTTCCAACCTCTTGAAGCCGTCCCTCGCCCGAGGGGCCCTGCACTGCATCGGGGCCACGACGACGGCCGAATACCGGAAGTACATCGAGAAGGACGCAGCACTCGAGCGCCGGTTTCAGCCGGTGCCGATCTTCGAGCCGACGGTCGAAGACACGATCTCGATCTTGCGCGGCCTCAAGGAGCGATACGAGCTGCACCACGGCGTCCAGATCCACGACGCGGCGCTCGTCGCGGCCGCGACGCTCACCGCGCGCTACCTTCCGGACCGGCATCTACCGGACAAAGCGATCGACGCGATTGATGAAGCCGCGTCGATGGTCCGCCTCTCGCTGGACTCCCGACCGAGCGAGCTCGACCAGCTCTCGCGGCGGATCCGCCAGCTCGAAATCGAGCGGATGGCCCTCAAAAGGGAGAGCGATCCGGCCTCGAAGGAACGCCTATCGAAGCTGGATCGGGAGCTTTCGAACCTCAAGGAACAAGAGACGGCGCTCGCCGCCCGATGGAACCAGGAGAAGTTGGGGTTGCAGGAGGTCCGCCGGTTGCGCGCCGAGCTCGACGAAGCGAAAGCCGAGGAGGACGAGGCCGTGCGTACCGGCGATCTCGAAGCCGCGGCCCGTCTGCGCTACGGGAAGATACCGGAGCTCCAGAAGCGCCTCGCGTCGGCGTCCGAACACGCGACTCCCCCGAGCGGGAGTTCCCTCTTGCACGAGGAGGTCACCGAAGAGGACGTCGCGCAGGTCGTCGCGAAGTGGAGCGGCGTGCCCGTTAGCCGGATGCTCGCCGGCGAGGTCGAGCGCCTCCAGCATATGGAGGGTGAACTGCGCAAGCGGGTCATCGGTCAGGACGAGGCCGTCGAGGCCGTCAGTCGCGCGGTGCGGCGCTCCCGCAGCGGACTCGCGGATCCGAACCGCCCGATCGGGACGTTTCTTTTCATCGGCCCGACAGGCGTGGGCAAGACCGAGCTCGCCAAGGCGCTCGCGGAGTTCCTATTCCATTCGGAGCGCGCGCTCGTGCGGATCGACATGAGCGAGTACATGGAGAAGCACACGGTCGCGCGCTTGATCGGCGCTCCCCCGGGGTACGTCGGTTACGAGGAAGGGGGCCAGCTCACCGAAGCAGTGCGCACGCGACCGTACACGGTCGTGCTCTTCGATGAGATCGAGAAGGCCCATCCCGACGTGGTCCACGTCCTGCTCCAGCTCCTGGACGACGGGAGGTTGACCGACGGGCAGGGTCGCACCGTTGACTTCCGCAACACGGTCGTGATCATGACCAGCAACCTCGGCACGGAGGCAGCGGTCGAGGGGGAAAGCGAGCGGGCCTCCCGCATCGAGCGGGCGCTGCGCGAGCACTTCCGGCCCGAGTTCCTGAACCGGATCGACGAGACCGTCGTCTTCCACTCGCTGACTCCGAAGGATATCGAGCGCATCGTGGACCTCCAGCTCGCCCAGGTCGACCGCCGACTCGCCGAGCGACGCATCCACCTCACGTTGACCGATGCGGCCCGCCGGGTCCTCGCCGAAGTGGGGATCGATCCCCAGTTCGGGGCTCGCCCTCTTCGACGAGCGGTCCAGCGGCTGGTCGTCGACCCGCTCACGGCCAAGATCCTCGCGGGGGAGATCCGGGACGGGAGCGAGGTCCGGGTCGATGCGCGGAATGGGACGATCTCGCTCTCCTCGGGCAAGGCGAAGGAGGCGGGAGCGCTCCGCGCGCCATGAGCGGCGTCACGGTCGCGGTGGTCGGAGCGCACGGCGTGGCGTCGCAGCTCGGAAAGAAGAGTACGCAATCCGACCTCACGCTGTTCGACTCGAACCACGACGATCACCATACGACCCTCGTCGAACCGACGCAGTTCCCGGAAAAGTTCGCGCCGCTCCTCTCGGCGCTTGCGATGGCCGACCGATGCCTGCTCGTCGTCCCGGAGCTGTCGCGCCCGGTCGCCGAGACGATTGCGACCGTGGAGCTCTTCGATCTGCCGACCACGATCGTCACCGGCGCGGCCGTCGGGACGGACGAGCTGGGGCGGGCGCTGAGAGGCAGCCGTCTCGAGTCCGCACCGCGGATTCCGCTGGATGTTCCCCAACTGCGAGAAACCGTCCAAGCATGGAGGGCTCCCACCGACTCGGGTCCGGTCGCGGTGCCGCTCGACCACGTCTTCCCGGTCAAAGGGGTCGGAACGGTCGCTCTGGGGGTAGTGCGTCGGGGAACGCTCCGGGCGCACGAGCCACTTCGACTGTGGCCGACCGACACGGTCGTGGAGATCCGGTCGATCCAGGTTCACGATGTCGACGTCAAGGAGGCCGGGGCCGGCGAGCGCGTGGGAGTAGCGCTGAAGGGCGTCGAGGTCGACCGGGTCGAACGCGGGGAGGTCTTGGCCCCGGCCGGGTCGCTCAACGCCGGTGCGGACCTGGTGGGCGAACGCCTCGTCCCGTGCCGCTATTACAAGGGAGATTGGGGGGTCGGATCTCGGATGTCGGTCGCGGTCGGGATGCAGACCGTACCGATGTCGGTCGAAGAGCGCTCGGGGCCCCGCGCGCGCATCAAGACCGATCGCCCGATAGTCTATGCGGCGGGGCAGCCCGCCTACCTATTCGACCTCAACGTGGGTAGCGGGCCCCGGATCGTCGCGCGCGCAGAGCTGACTTCGGCCCGGTAGTCGACTTCGTCAGGACCACGCCTCGATACCGCTCCCCGCGTCTCCGACCGGGTCCGGGGTGGGCCGCCGACAGCGGATACGAGATCCGCGTTGGACACCCCGGTTCCCTCGCCGGCAACCGTCGAGTCTCACTTCGGAACGACAGCGATGAGGCCGAACTCGTCCCTCGACCGCGGGATCAAGCGAACATTGTGACGGATTCCTTGCGGAGTTCCTCGTCCCCAACGACCTTCTCGACGGCGCGGTCAAAATCCGTCGCGAGCACGTGGTCGCGCTCCTCTCGGATCGCCCACATCCCGGCCTCGGTACAGATCGCCTTGATGTCGGCACCCGTCACGCCTTCGCATCGGGCGGCGAGCGCCTCGAAGTCGATCACGTCGCGAATCGCCATGCCCCGGGAGTGGATCCGGAAGATCTCGGCGCGTCCCGCGGGAGTCGGCACCGGGATCTCGATGATCCGGTCGAAGCGACCCGGGCGCAGCAGTGCATCGTCGAGGATGTCCGGACGGTTCGTCGCCGCGATGATCTTGACGTTGGACAGGGGCTCGAAGCCGTCCATCTCGGCGAGCAGCTGCATCAACGTCCGCTGGACCTCGCGGTCCCCGCTAGTGGCCACCTCCAGGCGCTTCGCTCCAATGGAGTCGACCTCGTCGATGAAGATGATCGTGGGCGCCTTCTCCTTCGCGAGCTGGAAGAGCTCGCGGACGAGCCGCGCTCCCTCGCCAATGTACTTCTGGACGAGCTCGCTCCCGACGAGACGGATGAACGTCGCATTGGTGTGATGCGCCACGGCCTTTGCGATCAGCGTCTTGCCGGTTCCGGGCGAGCCAACGAGGAGTACGCCCTTCGGCGGATCGACGCCGACCTTCCGATAGAGCTCGGCGCGCAGAAGAGGATATTCGACCGCCTCGCGAATGTCGCGGATCTGATCCATGAGCCCGCCGATGTCCTCGTAGGTGATCGCGGGTTTGTCGACGATCTCGCTCGCCGTGACGAGGGGGTCGACCGATGCGGGCAGCACGCCCATGACCGCGAGCGTCTGCTTGTTGAGTGCAACCCGGCTGCCGATCGTCATCTTCGCGTGCTCGACGTTCTCTGCCGAGTTGACGACGAAGTCGGGGCCGGTCGAGGACTTCACGATCACGCGACCGTCCGTGAGTACGTCCCGCACGCTACCCACGATGAGCGGCGGGTACCGGAGCCGGTCGAGTTCGGTCTTGAGCCGCTTGACCTCGCGCTGCAGTCGGAGGATCTCCGACTCCATGTAGTGCCGTTCGCTCTCGACCCGCTTGATCGCTTCCGCCAACTGCGTGTTCCTCAGTTCGAGGAAGTTCATGCGGTCGAACGAGTCCTGCCCGGCAACGGGAGCTTCAGAATCGCTCATCGGTGTGGTTGGAGGACGGAAGGTCGCCCCGTCGACTTAACGAATACGTCCTCGTTTATAAGGAGTGACCGGTCGAGCGGCGCGAGGGGGGTGAGGGGAATGGAACGGAGTCGAAGCGCGCGGGCCTTTGCCCCCGGCCACATCACAGGCATCTTCCGACCCGCGTCGCAGGGTTCCGACCCACGCACGGCCGGCTCGCAAGGCGCGGGCTTGGTCCTCGAACTCGGAGCCTACGCGACCGCGACGCTGCGGCCGGGGCCCCGGAACTCCATCGCGGCGATGGACGATGCCGGCACCCCGCTCCCCGTCACGGAGGACGCCATCCGTCGACTCGGGGTTCGGGCGAGAGGACATCTCGTCGTGCGAGTACGCCACGAGCTACCGGTGGGCCAAGGGTTTGGAATGAGCGCGGCGGGAACCCTCGCCGCCACGCTCGCGGTAGGTTCGCTCGTCGGGCAGAGCCGTCTGTCGGCGATCCAAGCCGCGCACCTCTCTGAACTCGACGGCGGCACCGGACTGGGTGGGGTCGCCGCGATCCTCGGTGGAGGGATCGAGTTCCGCTCGAAGCCGGGGATCCCGCCCTGGGGAAAGATCCGCCACCTATCCTCCCGATCCACGGTATGGGTCGGCGTCGCCGGCCCGCGCATCGCCACGTCCCGCGTGCTCTCCAATCCCCGAATGCGCGCGCGGATCCATCGAGCGGCGCGCGACTTGGACGGGCTCCTCGCGCACCCCTCGCTCGAGGGGTTTGCCGAGGCGAGCGAGCGATTCACCGATCGCGTACGTCTCGCACCTCCTCCGCTCCTCCGCCGGATCCACGCCCTGCGGGGCCCGGATGCCTGGGCGGCCCAGACGATGTTCGGTTCGAGCTTCTTCGTGCTGGCCCGCCGGTCGAGCGCGCGCGATCGGATAGCGCGTGTCCTACAGACCCACGAGTCCCGCGCCGTCGAGGTGTCGCTGGCGCGAACCGGGGCGCGAGTCCTACCGACGGCCTTGGCGGGCCCTCCGGGGCTCCGCAAGGATTTTAGAGGGGGCGAGGCTCGCCGCGCCCCATGACGCGCAAGCCGGCCCGCATGTATCGTAAGATCGAGGGCCAGATCTACACGCGCCACGAGTACATGGGAGGGATACCGGTCTGCCGGGTCACCCAGTTCGACACGGGGAATCTGAAGGAAACCTTCCCCGTATCCCTCACCCTAGGGACGGAGGAGGCGGGTCAGGTCCGGGACATCGCGCTCGAAGCCGCCCGGGTCAGCGCAGTCCGCGTGCTCGAGAAGGCCGCGCCCAACCAGTATCATCTCAAGGTGCGCCGGTACCCTCACGCGATCCTGCGCGAGCACAAGATGGCCATGGGCGCGGGAGCGGACCGTATCTCGGACGGGATGCGGCGCGCCTTCGGCAAGCCGGTCGGTCACGCCGTACGCGCCCAGATCGGGAGCGACCTTCTGACGATCTACACGACCCTGGCTCACATCGAGGACGCGAAGGAGGCGTTGCGCAAGGCCTCCCACAAGCTCCCGGTCCCGACACGCCTCTCGATCGTTACGGCGACGGCTTCGTAGCCCGGGGATGCACGACGAGCACCGCACCCTTGAACCCCTGAACGACCGCCGTGGAGACGCTGCCGAGCAGTAGTCGCTTGCCGCGGCTCAGACCGCGCGAACCGACCACGACGAGCGAGGGGGGGTGCTTCTCGAGATACACAAGAATCTCGTCGATCGGGACCCCCTCCATGACGAGTCCCTTTACCTCCGCGATCCCGGCGGCCCGGGCTTTCGCAAGGGCCCCATCTACCTGCCGCCGGTAGTACGGTAGGTCGATGACCGGGGGCGTGGGAGGGACGTAAGCCTCGCTCCCCGCGAGAAAGGTCGGCTGAAGCGGGGCGACCGCGAGTACGGTGAGCGACGAACCGTAGCGCTTCGCGAGATCGATCGCCACGTCCAGGGCTTCGTTCGCGGGGACCGAACCGTCCGTCGCGACCGCGATCGTGGGAAACCGTGTTTCGGCCATCGAACTCTCGATGCGCGCGCGCGTATCTGTATTTCGGCGATGACCGTCGGAGGTTCCCCGACCTGAGCCGAGCGGCTCCGGGGCGTGCTCTGGCTCGTTTCATACCGCCGCGGAGTGATAGCGGGGCATGGATTTGAACCATGGATCTACGGGTTATGAGCCCGTCGGGATCTCAGGGCGGACGGAGAATCCCCGGTCCGTTTTCCTGACTACCCTACCCCGCTGCGCGCGGCGGTAGTGGAGGTCGGTATATGAAACGTCGGGCCTCGATTACGGCGGCCGGACGACCTCCAGGGCCGGGTACCACCACCGGCCCGTCCGAATGCCCCCGAATAGATAGAAGAGCGGCGGTCCCCTGTTCGGGGAGGAAGCGGGTGGCAGGAAGGGAGGGCCATGTCCGATGGGGGCCGCGTGCGCATGGTGTTCGCCCTCCTGGCGGTCCCGGTCCTTCTGGCGGCCGGATGGGCCGTACCCGCGAGCCACGCTGGCGCCGTCGTGGCTTCGAGCCCTCTGGCAGGGGGACGAGACGCACCCCCGACCACGCCGGTGTACTACGAGACGTTCAACGAGACCGGCCTTCCGTGGAACGTCGTCTGGTCGGTGAACGTGAACGGCAGCGAATGGAGCGTCGGAACCCGAAGCGATATCCGCGTGCCTCTTCCGAACGGCACCTACAGTTACACGCTCACGAATCAGTGGGGGCGCCAGGTGAGATCCCCGAGCGCTTCCGGAACGTTCGTGGTCGCGGGGCCGATCGACCACGTCGTCGACCCTCAGATTCCCGTCGGGCCAGACCCCTATAGCGTGGCGTATGACCCGGCGAACGGCTACCTGTACGTCGCGAACAAGGGGTCCAGCAATCTCACGGTCATCGACGGGGCGACCAATCAGGTCGTCATCGCGAGCATCTCGGTGACCAACGAGCCGTACGCCCTCGCCTACGACCCCCAGAACAACGAGATCTTCGTGGCCAGCGCGGGCAGCAACGAGGTCGACGTGATCGACGCGACCACCAACGAAGTGGTCGCGTACATCGGGGTCGGCGCCCAGCCCGAAGGGATCGCCTACGATCCGAGCACCGGCGACATCTACGTCGCCAACTCGCAGAGCGATAATCTGACGGTCATCGACGGGCTCACGAACGCCGTCCTCGATCCCAGCATCCCGACGGGCCTGCATCCGTTCGCGATCGCGTTCGATCCTCAGGGTGGGATCGCGTACGTCGCGAACCAGGGAGGAAGCAACCTCACAGTGCTCGGACCCCCGGGATACTCCGGACCGAGAAGCGTCCCGGTGGGAAACGGCCCCTCCGCCCTCGCCTACGACCCCGCCAACGGGGATCTCTACGTCGCCAATTACTACAGCGACAATCTGACGGTGATCAACGCGACATCGGCCGAGGTCACCACGCCCGGCGTCGCGGTGGGTTCCTACCCATTCTCCTTGGTGGTCGACCCGGTGAGCGACTACCTCTACGTCGCGGACGAGCAGAACGACAACGTCAGCGTGATCAACGGCGCGACGAACGCGAGGGTCGGTCCCGACTTCCGGGTCGGCGCGAGCCCGACGAGTCTCGCCTACGACCCGGCCAATGGGTTCGTCTACGTCGTGGACTCGACGAACGACAGCGTCGCCGCCATCAACGCCAATGGCTACGTAGCCACGGTCTGGGCCCTCTCCCCCACGTACCCGATCTCCTTCTCCGAGTCCGGCCTGCCGGCGGGAAACACCTGGAGCGTGACGGTCAACGGAACCACGGTATCGGGCCCGGCCGGGACGAACCTCCATGTTCGAGAGCCGAACGGAACGTTTCCCTACTCGGTCAACGGGGGATTCGGTTTCCAGTCGCTCTACCCGGCCGCATCCGGAGCGGTCACGGTCCGAGGACTTCCGGACTCCGTCGTGGTCCCGAACATCGGGCCGGTGGTCGGTCCATCCGCCCTGGCGTACGACCCCGCGTTGAATGCCGTGATCGTCACCGATTCGAGCGCCGGGACCGTCACGGTCATCAACGCAACGACGAGCGCCCCGATCGAGACCGTGGGGGTAGGGATCGGGCCGGCCGCCGTCGCCTACGACCCGACGAACGGCGAGGTGTACGTGGCGAACTCTGGAAGCGACAACGTCACCGTGCTCGGCGGAGATCCCCTCCGGGTGCTCGTGCCTAGCATCGGGGTCGGCCTCACGCCGAGCGCGATCGCGTTCGACCCGTCAAGCACCGAGATGTTCGTCGCCGCTCGTAACAACAGCGATGTCGTCGTGATCAACGCCTCCACCAACGAAAGGACCGGGGCGCCGATTCCGGTCGGAACCGGCCCCGTCGCGATCGCCTACGACCCCGCCAACAACGACCTCTTCGTGGCCGACTCGGTCGGCGGCAACGTCACCGTGATCGACGGCGCCACCGACCGAGTGTCGGAAACGCTCGCGGTGGGGGCGGAACCCTCGGCCTTG
>JAKAYT010000007.1 GCA_021826685.1 Thermoplasmata archaeon
TAGCGCCGATCCTCGAGCGAGCCGGGACGGATCCTCGGGTGCTCTACGACCGTCGCCATCCTCGCTCCAGACCCGGCGAGCCACCGGTCGGGCCTTTAATAGTCGCGGACTCGCCCGGGGGCGATGCTCGCGATGGCCTGGGTCGTCGCCCTTCTCCTCGCATCGACCCTCGTGATCCTCTATCAGGGCATCGCGATCGTGTTCGCCTACCAGATGCCCACTCTCGATCCCGTCAGCCCGGGGACCCGACCCTCTCTCCCACGCATCAGCGTCGTCATCGCGGCCCGCAACGAGGTCGACGACCTACCGGCGACCCTCGATTCGCTGCTCGCCCAGGACGTGCCGGTCGATGAGATCGTCGTGGTCGACGGAGCCTCGACCGACGGCACGCCGGAGGTCGCTCGAGCGCGCGCGCCGAGGGTGCGCCTGATCGAGGAACCTCCCCTACCGGCGGGCTGGGTGGGAAAGAGTTGGGCGTGCGCGGTCGGAGCGGGCGCGACCCAGGGCGAATGGATCCTCTTCCTGGACGCGGACGTGCACCTCCACCCGGCGGCGGTGGGGACCGCCCTCGCTTGGGCGATCCGAGAGTCCGCGGACTTGGCCTCCCTCGCGACGCGCATCGAGGTCGGTTCGACCTGGGAGCGGATCGTGATGCCGTTCTATGTCCAGATGGTGCTCACCTACCTGCGCGCCCCTCGCGTCAATCGGGACTCCTCCTCTGCCGCGATGGCCAACGGCCAGTTCACGCTCGTCCGTCGCGCGGCTTACGAAATGGTCGGGGGCCATGAGGCGATCCGCGCGCAGCTGGTCGAGGACGTGGCGCTCGCCCAGCGATTCCGAGCCCACGGCCTTCGCTTGAGGGTCGCTTGGGCTCCCGAGCTCGCCCAGACCCGGATGTACCGCTCCCGTTCCGAGATCTCCGAGGGGATCCTCAAGACGGTGCACGGCACGCGGTATTCGACCGCAGTGCAGATCGGCCGCATCATCGGCCTCGTCGGTCTCTTCTGGCTCCCCCTCGGGGTCCTCCCACTCGGAATCGCGGTCGGGGATCCGATCCTCATCGGTATGGGCGCCTTCCTCTACGTCGCGTTGTTCGGTAAGCACATCGCGTTCGCCCGCGCCTCTCGGGCACCGGCGGCCTACGGACTGCTCTATCCGGTCGCGGTCGCCTTCTTCGTCGTCCTGCTCGCGCGCTCGATACGGAGAGGAGCGGGGCATCGTCCGGTAGAGTGGAAGGGTCGCGAATACTCCCTGCGCGGCTGACGACGTGAGTAAGGCCTAATGCGCCCGAGAGGTTCGAGCTGCGCGTCATGAACGCCGCGGAGCCGGCCCGGTTCGACCTCTTCATCGACGGCCAGGAGATTCCCGGCCCGAAGGGGGCGCGCGCGACGCTGAGGGACCCCGCGAGCGGGCACGCCATTGCGTCCGTCGCGATTGCCGGACGCGATGAGGCGCTCCACGCGCTGGAGGCGGCGGACCGCGCCTTCCGCGAGAGCCCTTGGGCCCAGGACGACGGAGCCCTGCGGGCCCGGGTCCTGAGGCGCCTCGCGGATCGGCTCGAAGCGGATGCGGAGTCGTTCGCGCGTCTCGAGACGGTCAACATGGGCAAGACCCTGCGCGAAGCGAGGGGCGATGTCGCCTTCGTCGTGCGCACGCTCGAGTATGCGAGCGGGCTCGCCGACAAGATCGAGGGGGAGACGATCCCGGTGCCCCCGCCCCGGTTCGACTACACCGTGCGGGAGCCGCTCGGCGTCACGGTGCACATCGCCCCTTGGAACTACCCGTTGCTCCTCGCGATCCGCTCCGTGGCGCCCGCGCTCGCGTCCGGCAACTCGGTCGTCCTCAAGCCCGCGAGCCTCACCCCGCTGACGGCCGTGTCGTTCGCCCGCCTGGCCCACGCAGCGGGGGTCCCCCCGGGGATCCTCAACGTCGTGATGGGCCCCGGGCGCGAGGTCGGCGAAGCCTTGGTCGCCGACGAGCGATGCCGCGCCGTATCCTTCACGGGAAGCGTCGAGGTGGGGCTCCGCATCGGCGAAATTGCCGGGCGGCGTGCGATCCCCCAGACGCTCGAGCTCGGAGGGAAGAGCCCGGTCCTCGTTCTCCCGGACGCGGACCTCGACCGCGCCGCGCGCGGAATCGGCTTCGGGATCTTCGGTAACGCGGGGCAGATGTGCTGGGCGGCCTCGCGGCTGATCGTCCACGAGAGCGTACGGGCACCGCTCCTGGAGAAGGTCCGCGCCTTGGCGGAGGCGATGAAGCTCGGCCCCGGCATCGAGGACGGGATCGACATGGGACCGTTGGTCTCCGCCGACCAGGTCGATCGCGTGCTCGGCTACATCGATGCGGCCCGCCAGGACGGGGGCAAGATCCTCACCGGGGGAGGGCGGCCGGACGACCCGAGGCTCGCCACGGGTAACTTCGTTCGGCCGACGATCGTCGAAGGGGTACCTCCCACGTCGAGGGCGGTCCGCGAAGAGATCTTCGGGCCGGTCCTCTCGGTTTCCTCCTTCCGGGAGGTCGAGGAGGCGATCCGACTCGCGAACGACACTCGCTTCGGCCTCTTCGCCGCCCTCTGGACCAAGGACGTCGGCGCGGCGCATTCGCTCGCGCGACGCCTCCACGCCGGGATGATCGCGATCAACGACCCCCCGAACACGTTCCCGCAGACCCCGTTCGGAGGCGTCAAGGACAGCGGGGTCGGGTCGGAACAGGGTCGAAAGAGCATCGAGTTCTTCACCCGGACCAAGAACGTCCTCGTCCACCTCGGAACCCCCGGGAAGAGACCGGCGCCCGCGCCGGTTCGTACGAAACCCCCAAAGTAACCCCCTCGGGTCTCTCCCTCGAGGTTGCGGTGAGCGCTCCGGTCGACCCGCGCGCGTGGGGGAGCTGCCTATACTGCGGCGACGCGGTCCCGCCGGACTCCAATGCCTGTCCGATCTGCGGGGCGGAGAACCCGATCCGCGCGGGCCAGGCCCCGAAGGAGCCGAAGAGGGTCCGGCGACGCATCTGGGCGCTCGGGACCCTGCGGAGCGTGCTCGTCTTCGGCGCGATCGCGCTGCTCGTCTATGCGATCATCGCGGCGGAGCTATCGGGTCCCCCGGTCATCGCCGACCCGCTGACGCACAGCGGTACCTACTACATTTCGTCCGAGAACTACACGGTCCTCTCGGGCTCGGTGCAGGGAGGGGACTACATCCTCGGCAACTGGTCGGTGATGGTGCCGTTCGCCGGTGAGATGAGCCTCGTGATCTACAATAGTACTGAATTCACGCAGTTCCAGGCAGGAGACAATGCGGCCAATCAGACGTGGGTGGCTCCCACGACGAACGGCCAGATCGACTTCAGCGCGCTCTACACCAACACGTTCTACTTCGTTTTCGAGAACCCCTACCCCGCGTCGAGCGGCCTCAACGAGAAGGTCTACATCTCGACGGCCTATACGCCGGACGTGAATTCGTTCGACGGCGGGCTGATGAGTTAGCCGAGCGAGGGACGAGGTCTACGCGGCCGGTTCGGCCGTCGGAGCGCGCCGGAGGTATTCCGGTGGCACCGAATCGATCAGGAACACCGTCGTTCCGGCCCGCATGATCACGAGCCCCGCCGCCCGCGCGGCTCGCGTGTCGACCTCGAGGATCACGGGTTGCGGGGTTCGTACGCTGCCCGCCGCCCGCGCGTCCTCCGCGGTCTTCGATAGGTGGACCTTCTTCCGGTCGGACGGCCGGAGCCCGACTTCGAGGACGATCGGCGCCTCGTCCTCGGTCACCGGATAGTAGAGCAGGTCCGGCACCCGGTCGGTCGGGAGATCGAGCTGAACGTCCACCGTGTGGGCGTACGTCGCGCGAATCCGATCGTCCCGGACCTCGTAGCGGCCCTTCGCGTCGGTCTCGGCGATCGCGACCAGGTGGTGGACCCGCAGCCAATGGTATCCGCGGTGGCGCTGGCTGATCGCGCGCACGATCTGGGGGAGGGAGACCCAGCCGTGTTCGTCCATCGTAAGGCCATAGCGCTCGGGAAAGTGACGGAGGATCCCGGTCAGCACTCGACCGATGTGATCGAGCTCCCGGTCGTCCATGAGGAACCGGCCCTCCTGACCGCACTGCGGGCACTCCGGCCCGCGGAAGTAGCCGTGTTGCTCGCACTCCTTCAGCATGGAGTCGGGCTTCCTTACGCCTTGACCCGGCCCGCCTTCCTGTCGAAATCGGTGAGCAGGTCCCCGTATCCATCGGCAAGGTCCTTCAGAACCCGTTTCAGGACCTGCTGGGGCTTCTCGCCCTTAGTTCGGAGGTAGAGCGTCGGGCGGTCGAGGTAGGGGTGGCCCAAGTAGTAGCGGGCCTCCACGACCTTCTCCTCGGCCTGTAGGGCTTCGACGAGCGGGATGAGCAGCGTCTCCTCTCCCTTGGGGAGCTCGATACGCAACGTATCGTGCTCGTTCTCGGCGACCCGAACGTCCATCGTCGCGACCTGAGTGGCGCCCACCTTCGCTCCGTTCATAAGGGTGGCGGGCGCCGAAACGCTCGCCGGCGGTGCGCGCCGACGTCCCTATAACCGCGTGCGCGTCCTCGGGGGCGCACATGCGCGTCCTGGTCGTGGGAGGAGGGGCCCGTGAGCACGCGATCGCCGCCACTTTGGCTCGTGCGGGCGCCGAGCTCGTCGTCGCTTCCCCGTACGCGAACCCGGGGCTCGAACGGATCGCGAAGGCGTCCGTCCGCGTCGACGTCGAGTCGGCGCAACGGATTTCCGACTTCGGAGAGCGCCAGGAAATCGACTACGCGGTCATCGGTCCCGAGGCCGCGCTCGCCGCGGGGGCTTCCGATGCGCTCCGCGACGCCGAGATCCCCGTTGTGGGCCCTTCCAAGACCGCGGCGCGGATCGAGTCAAGCAAGCTGTTCTGCCGGGAACTCCTCGCGAAGCACGGGATCGGCGGCCAGCCGATGTGGCGCGCTCCCGAACGGATCGAAAAGGTCGAAGCCACCCTGGCCGAATTCTCTGGCCCGGTCGTGATCAAGCCGAGCGGCCTTACGGCAGGAAAGGGCGTGTGGGTGCAGGGTCCGGACTTCCCGGACGTCCGACCCGGTGCCGCATATGCGAGAAGCCTTCTCGCGCAGGGACAGCGGGTCCTGATCGAGGAGAAGCTCGAAGGCGAGGAGTTCAGCCAGATGGCCTTCGTGACCGACTCGGGGATCTACCCGATGCCCGCGGTCCAGGACTTCAAACGCGCCCTCGAGGGTGACCGGGGCGGCAACACCGGCGGAATGGGTTCCTACTCGCAACGCGACCACTTGCTGCCGTTCCTGAGCGCGGCGCAACGCGATCGCGCGATCGAGATCCTGGCCCAATCGGTCGCGGCCCTCCGCTCCGAGGGAATCGAGTACCGCGGCGTGCTCTATGGCGGATTCATGCTGACGGCCAAGGGGCCGATGCTCCTCGAGTTCAACGCGCGCTTCGGCGACCCCGAAGGCGTCAACGCGATGACGCTCTACGACGAGGGCAACTTCGACGAGCTCCTCTACGGCGTCGCGTGCGGCCGGGTCGACCCGACGCTCCTCGAGTTTCGCCGGCGCGCGACCGTGCTCAAGTACGTGGTCCCTCCCGGTTACGGGGATCGCCCACGGCCGGGGGGCGTCCTGGAGATCGATGAGGCCGCGATCGAAGCCGACGGGGTCCACGTGTTCTATGGGAGCGTCGAGCCCGCGGGGCCGGCCGCGGTACGTCTCGGGTCGAGCCGCGGGATCGCCCTCATCGGTGAGGCGAGCGCGATCCACGAGGCCGGAGCGCGCGTCGAGGCGGCCCTGGCCCACGTGCAGGGCGAGTTCTACGTACGGCACGATATCGGAACGCTCGAGGACCTCACCCGCCGGCGCGAGCACATGCGCCAGATCTTCAGCCCCGGGGCCAAGCCGTCCCCGCTCCCGCTCAGCGTCGCGCCACCGGACGCCCCTCCCTCGAGCGCGGCGCCGGACGAGATGCGCGTTTAGACGAGGTTCCTCCCGCCCCGGTCGGCCCGCAAGCCCCTAATATCGGCCGGTCGGTCAAACCGCCCCCATGTTCTGTCCGAAGTGTCACCGCCTGATGCGCCCGGATAAGGGAAAGGGGGTCTGGGTCTGCACCTCCTGCGGCACGAAGGCCCCGCTCGGTTCCGGAAGGGAGGTCGGTCGCTCCGCTCCCTCCGGGCGGACGGTCGCGGTCGTCGAAGAGTCGAGGACCGGGACCCTTCCGACGACCAACGAGCAATGCCCGAAGTGCGGGAACGATACGGCCTACTGGGTGCTCCGCCAGACCCGGGGCGCCGACGAACCCGAGACCCGCATCTTCGAGTGCACGAAGTGCGGCCACAAGTGGCGCGAGTACCAATGAGCGCTGCCCCCCTCGTGCCGATCGCGGACGCCGGGCGGCCCGAGCGGATCGGTCAGCGCATCCGCATCCGCGGTTGGGTGCAGGGCACGCGCTCCAGCGGGGGGATCCTGTTCACGAAAGTGCGCGATCGGACCGGCGCGATCCAGATCACGGCGCGTCGTGACACGGTTGGCGACGCGGTGTTCGATGCGCTCGAGCACGTCCAGATCGAAGGGACGATTGTCGTCGACGGCACGGTCATCGCCGATGCGCGAGCTCCGGGCGGACGCGAGCTGCGCGCGGACGCCGTCGAGATCATCGACGCCGGACTTCCGTTCCCGATCTTCGAAGAGCAGACCGAGGAGTTCCGTCTCGACAAGCGGCACCTCGCGATCCGATCGCCCGAGATCGTCCGGACGCTCCGGTTGAAGGCCGAGCTGCTGCACGCTCTGCGCGAGTTCCTCGACCGGGAGGAAGTGCTCGAAATGACCCCGCCGATCCTTACGGGGAACCCCGCCGAGGGCGGGGCCGAAGCGTTCGCGATCGACTACTTCGGGCGCCCCGGGTACCTCTCCCAGACCGCCCAGCTCTACCTCGAAGCGTTGATCGTGCCCCACGAGCGCGTCTACGCGCTCACTCCGTCGTTCCGTGCGGAGAAGATGCGTACGCCCCGGCACCTCACCGAGTACCAGCATCTCGAGGTCGAACTCGCGTGGACCGACCTCGATGGCCTCCTCGAATTCATCGAGCGGATGGTCATCCACGTCTGCCACCATCTCGCCCGAGCCGACCCCGAGGGGCTCCGCGAGCTCGGACGCCCGCCCGAAGAGCTCGCCGCTCTCCGAGCCCCTTTCCCCCGCATCCGGTACGCGGACGCGATCCAGGAGCTTCGGGCGAAGGGATACGCCATCGATTGGGGCAGCAGCCTCGGCACCGCCGAAGAGCGCGCCCTGACGCTCGAGCGCTCGCTCCCGATCTTCGTCACGCACTTTCCCCGGGAGATCACCGCGTTCTACATGCGAAGAAGCCCGAGCGATCCTCGCACGGTGGAGGCGGCCGATCTCCTCGCGCCGGAAGGGTACGGCGAACTCGTGGGAGCCTCGTGCCGCGAGACGAGTATCGAGAACCTCGTCGGGCGCCTCACCGAGATGGGCGTCGACCCGGCGCCCTACGAGTGGTACCTCGATCTCCGCCGTCACGGGAACGTCCCGCACGCCGGCTTCGGCCTCGGCGTGGAGCGACTTCTTCGATGGATCGCGCGACGCGAGCACATCCGAGACACCACTCCGTTTCCCCGTACGCCGAGCCGGCACACGCCTTAGGGCGAGCGCAAAGGGGCAAGGTTCATACGCAAATGCGCCGATGGCCCGCAGCGTTCGCCCGTCGGAGTATCTAGCGTGGTCAACCAACACAGTCCGGACCGGGCGGAGCGGTCGGCGGATGCCTCGGCCAAGCCCGACGGGGCCGGTGCTGCGGCGAAGCTCGAAGGCGCGGCGAAACCGGAACCCCCGGCCAAACCCGAGACGCCGCTGGGCGTAGAGCGGCTGACGCATCTCGATGTTAACGAGGTCTGCGGGCTGTACAAGAAGGTCTGGGAGGCGCAGCGCGGCGAGCTCCCTCCCGAGATGATCAAGGCGTGGGTGCCAACGCCGCTCGAGTTCACGAGCTGGATGGAGGGCGTCAACTACTTCGCGGCCCGCCGGAACGGTCGCTTGGTCGGCGTCATCGGCCTGGAGATCTCGCAAGGCAGCGGTCGAATCGTTCACCTCGCGGTCGATCCGGACGCGCGCCGCCAGGGCGTGGCGACCGCCCTCATCAGGGCCGCGATCGAGTGGGCCCGTCGCAGCAACTGCCCTTCGGTATGGGCCGACGCGCTCTCCCGCTTCACCGCCGCCGCCGATCTTCTGACGCACCTCGGATTCCACGACGCCGGCGTGCTCCGCCGCCACCAGTGGAACGAGGACGTCCGCTTCTTCGAGCAGTTGCTCTAGTCGCAGGCGCGCGCCGAACGCGCGCGGCGCCGCGGTCCGGAACACAGCTCATTCCCGGCCCGGGTGCGTCCGAGCCGTCGTGACCCGCGCGGCTCCCACGAGCGTGCGACGTTCGGTCCTCGGGCGCGACCGGCGGAACAACGACTCCCCGCATCTTCCCGAATCGCCTCAGGTTCGGGAGATCCTCACGACTCGGTGCGGATTGGCCCCGGGTGCGAAGGTCTTCGAGATCGTGCCGGGACCAGGGAGGCCCCCAAGGAACTTCTCCGCCGGGGCGCGGATCCGCGGGCGATCATCGAGCCGGATCCGCGGTTCGTTCGGTTCCTCCAACGTTCGCTCGCCCGCGAAGCGGCGGACATCGAGATCGTTTCCCTTCGGGGGTGCGTGCCCGGCTCCCGAACGGAGGGCTCGATCTCGGGGTGGTCCCCCCCAGCTTCCACCGGATCGCTCCCCGAATAGGACGGAGGGGAGTGGCGCGCGCTCTCCGACCGGACGTTCGGAGGAACGGTCACGCTACGGATCCTAACCCGGGTCTATACAGCCGGCCCCGTGGGAGTTGCTGCGGCCGCGCATCGCGGAAAATGCAGGGGGTGAGATTTGAACTCACGAACTCCTACGAGACCAGGACCTCAACCTGGCGCCTTTGACCAAGCTGGGCCACCCCTGCACTCTCGGTCCGCCTACCGAACGACCCCGATAAATCTTGCTTTCGCCAAGGGGTCCGTCCGGGACGCCCGGGCAAGGTCTATTAGCCGGCCCTCTTCGCCGGGCACGATGACGCCCGAAGGACCCTCTCACCGGGCCGCCCGGACGCACGAGGACTCCCCGCACGTCTACATCGGCGCGCGGCCCACGATGACCTACGTTTTCCAAGTGGTCGCGCAGCTGAACTCCGGTGCCGGGCCGGTGCTGGTGAAGGCGCGGGGCGCGACGATCTCGAAGGCGGTGGACGTGGTCGAGGTGATCCGACGCCGCCTCCTGCCCGGGGACGTAGCGGTCGGAGCGATCGAGATCGCGACGGAGCGACTGACCAACCGGGACGGACGGGACACGAACGTTTCGTCGATCACAATACCGTTGACGCGGACGTCGCCCCCTCCACCGGTGCCGCCGAACCCGCCGGTGCCGGAGACGAAGCCGGGGCCGACGTAGGCGCGGCCGACGCGACCCAACGCCGGAGAACCCAAGTACCGGCCCAAGCGTCACCGACCCGCTGCCGCTCGCTCGATATCGAGATCGCGACTACGGCGACGGCCCCGCTCACTCCTAGCGCGAGCGCCACGATCCCGACGACGACGAGCTCGAGGAGCGCTCCCGTAATCGCAGCGGGAAGACCGGCGACGGTGACCGAAGCGCCCAAGACGAGCGCGAGACCGATCGGCAGCGAGACGCCGAGCGCGCTCAGGGCGATGAGCTTTGGACTCTCCCGGACCGTCGAGCGAAGGAACCCGGGCTTCTGACCCGCGCGATCGCGCACCTCGATGCCGCAGATCCACTTCCCGACCGACGTCCCGAGGATCGACGCCAGGAGCGCGAAGTAGAGGAAGGCATAGGCAATGAACCCGTACGACGCCGCGAGGAGGAAGAGGGATGTCGGTCCCCCTGCGGCCGTGAGCGCATCGGTCACCGACGGGGCGTGGATCAGGATCTCGTACCAAATCAGGATCGCCGGGAGAACCACGACGAGCAGGTCGATGGCGTACGCGGCGGCGCGTCGAGGGATCGTGGCAAACCGGAACATCGTGAGCCTCCGGCCGAGCCCCACGAGCGCTCGGGCCGTCTGAGCCCCGCGTTCGGCCTCGAGCCTCTCGAACGGACCGCGTTGCGATACCTGATCGAGATTGGCCTGGTCGGCTGCGACCCACCCGGGGACCGGGAGACCCTGCCAGGGTTGGCCTGTCGGGGCGGGGGGGGCCCGGAGGAGGACTCGTGCCTGATCGGCCGCTGCATGGCTCGCCTCTCGAGAGATCGCGAGCGACGCTTCGGACGCCCCGGAGAACGACGAGCGGACCGCCTCGGCCAAGGCACCGTAGGGGCTGGTCGGGTCGAGCGGGATCCCCTCCGAGGCCGGCACGTGCGTCGTTTCCATGTACCGTAGGAAGAGATAGGCGACGGCGAGGGCAAGCAGCGGAGAGAGGTAGACGAGGTCGGAATAGTTCCCGCCTCCGATCACGTAGAGACCCTTCAGGCTCGAAGCGTAGAGCGGAGGCTGGCGCAACAGATCCGCGCCGATGATCACGCCGAAGGTCGTTGCGGCGTAGGCGAGCGGTACCGCGCGGCCCGTCTCGGATCCGTACAGATACGAACCGAGGATTGCCGCGACCGCGCCGGCTGCGATCGGTCCGACCAGGTACTGCGGGAACTCCACTTCGATCCCGACCCCGGGAACCGTCGAGCTCACGACGAACGTGAGCACAAGAACTCCCGAGCTCAGGCCGACGAGCGCGGCGACCTCTTTCGTCGGCCCCAGCGACCGCGGCAGGGCCACGGCGCCAAGGGTCGCGAGCGCGGCGACGGCCACGACGCCGAGGGTTTGGACCAGTGGAGGCGGTACGAGCACGACGACCGCGAACGCCGCCGCGGCCTCGGCAGCGAAGATGCTCAGGAAGATCGCCAAGCTCCGCGATCGCGGCGGGGCGAAGTAGGCGAACAGTACCGACGATAGGACGAGGGGGATCACAGCCCCTCCGATGTTGATCGCGAGGAAGTCGCCGTCGAACGGGAAGAGCGTGGTCTCCGCGTACACGCTCAGCACCACGGCGGCGGTGAGAAGCCAGAACGTCCAGCGTTCGAATCCGATGCTCTGCGCGTAGGCCCGGTCCTCCCAAAGGAAGAGGAACAGGAACAGCCACAGCAGCGGGACGAGGGTGACCCCCACCGTGATCGCAGAG
Organism: Thermoplasmata archaeon; assembly: GCA_021826685.1. GTDB lineage: Archaea > Thermoplasmatota > Thermoplasmata > Lutacidiplasmatales > UBA184 > Lutacidiplasma. The sequence goes on from JAKAYT010000007.1 coordinate 11,216, forward strand.
ATGTTGAGCAGGTTCGAACCGATGTCCATGACGAAAAGCTTCCCCCGCGCGTCGTGCGGAGGAAGAACCGAGGGGGGGACCACGTAAAATCCCTTGCCGGGTAGCTCCTCCGGGAGGGTCGATGCCCGGGTCTCGCCAGGAGCAGGATTCCCTCGGAACCCGCGAGGTGCCGAGCGACGCCTACTGGGGGATCCAGACGCTCCGGGCGTGCGAGAACTTTCCCGTGAGCGGCTGGACCGAGTCGGTCCATCTGATCCGGGCGTACGCGTATCTCAAGCTCGCCGCAGTCCGCGCGAATCTCGAACTCGGCGGGATCGACGAACGGCGCGGCCGTGCGATCCTCCAAGCGGCGGAGGAGATGGCCCAGGGTCGGTTCGATCGCGAGTTTCCGGTCGACGTATTCCAGAGCGGGGCCGGAACGAGCTTTCACATGAATGTCAACGAGGTCCTTGCCAACCGGGCGCTCGAGATCCTCGGTATCCCCCGCGGGACGTACTCCGAGATCAGCCCGAACGACCACCCGAATCGGGGGCAGTCGACCAACGATACCTTCCCGGCTGCAGCCCAGGTCGCGACGTTGCTCGCGCTCCGCGAGATTCGGCCCGCGCTCGCGACGTTGATCGCGAGCTTCCAGCGCAAGGCGGCCGAGTTCGCCGGGCTTCCGAAGGCCGGGCGGACCCACCTCAAGGACGCGATGCCCGTGACCTTGGGCCAAGAGTTCGGTGCCTGGGCGACTGTCCTCGAGCGCCTCGTCGAGGCGCTGTCTCCCGTGGAGCACGCGCTGTGCGAGATCCCGCTCGGGGGCAGCGCCGTCGGCACCGGAATCAACTCCGTGAAGGGATTCCGCGAGAAGTCCGTCGCGTACTACGCTTCGCTCGTCCGACTGCCGCTGCGGGTGGCGCGCGATCCGTTCGAGACGATGCAAAGCCGCTGGCCGCTCGCATCCGCCGCGAGCTGGCTGAAGCTCCTATCGCTCGAACTGGTACGGATCGCCAACGACCTTCGCCTCCTCTCGAGCGGCCCGCATACCGGTCTCGATGAGATCCGCATGCCCGAGATCCAGCCCGGCTCGTCGATCATGCCGGCGAAGGTCAACCCGTCGGCCGCCGAGTGCCTCGATATGATCGCCTTCCATGTGATTGGAGCCGATACGGCGGTGAGCCTCGCCACGCAGGCCGGTCAGCTCGAGATCAACGTGATGATGCCGCTCGCCGCCTTCGAGGTCCTCCGCTCGATCGAGATCCTGACCCGCTACCTGCCCGTGTTCGCCCGCTCGTGCATCGACGGCATCGAGCCGAACCGAGCGAACCTCGAGCGCTACCTCCTCAGCTCCGGGGCGCTCGCCACCGTGCTCACTCCGCGGCTCGGCTACCTCAAGGTCGCCGAGCTCGTCCACGCCGCGGAGAAGACGGGGCGAACGGTCCGGGCGCTCGCCGTCGAGCAGGGTCTCCTGACCGAGGCCGAAGCGGAGTCGCTGCTCGGGAACGCCGCCCTCCTCAAGCTGACGGTCCCGGTGCCTTAAAGGGGAGCGCGCATCCTTCGTCCGTTCCATGGTGACCGCGACCAACTCGGGAGCGATCCTCGCGAACCAGGCTTCGGAGGAGTTTCGTCACGCCTCCGAGGTCCTCGGTCGCGTGGGACTCACCCAGTACGAGGCGCGCGCCTACATCGCGCTGGTCGGACGCGGACTCGGCGACGCGTCCGCGATCGCACAGTCGGCGGGGATCCCGCGCACGAGCGCCTACAAGGTCCTCGAGTCGCTCGCGGAGAAGGGCTACGCGAAGGCGACCGGAGGCAAACCCATCCTCTTCCGTCCGACCCCGCCGCTCGACGTCGCCGAGAACCTCAAGGGGGCGATCCAAGAAGTCTTCGAAGCCCTGGCCGAGCTCCATCGCGAGGTGGCCGAGCACGGAGAACCGCAGTTGGTCTACCTGTTGAGCGGGCGGGACAAGGTGCTGGCGAAGATCACGGAGCTCCTCGACCAATCGACCCGCTCGTTCATCCTGACGACCCCTCGGCTCGCCGAGATCCGCGAGGAGCTCGAGAAGAAGGTCCAGCACGCCCTGAAGCGAGGCGTGGCGGTCACGTTCGTCACCGCTCCCCTCCAGCGGACTCCCGAAGGGGTCCAGTACGTGAGTCGCGAGAACCTGATGGCCACGGAGGTCCTCGCCGACGATCAGCATGCCCTTCTCGCGGCGCCCGGGCTGGAGGCGTGCGGGTACACCGACAACCCGATCCTGACCGCGCATCTCCAGCAGTTCTTGGAGATACTGCTCGACCGCGAGCCCGAGCGACCCTCGACGCCCTGAACGCGGGCGCACGACGATGATCGCTTGCCGCGAGCGGCGCACACCGGCCGATCAGGTTCGAGCCATCGTCGCGCGCTCGGCGGGCGATGCCGCGGCGTCCCGGCTTCCCGACGGATACCACCGGATGGGGCGCGTGCTCCTCCTGCGCCTTCCGGACGAGCTCGCGGCCTACGACCGGGAGATCGGGCGCGCATGGCAGCATGTCCTCGGGGTCGAAACGGTCCTCGCCCGGGACGGCCCGATCGACGGGGAGCTCCGCCGCCCCCGGGTGCGGATCCTCGCGGGCGCGGCGACCACGACGCAGGTGACCGAGCACGGCGTCCGGTACCGCTTTGACGCGGCCCGAACGATGTTCGCGGCCGGCAATCGTACCGAGCGCCAGCGGATCGCTCGGCTCGTGCGACCGGGCGAGGCCGTCGCCGACCTCTTCGCCGGCATCGGCTACTTCTCCGTCCCGATCGCGGCCCATGCGGCCCCGGCCCGATTGGCCGCCGTCGAGAAGAACCCGGAGGCGTTCCCCTTCCTCCAAGAGAACCTCGCCCCGTACGCGTCTCGGACATCGATCACCACCCATCTGGGCGACAATCGGGAGGTCTCTCTGCCGACGGGAGAGTTCGACCGGATTATCCTAGGGTACCTCCCTTCGTCGGAACCCTGGATACCCCGCGCGCTCGCCCTCGCCCGCCCGAGCGGAGCTTGGATCCACGTGCATCGGACCGAAGAGACTCGCCACCCTCTCTCCGAAGGGGCGACCGACGTCGCCCAGAAGTTCCGCGCGGCCGGAGCGACGATCGCGGAACGGGTCCTGTCCCGAGAAGTGAAACCGTACGGCCCGGGCCGGCGCCACGTGGTCGTGGACGTTCACGCCATCCCGGGGCCCTAGGCCGCTCGGGCCGTGGGGGCCCGCAAACGGGCGACGGCCGCCGGGAACGAACGGGCGAACCGCTCGATGTCCGACGGGGGGTTGGAGAACGACACGCGGATGAACCGATGTCCGAACAGCGGGGAGACGTAGCCGCCGGACCGGACGAACACCCCGTCCCGTAGCAGCATCTCCTCCTGGATCGCCTCCGGGCGGATCCCGGTACCGGCGAGGTCGATCGGGAACATGTTCGCCTGCGACGGGAACACCGGGAGCGATGCGCCCTCGACCGTCGCGACCACTTCCCGGATCCGGACGGCGTTCTCGCGCGTCTGGCGCCGGACGGCCGGCAGCCACGTGGCCTTGGTGCGGAGCGCGGATCGGGCCGCCCACTGGGCCACGACGTCCACTCCGAGGTCGTTCGTGTGGAATCGACCGATGGTGCTCGCCAGATCGGGCGAAGCCATCAGACCCCCCAACCGCATGCCGGCAAGACCGCAGTTCTTCGACACCGACCAGACGGTGATCGTCTGTTCGGGGGCGAACTCGCGGGCGAGCGTGTGCCGTTCCGGGAAGTCCCGATAGGTGACGTCGTTCAGGAGGTAGATCCGATGGTCGTGCGCGAGGTCGGCGAACGACCGTACTTCCTCCCGGGAGTAGCCCGATCCGAGAGGATTGAGCGGATCGATCAGCACGAGGATCCGGGTCTTCGGCCCGATCGCCTCCTTCACCTTCTCGAGGTCGAGCCGATACGGCGGAGCGTAGATGGGGAGAGCCCGGACGTTCGCGCCGGCGAGCTCGGCGAACCGGTGAATGATCGGGTAACCGGGATCGGAGCTGATCATCTCGTCCCCGGGGCGGAACAACGCCCGCTCGAGCATGTAGAGCGCCTCGGTGCCGCCCGCCGTGAGGATCACCGGGTCGGCGGGCGCGAGCCCGAAGTCCTTTCGAACGAGGTCGAGCAGCTCGGGATCCCCCTTTCCCTGCGGATACATCGTGTAGCGTCGCTCGCGGATCGCCTCGAGCATCGCGGGCTCGACCACCTCGCGCGGAACGAGATGGTTGGTGTTCTGGCACATCCAGGCGATTTCGCCGAACCGAGCGTGGGCGTAGGCGAACGGCTCGAAGGGTGCGTCGGTCATCGCGCTCTACCCTTTCCCTAGGGGAGAGTTAACGGCTTGGGTTCCCGTTCCGGTCCGGGTACCAACCCCGGCGAGGAAGGTCGTCACGATCCCCATCGACTGGAGGTGCGGCTCGACCCGCGAGAATCCGGCCCCCTCCATCGAGGACACCAGCGCGTCGCGCGGAGGCAGCGCCTTCAGGGACTCGGGGAGGTACCGGTACGGTCCCGCGCTCCCGGCGGCCGCGCCCATCCAGGGGACCACCCGGTCGAAGTAGGCGTGGAACAACTGGCGGAACGCCGGCGAGGTCGGTTCCGTGATCTCGAGCGTCAGCGCCGTGCCCCCGGGCCGTAGGACCCGTCGCATCTCGGCGAGGGCCCGAGGGAGGTCGGCGAAGTTCCTCAGGACGAAGGCATTCGTGACCAGATCGAACGAGCCGTCCGCGAACGGTAGGCGAAGGCCGGTGGCCCGTCCGAGCGAGATGCGGCGGAGCTCGCGGGACCGCGCGTGGCGTTGGCGCATGCGGTCGAGCATCGCGCGGGTGAAGTCGATCGCGATGACCGACGCCTTGGGGAAGTGACGTTGAACGAGGACCGCCAGATCTCCGGTGCCGCACCCGAGGTCCAGGGCGCGCTCGACCGGCGCTCCCGCGCGGAAACGGTCGAGGTCCCACAGCGCCCGCGGGCGCCAGAGGAAGTCGTTGCCCATCGAGGCCAGGTGGTCGAATCCGTCGTACCCCTGGGCGATGTGGGTGAACATCCGACGAACGTCCCGTTCGAATCCCGGTTCGCCCCGTCGCGGGAACGGGGAGCCATCGGAGCTCGGCCCCGTCATCGTCCGGTGAGCACGCGAGGGGGTGGGATAACCCTAGGGTCGTCTGCGCCCCGGGGCTCCCGCGTATCGCCCTCCGCGGGAGCGCGTATCTGGCGCAAGGGTTAAGTCGCGCACACCGGCTCGTCCCGCTCCCATGCAGGCCGATGAAGACCTGGCCGAGGTCGGACCGACGACGCGGTCGGTCTCCCAGATGTCGCTCCCCCGCCGGGTCGCATTCTGGGGGTTCGCGGCCCTCCTCATCGCCGGGGTCGTCTTCTACCTGTGGTGGGGGCTCTCGTTCGGCGTCTGGATCGACAACGGGGTCTACGCGGTCGTGATCACGCTCGCGCTCTTCGGCCTCGCCGGGATGTGGCTCATGATGCCCAACCCCCCGCCGCCCGCGGAACTTCCCCCGCACTAGGCGCGCAGCGCCGGGCTATAGGGGACGACCCGCGAGCGCCCACCGAAGGCCCTCGCGCGCGTCGCACGCGAGGCATTTTTCGAGCTTCGGCAGATCGAGGGGCAACTCTCCTTCGGGGGTGCCCAGCAGGGAGCCATCGATTGCCTCTTCCACCGCGTGGCCGCAGACCTCGGACCCACACCATGCGATGACCCGCACATGGACCGATCCGGCGAGCTCCCGGAGCGTCCGCGCGAGCGCGAACGCGGACCGGAACCGCGCCCGTGCGGCGTCGTAGAGCGTCGCGTCGTACTGCGCGAGGCGGCGATCGACCTCTTCTTCGAGCCGGTCGAGAGGGAACGATCCCCTGGTGCCCCGGCGGTCCGTGCAGGAGGCCTCCTTGCGCTCGAGTTCGCGCGCGCCGAGCTCGATCCGTAGCGGCACGCCCGCGAGCTCCCAGCGGTAGTACTTCGCTCCCGGGCGCTCGTCGCTCGTATCGACATGGACCCGACGTCCGTGCACGCGCAGCCGCCGCGCGGCCTCGTTCGCGAGTCCCACGGTGTCCGTCGTCGGCGAGCGACCCGGTATCGGGACGATGACGACCTCGTACGGCGCGATCGACGTGGGGAAGGCCGCACCCTTCTCGTCGCCGTGGACCGCGACCACGGCCCCAATCAAGCGTTCGGAGAGGCCAAACGTCGTCTGGTGCACGTAGCTTTGGCTCCCGTCGGGAGCCTCGTAGCGGATCTCGTACGGCCGGGAGAAGTTCTCGCGATAGTGGTGGATGCTCCCGATCTGGAGGGTCCGGGCCTCCCCGACGGGGATGTCGAGCGCGATCGAGTAGTATGCCCCGGCGAACTTGTCCCAATCCGGCCGACGAACGGCTACGTACGGCAGGCACAGGGCCTGGGCCATCTGCGCGAACGCCGCGAGGTTGGAGCGGACCCGCTGGGTCGCAAGGTCCTCCGTTGCCTGGCAGGTATGCTCCTCGAAGAAGTGGATCTCGCGCACGCGCAGGAACGGTCTCGTCGTCTTGGTCTCGTAGCGGAACGTATTGACGATCTGGTAGACGTTCAGCGGGAGGTCCTTGTGCGATCGGATCCAGATGGCGAAGATCGGGTACATCGCCGTCTCGCTGGTCGGTCGGAGAACGAGCGGGATTTCCAGGGCACTGGAGCCGCCCTTCGTGACCCAGTAGACCTCCGCCGAGAAGCCCTTGATGTGTTCGGCCTCCTTCTGGAACTCGGTCTCGGGAATCAGGGTCGGGAACTCGACCGGGGTCGAACCGGTCGCCTCGATCTCGCGGATCATGAGCTCGTCCAGGCGTCGGCGAGCTTGGAATCCGTAGGGAGTCCAGACATTCATGCCCTTGACCGGGTAGCGCTTGTCGGTGAGGTTCGCTGCCTCGACGACCGCGAGGTACCAGTCCATGAACGCGGCGCGCTTCTCCGGCAGGTCCGCCATCGGTAGCGCCCTCAGGGGACGGGGGGCTCTATAACGGTGCGCCGGCCCCCGGGAGATCCCCGGAACGGTCGCTCACGGGCGCTTCGGGATCACGCGAGGAATTAAGTCGAACTGCCGACATTCTAGGGCTCCATGCGGCTGGTGGTCTGCGTCGACCGGGACGACGACCTCGGCCGGAAGGCCGGCATCCAAGGACCCGTGCTCGGCCGCGCGAGCGTGATCGAAGCGGCGACCCGGCTCGCCGTCGCCGACCCCGAGGACGCGGACCCGAACGCGATGTTCGCGGCGGTTCGGCTCTACGACGAGCTCATGGCCGCCGGGCAAGCGGCGGAGGTCTGCGTCCTCACGGGATCTCCGAAGGTCGGTCGGCTCTCCGACCAGGTGGTCGCGGAGCAATTCGACCTCGTGCTGCAGCAGGTGAAGGTCGACGGCGCGCACCTCGTGAGCGACGGAGCCGAGGACGAGTTCCTGTTCCCGATCCTCGCGTCGCGCATCCGCATCGACGGCGTACACCGCGTGTACATCCGCCAGAGCGCGAACATCGAGGGAACGTACTACATGGTGGTCCGGGCGCTCAAGGACCCGAAGCTCCGCTCGAAGACGATCCTTCCGCTCGCGCTCGTCCTGCTCGTCCTGGGCATCAGCGCGGGTGCCGGTCTCCTCGCATGGGGCGTGATCATCCTCGCGATCCTGCTCGGCATCTACCTCGTCTTCTGGACGTTCGATGTCGACGACGCGATCATCGACTCGATCCGCAGCGCTTCGACCGACCTGCGACAAGGGTCCGTGGCGTTCGGCTTCGGTCTCTTGGCGATTGGGATCGTCGCCGTCGGGTTCGACTCCGGTTACCGCTCGTACGCCCACCTGACCGGGCCGGCGCTCAATCACTTCCTGGCGTTCTTCAACTCCGCCGCCATCTGGTGGATCGTCGGAGCTCTCGTCTGGGAGGTGGGCCGCGCCCTGCGGCGCTACCTCGTGCGCGACCGGTTCCCCCGGTCGTTCTTCGTCGCCACGACCTCGATCCTCGGGGTGGGTGCGCTGGCCTACGGAGTGATCTCGCTCTTGGAGTACCTCCAAGGGATCGGGGGCATCACCTTCGGAGGGCTCCCGACGCTCCCGATGAGCGTCCTCGTGATCGCCGGAGGGCTGGGGCTCGGCATCGGTGCCGGGATCCTACAGCAACGCCTGCGTGCGAACGTCGGCACCTCGGTGCCCGAGCCGAGTTCGAGCCAAGGTGTCTGACTAGGGACGGGCGTTCCAGCGAGCGAGCTCGTCGAGGTCTTGGGGCGGGACGTCCCACCCGCACCTCTCGCGCAGCACGGCCCGCACGCGGTCCGGGTCGACTCCCCGAGCGCGCTCGGCGAGGCTGGCGAGGTCCTCCCAATAGTTCCATGGAAACACGACCCACACCCAGGACTCTTTCGGGATCTCCTCGCCGAAATAGTCCGGCCGGAATTTGGAGTGCGAGATGTGAAGGAACGCCGCGGTCTCGGCCCGGGCCGGTCGGCCTTCCCGGACCCGTGCGAGGGCCAACTCGAGGCTCTCTCCGGTATCGGTGATGTCGTCGACGACGAGCACCTGTTGGCCCTCGACCGGACCTGAGGGCCCCTCCGTCACTTCGGCCTTGCCCGAGGGGGTCGCGGTCACCCCCCAGTGCTGGGCCCTCAGGCTGTAGACTCGCTTGACGCCGAGACGATCGGCGAGCAGCCGGGCCGGGACCCAGCCTCCGCGCGTCAACCCGACGATCGTATCGGGGCGTCGACCCGCGGCGAGGATCTGCTCGCCGACCCGGTCGGCCCAACGGTCCACGTCTTCCCACGTCGAGACGCGGCAGCGGGGGAAATCGACCATCGGTCCGGATCTACGGGTAGATGCCGCGGATCCGGATCGCGTCCACGACGCGCTGGATGGCGAGGAGGTAGGCTCCCGTCCGGTTGTGGACCGAGTGCGCCTTCGCCTGCTTGCGCATGTCCGCGTACGACCCGACCATCACGCGCTCGAGACGCTGGTTGACCTCGTCGAGCGTCCAGAAGAACCCTTGCAGGTCCTGGGCCCACTCGAAGTAGCTGACCGTCACCCCGCCCGCGTTCGCGAGGATGTCGGGAAGCACGGTAACGCCCTTCTGGAACAGGATCGTATCCGCTTCGGGGAGCGTCGGGCCGTTCGCGGCCTCCGCGACGATCTTCGCCTGTACCTTGTCGGCGTTCTTGGCCGAGAGCTGGTTCTCGAGCGCCGCCGGGATGAGCACATCGCACTTCATCGTAAGGATCTCCTCGTTGGCGATGGGCTTCGAGCCGGGGAACCCGATCACCGAGCCCGTCTTCCGCTTGTGCTCATCGACCGCGTGAGGGTTCAGTCCGTCGGGGTTCGTGATCCCACCCTTCGTGTCCGAGACCGCGACGATCTTGGTCCCCTGCTCGTCGGCGAGGATCTTGGACGCGACGCTACCCGCGTTCCCGAATCCTTGGATCGCGACCGACGCGCCCTTGAGCTTGAGGCCGAGCTCTTTCGCGGCCTCACGGACCACGTAGGAGCATCCCCGCCCGGTGGCCTCCCCGCGCCCCTCGCTGCCGCCGATGCTAATCGGCTTTCCGGTGACGACGCCGGGGACGCTGTAGCCCTTCTGCATCGAGAACGTATCCATGATCCAGGCCATCGTCTGCGAGTCGGTGTAGACGTCCGGGGCCGGAATGTCGACCTCGGGCCCGATGATCGGCGCAATTTCGCTCGCGTAGCGGCGGGTCAGGCGCTCGAGCTCGCCGATGCTCATGTGCTTGGGATCGCAGATGACCCCGCCCTTGGCGCCTCCGTAGGGGATGTTGACGACCGCGCACTTCCACGTCATCCAGGCGGCCAGCGCCCGTACCTCGTCCAGCGTGACCTGCGGATGGTAGCGGATCCCACCCTTCGTGGGTCCCCGGGCCATGTTGTACTGGACGCGGTATCCGGTGTAGACCCGGAACGATCCGTCGTCCATCCGGACCGGGAAGTTCACCGTGAGCTCGCGCTTCGGCATCTTGAGCACTTCGCGGACTCCGCCGTTCAGGTGCAGCAGATCGGCGACGATGTCGACTTGACGCTGGGCGGTTTCGAACGGATTCACAGCCGGTGATTGGTTAGCCATTCTAGGTTCCTCCAAGGAACGACGCGCGACCCGGCGGGGCGTACATGAGCCTGACGAACGCCGTGCTAGTGCTTAGCACCGCGACGGGATCGCCGCCGTCTCTCCTCAGCCCCGGCCGCAAACGGATCCCATCCGGCACGGGGTAGTCTCACCCTTTGTCCCTCAAGCTCGAGGTACGCTCCCCGCCCGGGTTCGATCCGTCCGATCCGCGTGGCCCATCGTGCGGCGACCTTCGCGTCGGCCCGGGGGACCGCGGCGAGCAGCTCGTAATCCCCACCGTAGAACGCATCCCTTCTCCATTCCGGGTTCGTGGCATCGGGCGCTCCCAGCGTTCGGTCCCACGGGAGGCGGTCTGCTTCGAGGACCACCCGCACGTGGCTCGCGCCGGATAGGAGCCACGCCCCCTCCGCCAGCCCGTCGGAAGTATCGAGCATCGCATGGGCGACCGCGGCAAGCCCGACACCCTCGTCCAGCCGGGGACGGACCTCGAGAAGCCGCCTCAGTAGCCGATCGGTGGGATGCGCGCGGGAGCGCCACAGATCGCGGAACGCAGCGCCTCCCCGCCCTACCGTACCCGTAGTGAAGAGCCAATCTCCGGCGCGCGCAGCGGTACGTGGCGCGAGGTGGCGCCGATCGCCCCAGGAAAGGACGGTGCTGACGACCGCGCGCCGATCCGAGGACTTCGTATCGCCCCCGACGAGGCGCGCCCCAACCGCGCGGGCCGCCGCCTCTGCCCCTCGGGCGACCTCCTCGGGCCATCGGTGCGGAGTCTCGGGCGGGATCAGCAATGCGAGCAGGACGGCGGCCGGTCGACTTCCCTTCGCGGCCGCGTCGGAGAGGCTGACCTGAACCGCGGCTCGGCCCACATCGCGCGGAGGACTCCCGCGAAGGAAGTGCGTCCCTTCCACCAAAGAATCGACCTTGAGGACCGCCACCCGTCCAGGGGGCGGGACGATGGCGGCCGCGTCATCGCCGATCGGGAGCAGCCCCTCTCGACCCGCGATCAGGTGACGCGCGAGCCAGCGGTGGAAGCCCCGCTCGGAGAACGGGCGGTGGCGTTCCGTAGCCGTCCTCCTCACGGACCTTGGTACCGGGGCCTTAGCGATAGGGAACGAAGTCGCGGCCCAGGAGCTCTCTTCCCAGGATGATCCGCATGATGTTGAGCCCGCCTTCGGCACCGACCAAGTAGCTCATGATTCCACGGAGCCCGAGCTCGAGACCCACCTCCTTGGTGTAACCGGCAGCGCCGTGCCACATCATCACCCGCTTGACGCACTCGAAGGCGATCTGTGGAGCGGCGAGCTTCACGCTCGCGACCGCCTTATCGACCTCCGAGCGGTGCGACGCGTCCCCGCGGAGCGTGTAGCGGTCCAGCAACCACGCGGCGCGACGGCACTGCCACTTCACGGCCTCCACCTGGGTGTACAGGTCCACGAGCTCGAACTGGGGTCCCTCGAACTTCCCGAGCCGCGCGCCGAAGACTTCGCGCTGCTGGAGATAGGCCGTCCCAATCTCGAGGGCGCGTTCGGCGGCCCCGACGCACGCGGCGCTCACGAACGTGCGCGCGACGCTGAACCCTTCCATTGCGTAGTCGAACCCCCGGCCCTCGCTCCCGATCAGGAAGCGCTCCGGGACCCGAACGTCGTCGTAGGTGAGGCCTCCCGTGGAGATCCCCATCCGCCCCATGTTGTCGAACTTCTGCGTGGAGAGGCGGTCGGACCGAGTGGGAACGTAGAGGAAATTGAATCCGTTCGTCGCGCGGGTCAGGGTCAGGTGGCCCCCACCGAGCCGCTTCGCCTCCTCGACGCCGGAGACGAACGCCTTCTCCCCGCGAACGACGAACTCGCCCGCGTCGCGACGGGACTGCGTGCGCATGTGGGCGAGATCGCTTCCTCCCGTCGGCTCCGTGGAGGCGATCCCGAGGAACGCCTTCCCCGCGCATACGGGCGGGAGGATCTCCGCCTTCGCCGTTTCGGTGCCGTGACGGTCGAGGACGTAGCCCCATCCCGCCTCGAGCAGGAAGAACACGGCCGTCGCCATCGAGAAATCCCCGCGGCCGATCTCTTCGGCGGCGAGCTCCGTCAGGCTCGCGCTCGCGCCCATGCCTCCGTACTCGGTCGACACCGGCATCGCGAGCAGCCCGAGGTGCGCCATTCCGCCGAGGACGTCGTCCGGGATCCTCCCGGTCGTGTCGATCTCCCGTTCTCGGGCGCGTAGGACGCGATCCCCGAACTGTCGGACCGCGGTCTGGAACGCCTGCTCCTCGTCGCTGAGTTCGAAGTCCATGAACGTTCCGTCGAGGACGGTTGCTCCTTGGAAAAAGGATGCGGTGGCCGAGGGATGGGCCCCTTCGCCCGGATGCGCCCGGCAAGTCCTTTATGCCGATGGGACGGTGCGCGGCGACGTGCCGAAGCGGGTGCGGGTCGGGGTCAACGGCTACGGAACGATCGGGAAGCGCGTGGCCGACGCAGTCGTCAAGCAGCCCGACATGGAACTCGTCGGAGTGGCCAAGACGCGGCCGAGCTTCGAGGCAGAGCGGGCGGTCGCCAAGGGCTACCGGCTGTTCGTGACCGGTGGAGGGGATCCCGGCGCTTTCGAGAAGGTGGGCCTTCCCGTCGCGGGCACGCTGGACGCGCTGCTAGCGGAGGTCGACGTGATCGTCGACGCCTCGCCGGACAAGATAGGCCGGGAGAACGCGGCGCGGTACCGTTCCGCCGGAGTGCGCGCGGTGTTCCAAGGAGGCGAGAAGTCCGATGTCGCGGAAGCGTCGTTCAACGCGATGGCGAACTACCGCGCCGGGGAGGGAAAGCGCTCGCTTCGCGTCGTCAGCTGCAACACCACGGGCCTCGCGCGCGCGGCCGCCGTGATCGACCGGGCCTGGGGCGTAGAGCGCTGGGAGGCGACGCTCGTCCGACGGGCTGCGGACCCCTCCGAGACGAACCGGGGCCCGATCAACGGGATCCTTCCCACGTTCCAGATGCCGTCCCACCACGGACCGGACGTTCGAACGGTGTTGGAGGACCTGCCGATCACTACGCTCGCCGTGGTCGTCCCTACGACCCTAATGCACGTCCATGTGAACCGGGTCCGCCTGCGACACCCTCCGGCCAGCGCGGCCGACATCGTGGCCCGTCTTCGAGTGACTCCCCGTTTCCGGGTCTTCCGTTCTTGGGAACGCGCGGACGGGACCCCGCAGGTCATGGAGTTCGGGCGGGACCGGGGGCTCGGGCACAATGACGTCATGGAGAACGTGCTGTGGGAGGCCGGCCTAGGTCTGGACGGCCCGGAGCTCCACTTTTTCCAAGGGGTCCACCAAGAATCCGTGGTCGTCCCGGAGAACATCGACGCGATCCGCTCGATGTTCGGCCTGGCGGCGGATGCCGAGGAATCGATACGGATGACGGACGCGGCGCTGGGCCTCCCTCCGCCGGATACGCGACCCACAAGCATGAAATAACATGCGCAAGTCGGCACGCTCTGAATGTACTACTTAGACCGGCGCACCGACGTAGTTCGGGTGCCCCCCGCCCGCCTAGGCTCCGAGATCGAGGGGGTCCTGACCGAACTCGCGCAGCAGCAGTTCGAGGGGAAGCTCGTGGACGGCTCGAACCTCACCGTCCTGATACGGGACGTCAAACCCGTCGGAGAGGGGCACATCATCCACGGGGACGGCGGTGTCTATCAAGAGGTCGAGTACACGGCGTTGTTCTTCCGGCCCGAACTCCAGGAGGTCGTTGAGGGGTCCCTCGTCGAGATTCGGAAGTTCGGAGCGTTCGTTCGGTTCGGCCCGCTGGACGGCCTGCTCCACGTCTCTCAGATCATGGACGACCGGGTGAACATCGACGAGCACAACCAGCGGCTCGTCGGCGTCGAGACCAAGCGTGACCTCAAGGTCGGCTACAAAGTACGCGCCCGGATCGTGTCGCTCTCCCTTTCCGAGATCTCTCCGCGCGACAGCCGCATCGGCCTCACGATGCGCCAGCCCGGACTGGGCCGCCTCGAGTGGATCGTCGAGGCCCACAAGAAGGCCGAAGAACGCACGGGCAAGAAAGCCCCGTCCAAGAAGGGGACCCCGACCGCGCCAAAGGCGGCCGCCAAGGCTGCACAGTGAAGGTACCACTACTATGATGAACCTACGAGCCTGCAAGACCTGCCACTCGATCACCGATCAAGCGACGAAGTGCCCCCGCTGCGGAGGCGAGGTCTCCCGCGAGTGGCAAGGGTACCTGGTCGTCATCGACCCGGAAAAGTCGGAGATCGCCCGTAAGATGGGGATCCATGCCGCGGGACGCTACGCGCTCCGCGTCAAGTGAGACGAACGCCTGGTCCGTTCCTGCGGAACTGCGGGACCAGCTCGCGCAACGCTACGGCCCGGTCCTAAGCGGAACGGAGGCGGAGTACGCGGTCCGAGGGCTGGGCGAGTTCGCGACCTGCGGGGACCGGGTCACGGCGGACGCGATCCGGTGGGGCCACCCCCCCCGGCTCGGGATCGTCGATTACGTAACGCTCCGTCACGAGCCGATCGACCGGAGGGTCTTCCGGCCCCTGGCCGATCGGCGCGAGGTTCGCGTAGTGAACCCGGCCGGGACCCTGACCGACCGACTCTACCACGCCGTCAAGGAGACGTGGGACGCGGGTGGAGGGTTGATCGAGGTCGTAGGGGAAGAGGACCTGGGCTCGCTCGCGCTCGTCGCGCAGCTCCCGCTCGGGACCACCGTTATATACGGTATCCCAAGTGAGGGGGCCTCTTTCGTGAAGGTTGATCGGGCGGCGAAGGATCGCGTGCAACAGCTATTGGCTCGAATGGAACGGAGGCGGATCGATCTTGGAGATTAGCATCGTAGAGCAGCATCCGAACCCGCTGCTAAAGCGCACCGAGTACCGGTTCGAGATCCATCATTCGGCCGCCGCCACTCCGAGCCGCGACGCGGTCCGCGCCGAGCTCGCGAAGAGCGTCCAAGCGCCGAAGGAGCGCATCGTGATCGAGAGGATGCACTCGCGATTCGGGACCTCCCGGACGCTCGGCGAGGCCGCGGTCTATCAGACGGTCGATGATGCGAAGACGATCGTACGCGAGCACATCCTCCTCCGCAACAAGGTGATCGAGAAGGCGACGACGGCGGCCGCGACCCCGGCGGGGGCCCCCGCTGAGGCGCCTGCGAAGGAAGCGCCCAAGGCCGTAGCGCCCCAGGGGGACGCCGCACCGCCGGCGGTCGCCAAGCCGGAAGCCCCCAAGCAAGGTGGGCCTAAGAAGGAGGCCTAAGGTCTCGTGGCGAAAGGACGCGTCGGCCTGTATGCAATCCAGGGCGAAACGTTCACGCGAACCCACACCCCCTGCCCGAAGTGCGGCCCGGGGATCTTCCTCGCCGAGCACAAAGACCGACGTTCGTGCGGTAAGTGCGGTTATACCGAAGCGAAGGTCGCCTCGGCCCCGGCCGCTCCCAAGGAGAAGGCCGCGAAGACGAAGACGGGCTAGTTAGTCGGTACGGCCACGGCTTCGCTCCGGACAGACCCTATCCCTCTTTCGTTTGAGTAGAGCCCAAGCGCACGGCGCGAGCGGAAACGGTCGGATACGCGTCGCCGACGGGGAGCGCTTTGTAAGCGTCCGCGCGGTTCTAACCAAAGGAGTGAGACGTCCGCAGGGCCTCAAAGCGCGCGTTGAACGGGTTCCTCCCGATCCTCGTGCGATGGAGCTAGCGTAGGCGTCCACCACCGCGAGCGCTCGGCTCGTCCTGAACCGCGTCTCGGTGGTTCAACGCGGATCCGTGGGGGCCCCGCGGACGGTGCGCTCGAGCTTGTCGAGACAGTTCTCCCAACCCGGAACGAGTTTCTGATGGACGTCAGGGGCTCCTTTGCGGAGCTCCGCCAATCTCTCATGGACGACATTGACCTGCGTCTCTCCACTGCCCCATGGGCGGAGCCGGATCGTGACGAGCGTGTCGAAGTATTCCCCCTTCTCCGGCTCCGTACCGACGAACGCCCAATGGTAGACGAGTTCCTGCGGCGGATCGATCCTGACAAAGCGGCCCTCGAACTTCCCCGTGCTCGCGCCGTGGCGTGAATGCCACACCTCAATGCGCCCACCGACGCGAGCGTCGACGGTGATTCGGTCGACGTCCAGGTCGTCCGGGGTCACCCACTGGCGCATCAGATCGGCATCGAGAAACGCGCGGAAGACCCGATCGGGCCGAGCGTGTAGTATCCTCTCGATTCGGACCGTAGCCTCGGGCTCGTGGGGCCCGCTCATCGCTTCCTCCGCGCCTTCGGTCCCGGCTCGCGCCGGAGGGCCTCGTCCATCCGGTTCAGGCCCTCTTGCCAGAACCGTTCGTAGTAGGAAAGCCACTCGGACGCTTCCCGCAGCGATCGGCCCTGGATCGAGTAGAGGTGCTGACGACCGACCGGGCGAAGGGCTACTACGCCCGAATCCCGGAGGATGCGTAGTTGCTTCGAAACGGAGGGCTGCGACATGTGGGTGCGGGCGACCAGGTCGTTGACGGATCGCTCGCCATCCCGAAGGGCCTCCAGAAGGTGCCTCCGTGACGGCTCGGCAAGGAGCTGAAAGACGTCGGCCATGGTAACGCATGTCCAAAGGGATATATGTCTATTAACGTAAGCAATTCCGGGATTCGGGACCTTACGGGTGCCTCGGGTTCCGGAAACATCGAGGGGCAGGAAGATGCGAAAGATCACGGCGAACGTCTACATGACGTTGGACGGCCGGGGCGCGTTCCCGAAGTATCCGGGGTCCAATCGGCGGTCTACGGGGGTGAGCGCGCTCTTCCGCCACATGTGGTACGACCGATTCGACGATGTCACAACGATCGTCATGGGTCGACGGTCCTTCCTGGGCCACCAGCGGACGTGGAGCGAAAAGGCTCGAAAGTCGGGAGAGCCGAAGTGGCTCCTCGACTACCGGCGCTACCTCGACCGCGTGGAGAAGATATGCCTCTCGCATCGCCTTCGGTCCACCGACTGGGAAAACTCAAGGATCTTGACCGGAGATCTCGCTCGGATACTGGCGAAACTGAGGCGCGAGAAAGGGGGGAACATCATTCTCGAGGGGGGCCCCGCGGTCGTTCGAGAGTGCATTCGCCGCGACCTCGCCGACGACTACTGGTTCTTCGTCATGCCCGTCGTCTATGGGATGGGCCCGCGATACTGGGGGAAGATGAACGCCCAGTGCACGCTCCGGCTCATCGAGACAAAGCCCGGAGAGGACGGGGAGACCCTGCTCCACTACGAGGCGGTCCGTTAGGGGAGGTCGGGGCAACCCCACCGCCCGTAGATCCAAGCCGTAGCCAGAAGCTCGCCCCCCTCCTCTGAGGACGACGGTCCGGCCCCGTTCGATGTCGGTCGAGCCTGGCACGGGCGAGAGGTACGGATCCAACGGCTTCGCGCACTGCGGAGTCCGAACCCGGGGTTCGCTTCGCTTCGACCCAACGTCGGCTACCGACGCTCGTGCGACAAGGGTTGGCTGCTGCCCACCGAAGGCGGCGTGGGCCCCTTCGGAGGGGGGGGCCCCGGAGGCCAGCCGAGCCCCGCCGTCGGCCGCGGGGGACTAGAACCGAAGTCTTGGTCCGATCCCCTGTCGCGCCGCGCACCGTGTGACGATCCGAGATGCAGGAGAGTCCCGCGGTCGACCGCACGATCGCATCGTTCGGCCCCGGGAACGGCACCGGCGTGTCGACGACTCCCATCTCGCCGACCCGTTTCGTGACAAATACGTGCCTAGCTACGTTCCGGAACACGGCGATGCTATCCCTCCCGCGCAACGGGACTTCCGAGCGAAGAGGGCTCGGAACTGCTCCCTACCCCGCGGGAACCCGGCGCGTCGAAGTCTCTCGCGTTTTCGCTTCCTCCCGTCACGGCTCACCGTCGAAATCTCTCACTGTGCGGCTACGGTCGTCCTGCAATCGACAGGGGCACCGAGTGCGTGCTTTGGAGGCCGCGGATCCTCGGCTCGCGAACCTTACCCTCTCTTGAATCAGCCCGACCCGCCGGTATCTGAGCCATCAGCCTAGAATCGACTATGAGAGGCGTCCTCCGAGAGTCTCAATTACATTCCGCACGCTTCGTCCGCGACTTCGTGCGATCCGCGAGAACGGGCAGAGCCTGACCCGAAACTAGGTTGTCCGTAGAGGGGGCCGGACTCCCTCATAATGCTCCCAGTGATCAGGGTCATCGATAGCCCAGCCGTCGCTTCAGCCTTCGGCGAACCCGAGTCAAAGACTTGCGCGCCGCTGAGTGGAAGCGGGGAGGGTCTTCCGGCGTAACGGCAGCGCGAGGGTCCATCGGAGATCCGAGAAGAGCCTCTCGGATTGGGGCCGACTCCGCGAACGGCGTGGGCCAGTTGGGGGCCGAACCTCGAAGCCTTCCCGACGCGGTAGGCAGTTCAGTTTGAGTGAGAAACGGCTCCAGCGCGTCACCACGTGCGTCGGAAGCCGCTCTACGACGGAGTGAGCTGACGGCGTAGGTTCTCCTGGACGACGTCCTGCAGCCGCCGAGGGCTCCGTCGGGCGGAGGCGATCAACTCCCTCGGTTCCTTGCCAATGCGCCGGCAGAGTAGCTCGAGCAGATCGAGCTGCATCCGCGCGGTAGCCAGGGAGGCGTGGTCTTTAAACCACGAGCCCACCTCGCGCGACGCCGGCAGCGATTGACGGTGCGCGATTGCGATCGAAGGAGGGGGAGCCATTACGGTGCCAATTAGCGTCTCGAAACACTAACCTTTGAAAAAATCAAATGGGCCCGTAGTATAGCTTGGACATCACGGGGGCCTCCGGAGCCTCAGACCCGGGTTCGAATCCCGGCGGGCCCGTCCGGAAAGGGGAACTCCCTTCGGAGTGGTGTGAGTGCTGGTCGTCGGGCAGGATATCAAATCCGGCCTTGACGACGCTGGGGTCCCCGGCGGATGTCCGCTGAATGCGAGTCTACTGCAGGGTGACGAAGCTCGTACCGTCGGCGAGGCTCTACTTCTTGTCGGGCCGTGAGCGCATCGGATCGAGATATTCCTCGAAGACCCCCGATGCAGCAAGCTCGTCGGATTGTCGGGACCTATCTCGGAGCTGCCGGACCACCGAGGCGGGGCCTATCCGCAGGTCTCAGTGACAATCCACGCCATCCTGCCGGGCGCAGCACCGCCGACTTATACCCCCGACCACTCCGAACGGAGATGGCCCCGGCGAACGTCGTACGGCATCGAGTCACGTTCGGCGAGACGGACGCGGCCGGGGTGGTGTACTACCCGAATTACCTCCGCTGGTTCGACGAGGGGACGCACGAACTGTTTCGATCCTTGAGCCTCTCCTTCAGGACCGTCCTGAGCACCCTGGGGCTCACGTTCCCGGTCGTGTCGGTGCACGTCGACTTCCGCGCTCCGCTCCACTACGATGACACGATCGAGATCCGCTCGACTATCGGGGAGTTGAGCGCGCGGACCATTCAGGTGGTCCACGAGGTCGCACGATCGGACGACGAGACCTGTTCGGGCTGGGAGGTCCGCGGTTGCGTCGCTGCGAAGAACGGTACGTTCGTGCCGCGAGCGATCCCCGAGGAAATACGTCGGAGGCTCGCATGACCGAGGTCGGGATCGAAACCACGCGGCTCCGGTACATCCTCCGTGGCTTCCCGCCGGAACGTGCCGCAACGTGGCTCCTATCGGACGGACAGGCCTACTACGCGCCGACCGACTCCTCGGAATTCCCAGTGGATGATCCGCAGGCCATGGTCGCGTTCTGGGGCACGCGCGCGTCGACCCCTCTCGTGCGCGTGGGGGCTCCGACGCGACTTCTCCCGCCGTTCCCCGTCCACCGAATCTTCTGTCCTGCGGTGAACTTCCGCTCCCACCGGGACGAGTCGGGAATGCCGATCCCGACGGAGCCGTACTTCTTCCTCAAGTTCGCTAGCTCGGCCGTCGCTGGCGGCAGCACGGTCGTCGCGCCGTACCAGGTCGAACAGCTGGACTACGAGGGCGAGATCGGCTACGTGCTCGGGCGATCCGGCCGGCACTGGGACGCGGAAACCGCCCGCGCGGCGATCTTCGGCTTCACGCCGACCAACGACCTCAGCCTGCGCGACTACCAGTTCCGGGAGCAGCCCCGGTTCGGCAAGAACTGGGTCATGGGTAAGGCGTTCGATGCCTCGCTCCCGATCGGGCCCTGGATCCTGCCCTGCGAAGTCGCCCCCGAAGGAGAGATGACCGTGCGGACCCGGGTGAACGGAGAGCTCCGGCAGGATGGGAGCACGCGCGACATGATCTTCCCGCCGGAGCAACTGATCGCTCGACTGAGCGAGGTGAACACGCTCGGACCCGGCGACCTCGTGCTCTCGGGAACGCCCTCGGGCGTCGCCGCCTACCAGGGCCATCGCTACTTGCGCGACGGCGACACCGTGGAAGTGGAAATCGGGGGGGTCGGCACCCTCCGGCACAAGATCGCGTTCGAGCCGCGCCCCTAGGAGCGCGCGCGACCGTCCCCAGCGACCGCGGCTCCTCAGAAGACGGCGAGCGGGGTGACAGGGGAGGCGGTCCCTCCCTGGATTCGAAGCGGGGCGCAGACGAACAAGAACTCGTAGACGCCCTGGGCGGCGAGCTCGTCGGTCTTGAGGTTGTCGATGAGACGGATACCACACTTCGTGATCAGGTACTGATGGACGGGGAGTCGCGTGCCGTCCCGCTCCGGTGGGCTCACCTCGCTCGACGGGGCGTCGGCGCCCGTCAGCGCCACATCGCGCTCGCCGAGCCACTGGGCAAGTCCGTAGCCGATCCCGGGGGACCGCTCGTAGTATTCGTTGTAGCGGTCCGGCTGGGACCAGAGCTGGGAGACTCCCGTGTGGAACAGCACGGCGTCTCCGGGGCCGACGCTCAGATGGTGATCCGCGAGGAATCGCTCCGTCGCGGCGACCGTAATGGGCACGCCCGGGGCCATTCGCTCCGCGCCTTCGGTCGCGTCGACGAGGACACCCCGCGTGACGATCGGCGGGCCGGATTCAACCCCGAGCTTCTGGGAGCCGGTGGGGAACGTGTTCTCGAAAGCGTCGATACCGTTGTAGAGCTTGTTGTCGAACGCGATGTGATTCAACGCGTCGAGGTGCGTACCCAGGTGGTCCGACATCTCGAGCCGGCAGAGGGCAGCTCCGAACTTGTTGGAAGTGGCCGAGCGGATCGGAGGGCGGTGGTCGTACACGCGCTGGGACGTGAGGTAATGGAAGGGGCCGTGCGTCGCGACCCGTCCCGGCATCCCGAGGGAGATCGGGTGGCCCAGGGGCAGCACCCGACCGGTCCGCACGAGTCGCACGGCGGTGAGGAGCTTCTCCGGAGTCAGGGTTCTCGCGGTGCCCAGAGTGTCGTCGGCCCCCCACTTCGTCGGGAACCAAGGTGCACCGGACTCGTACCACTCCGCCATCGGCAATCCATCAGGCCGGCTCGGGGCTGTCCTCGCGGTAGAGGCTCAAGGCCCGCATCGTCGGTGTGTTCGTGTAGGAAAAGAGGATCGACGGGGTGGTGCCGGTGGCCCGGTGCGAGTACTGGGCCCACGCGGGCACGACGAGGACGTCGTAGGGCTCCCACGCGAAGTCCTGTCCGTCGACCGTCAGCGTCCCTCTCCCCTCGACCCCCATGAAGATCGCGCTCGAGCTCCGACGTCGGGGTCGGAGCCTTACGCCGGGGTCGATCCGCTGGAGGTACGCGTCGATCGTGGGGAGGATCGGACCGCCGGTGAGCGGGTTCACGTACTCGAGGATCCGCCCTTCGCTAGGATGGTGCGCGCTTGCCGGGAGAGCCTCTAGGGCCGCTTTCGTCGTGGCATACGGGTAATTCAGGATCGGCGAGTACGCGGTCGAGCGGTGCTCGCCCACCGGCCGCAATCCCCGCCCGTAGGTCTTCTGCGAGCTGTTCGATGCGTCGCTGACCGGCTGATGCTTCGCCGGGAAGTCCTCGTAAAACATTCCCGAGACGGCGTTGATCAGCGGGATGTCGAGCGCGTCGAGCCAGACCACCGGTCCGTTGGCATCGTTGCCGTGATCGTGCCAGGTCCACGTCGGGGTGGTCACGACGTCGCCCGGCCCGAGGATCGTCTTCTCGCCCGCGACGTTTGTGAACGCCCCCGTTCCCTCCATCACGAACCGGAGCGCGTTGGGGGTGTGACGGTGCGCCGGAGCGATCTCCCCCGGTAGGAGGATCTGGATTCCCGCGTAGAGGGTCTGCGTGCTCGCGGCCTGCTCGCGCGGGAGACCCGGATTGAGCAGCATCAGGACCCGCCGGGGCGCCTCCTCGATGCTTACGATCTCGGCCGCCTGATGCACGAGGGGCCGGATCTCCTTCCACTTCCATTGGAAGGGCTTCTCCTTCGGAACCGGATGGGCGGGCATCAGGTCGTCGATCACCTGCCAGAGCGGGTGCATCTGTAGGTCCCGCACGCGGTCGAAGTAGTGCTTGTTCTCGTCCCCGCTGGATCCACGCGGCTTCGCCATCGAGCTCATAGGGCGATCTCCTTTCGATACTTCTCGGGAACCGGGGGCATCGTGAACCCGGTCGAGAGCAGGTACTCCCGTACCTCTCGGAAGTACTCTTGACGCATCGCCTCGTTGGAGCGCTTCTTCAGGCCCCATCGGACGAACGTCTCATTGTTCTCGGACGAGGCGGAGCCGAAGAAGTCCAGCGTCCGGGGGACCAGTTCGTTGAACGCCGTCTGGAGACGGGCGCGGTTTGTCGCGTCTTCGATCAGCAGCGTCCGGACGATGTCCCGTCCTAGGCCGACGTGGAACTTCTCATCGGGATACGTGTCCTTGGCCACCTTCCGCAGCGGAAGGTACGTGGAAGAGATCAGGTCGTCCAGCTCGATCAGCTCGGCGATGTCGACCACCGCCTTGATTGCGCCGAACTCAGCCCAGTCGACCATGGGGTAATCGAAGATCGTGAGCGGCTTCTTGTCCTTCCACTCCAGGCCCATCGCTTCGGCCAGCCGCGCGAAGAGGATGTGGTGGTTGAATTCCTCCATGGTGTTACGGCTCACCAGCCACTTGAACTTCGGGGTCGGAGCCATGCGGATGGCCGGCTCATCGAACGTGAGCGCGCCCTTGAGCTCGTTGACCGCGTGGCTGACCACGATCTTTCCGATCGCTTTCTTGTATTCGGGCGGGTAGCGCGCGAGGTCCTCCGGGCCGTAGACCTCGTCGGCGAACCTCTCGGCGGTCATCGTTCTTGGTTTCGGAGGCGTTCGGAGTTACTTAAGTCGCGCGACATCAGCATGAGATCGGTCTCCAGAGGGGCCAGGACCCCGCCCTCCTCCCAGACGTCAAACGCGCGCTCGAGGAACTCTGCGTCAAGGTGGGCGGCGTCGGGCGCACGGAGGATCCCGACCGGGCGAGGTTGGCTGAATACGAAGAGTTCCCTTCCCCGGACGCCGAACGTTTGCCCGGTATAGATTCGGGCCCGTTTCGAGCAGAGAAAGAGGACGAGCTCGGCGACGCTCTCTGCCGGCGCCACTCCCTTCACCGTCGCGAGGTAGTCCACGAGCCACGGCGTCGAACTCGGGATCGTTTCGGTGACCCGTGTGTGGGCGAACGGCGCGATCGCGTTCACCGTCACTCCGTAGCGGGCAAGATCGAGGGCGGCGATGCGCGAGAGGGAGGTGAGCCCCCCCTTGGCCGATCCGTAACTCGCCTGCCCGCGATTGCCGATGAGTCCCGCGCTCGAGACGAGGTTGACGATCCGACCCCACAATCGCTCGCGCATCCCCACGGAAAGAAGCCGCGTCAGGTAGAACGCGGCGCTGAGGTTGTTGGAGATCACTGCGTCCCACGACGACGGATCGAGGTTGAACACCATCCGGTCCTGCAGGATCGCGGCGTCGTTGACCAGGATCTCTACCGGCCCCATCGCCTCCGCCTCGGCGACGAGTGCCTTCGCCCCCTCGAGCGTGGCGGCGTTCTGCGTGGACGCGAGCGCCTTCCCTCCGGACTGTCGGATCTCCTCGGCGATCCGCGCCGCCAGCTCTGGATCCTCCGGCGTTCCGTCGATGGTAACGCCGGTGTCGTTCACCACGACCTTGGCGCCGGCGAGCGCCAGCTTCCGAGAGATCGCGAGCCCAATCCCCCTCCCTCCCCCGGTCACCAAGGCGACCTTGCCATCGATGCTCACACCCGCGCTACTCCACCGGGATATTTTGCCCCTGGGGACGATCGAGCACGATGCCGGGAGCGGAGGGGTGGTCGAACGGACCGCGGACCCCTACCTCGAGCGCGTGCTGCATAAGCAGCGCGACCGGTGCGACTCAGGCACCGCTTCCCTGGTCCGATGCGCGGCGACTACGATCCGCGGGTCCCAACACCGGTCTACCCCCGGCTACGGGAACCGCCCTCCGTGCACCGGCGTGCTCAGGCTGCTCCGCTCGAAGCGGGAAAAAACGGGAAGTGCGAATCCGACGGTACAGCGGTCCCCCGTCCTCGACTGAATTCTGGGAATGGCCGGTGACGAGAGCTTCGGGAACTCGTTCGAGAGCTACACTCCCGCACTCTCTCCTACGTGCGACTCCTGGGTCCACCGACCCCGCCAGAAACGTGACAGTTGAACGAGTCCCAGCAGGACGGGCACTTCCACTAGGGGGCCGACCACGCTCGCGAACGCCACTCCGGAGGAGATGCCGAAGACCGCGACGGCGACCGCGATCGCCAGCTCGAAGTTGTTGCTCGCCGCGGTAAGACTCAGTGCGGCGGTGCGCGGGTAGTCCGCCCCCGCCCGCCGTCCCATTTCGAAGCTGCTCACGAACATGACGGCGTAGTAGAGCACCAACGGTATCGCGATCAGGAGCACGTCAAGCGGGGCGGCGATGAACGCGGCCCCTTGATAGGAGAACATGACGAGGATCGTGAACAGAAGTGCCCACAGTGCTAGGGGAGCGACCGCCGGAAGGAACCGCTCGGAGTACCAACGGTCGCCCCGCCAGCGTCGGAGGAGGACGCGCCCGGCGTACCCCGCAAGGAATGGGATGCCAAGGTAGAGGAGAACGCTCTCCACGACCACCGGCCAGGCGATGGTAATGGCGCCGGTGGAGACCCCGACCAGGGGAAAGAGTACGACGGTGAAGAAGAGGATATAGATGGGATAGAAGGCGACCTGAAAGAGGCTGTTGAACGCGACCAGTCCCGCCGCATACTCGCTGTGCCCGCCGGCGAGATCGTTCCATACGAGCACCATGGCGATGCACCTCGCGCTGCCGATGAGCACGAGACCGATCAGGAACGCGGGCTCCCCGCGCAGGAAGATCACGGCGAACGCGAACATGACGAGAGGCCCGACGAGCCAGTTTTGCAGTAGGCTGAGACCGAGGATCTTCGGGTCCCGGAAGACGGAGCCCAACTTTTCGTAACGGACCTTCGCGAGCGGGGGATACATCATCAACATCAGCCCGAGTCCGATGAACAGTGGCACAGGGGTTCCCGGCACCATCGCAAGCCCGACGACGGCTCGGAATCCCGGCGCCACGTAGCCGAGCAGGATGCCAATCCCGATGGCCAGAATGATCCACAGGGTGAGATACCGGTCCCGGAAGGATAGGCGACGGGGCCGAGCGAGCCCAGGAGACGCGTCGCAATCGTCCGAGGACACGGGCGGACACGCGGGATCCTTCGGGAGTTCCGACCGATTGGGGTCGGACTCCTCCGAACTCCTAGACTGCCCCATCATCTGCCTCGCCGTCGATCGGGGGTGGGCGTGAGTGGCTCGCCGGCTTGTTCACGAGTCCTTCGACCCCTTCCCAAACCCACGAGTCCACCTCCTGAAATCCCGGTTCGGGACGCTGCGCAGGATCCGAAGGGTGCCCGTCCTTCCAAGGGACGTCCGCTGGCATCGTCCCGCCCGGGGGAAGGCGAGGCACGCCGTCGTCATCACCCGGGCGGCGGAACGTCCCCACTTCGGAGAAACGAACCGGGGGAAGGCGCATCGGAACCTCGGCGCCGGTCGGTGCGAGGTGCCGGTGCGACCTCGAACGATCGCGGGGAATGGGCCGAGAAACTCGGTGTCGCGAAGGGCGACCTCTCGCGAGTGCATCCACCGTCCGACGGGTTCGCCGGAGACCGCAGAGTGCGAGGGGGCGGCACCCAAGGTCATTCTACCGATCCCGCGGCCACATCCTCCGCCACTCCGTTTTGGCGGCGATCGGATAGAACGAGCTCGGCTCGCAAGCTCCTCACGAGCTGCTGGATGCGATCACGGACCTGTCGGAAGCCTTCGTCGTTGAGGGTCGCGGGGTCGGGAAGCGACCAGTCCCTCAGTTCCATCGTCTTGAGTCGGGCCGGACAGCTCGCGTCATCGAGGCATCCCATCGTGATCCGTACCCGAGCGCGATCGATCATCTCCGCGGTCAACAGCTGTGGCGGATGGGGCGGAAGATCCCGCCCGAGCTCACGAAGCATGGGCCCGGTGCGCGGGTTCGCTTCGCGGGCCGGTCGGGTACCGGCCGAGATCGCCATCCATCCGGGAGGAGGATCGGCGTTGAAGATCGCCTCCGCCATCAAGGAGCGACACGCGTTCTCGACGCAAATGAACAGGGCCGTCCTCGGGGTCATCCCGTTCTCGTCCTCCGTTTCGTGGCGCGGATCGCCGCCGCGACCACCCCGAGCGAGGCTTGTTCCCGGAGCGAGTCAACGGGTTGAGTACGGGAGGTGACATCGATGTCTATCTCGGTGAAGCCCACCCTCCGCAAGAGGGTCGTGAGTCGTGGAATCTCCATGGCCCCGCTCGAACACGAGGTCCAGAGCGCGGGGTCGTCGCGCTCCTTGGCCGCGATCTTCCGGGTCGCGACCACATCCGAGACCGCGAGTCGGCCACCGGGGCGCAACACCCGATACGCCTCGCGGTACACGGCGTCTTGGTCGGGAGCCAGGTTGATGACGCAGTTCGACAGCACCACGTCCGCCGATCGGTCGGCCACGGGAAGATGCTCGATCTCCCCCAACCGGAACTCGACGTTGCGATAGCGACTCGAGCGCGCCAAGGCCCGGGCCTTGGCGAGTATCTCCGGCGTCATGTCCACGCCAATGACGCGGCCGCGGGGGCCCACCCGCTTCGCCGCTAGAAAGCAGTCGATCCCGGCGCCGCTTCCCAGATCGACTACCACCTCACCGGGGCGAAGCGACACTAGCGAGGTGGGGCTCCCGCATCCTAGACTGAGATTCGCGCCGGCCGGGAGCGTCGCCAGTTCGTGCGGATCGTAGCCGATCTGGATGGCCGCCGAGGGTTCGCAACAACCGTTGGCGGGAGGCGAGAAAGAGGCGCGGGACGCGATCTCGGCGTAACGGGCACGGACCTGCGCGCGGAGCCGGTCGGGGTTCTTCACGGCACCGGGCCTCATGGGATCGTGCTCTCCACTCCCTTCGTGAGCCGGTAGTACATCCACTTCCCGCGGCGTCGCCCCTCGACCACTCCCGACTCGACAAGGATTCCCATGTGATGGCTGACGGTCGCATGGCTCAGGCCCGTGACGGCTTGGATCTCGCACGCGCACAGCTCGCCGCGTCGCTTGAGCAGCGAGACCGCGAGCAACCGATGCTCGTCCGCGAGAGATTTGATGCGACGCAGAGCCTCGTCGAATCCCTTCGACCGGAGCATCGTGTCTCCCAGCGCGGCGTATTCGGGCAGGCAACAATCCGCATCCTCGCCGGTCAGTCGTTCCAGGCGCCTTCCGAGGGTGACATCGACCTTCGCGGCGGCCATTGGGTCGATGGACATCAACACGAATATATGTAGATGATTATCGACATGATGTTCTCGGTGCGACGTACGGCAGGCGAGTCGGCAACGACTCGGTAGGCGGGCCCGGTCCCATCGCACGAAGCGGACGAAGGACGACCGCTTGGTACTCGCCCGGCGGAACGCCCATAACTCTCGAGACCTACGCCGTGCCGGATGAGCGTCGAGTCGTCCTTGATCGGGATGCTCTTCATCGTCTTCCTCCTCGCGAAGGGCCTCGGATGGCTCTGCGAGAGGTTCCATCTCCCGAGCTCGGTCGGGGCGATACTCGCGGGCGTGATCATCACGAACCTGGTGATCGGGCCCTTCAGCTTCGCGGACTGGCTGGGAATCAATCTCTTCTCGTCGGGCGACCAGTTCAACCTGACCGCTCTCGAGGTCTTCTTCTACCTTGGTCTGATCTTCCTCGTTTTCACGATCGGTCTGCGAGTGGGGCCGGCGGCCGTGCGCGCGGTCGCGCGGAGAGGATTCGAGGTCGCCCTCGTGGGCGTCGCCGTCCCGGTCCTTCTAGGGATCGGCTTCCTCCTGATCTTCATTGGAGATTCGAGAGTCTACTCGATTCTGTTCCTCAGCTCGGCCCTCGCGGCGAGCTCGCTGGGGATCGTGACTCTGCTCGTACACGAGCAGGGCCTCGTCGGGGAAGCGGAGGGGCACCTCCTCTTGACCGCGGCCTTCTTCGAGGACGTGATCGCGTTCCTCCTCCTCGCGATCCTGATCGCCCTCGCGGACTACGGTTCGCCCGCCGACCCGCGCTTTCTCGCCCAGGTCGGGCTCGTCCTGGCCTTCGCGGTCGCCTTCGTTGTGGGGTTCCTCGTGTTCGGCGAACGAATCGGGCGCGCCGGGGGGGCCGCGGCGCGCCGGTTCGCCGCCGCTCTCCAGCTTAAGAATTGGTCGAAGCCGGACGGATCTCCGACCGACCGCGCGAAAGGCGGGATGTTGGGGGTTGCCCTCCTGGTCTGTTTGGGAGCCGGATACCTCGCCTCGTCCTTCGAACTCGCGGCGATCCTCGGCACGTTCTTCGCCGGCATGACGATGTCCGGAGTCGCCGTGCGCTACGGAACGGACCGCGCGTTCGACGCGTTGAACGCGCTCTTCGTCCCCTTCTTCTTCGTGTTCATCGGCCTCTTTTTGAACGGGTCTCTCCTCGCCCCGGTATGGCTACTGGCGGTCGAGATCACCGTGATCGCGGTCGTCGGTAAGATTCTCGCCGGTCTCGCGCATACACGTTCCCTGGGGCGCTGGGGCGCACTGCGCGTCGGGACAGCCTTGACGTCGCGCGGGGAGGTCGGGATCGTCATCGCCATCGCCGCGACCAGCTCGGTGGGCGTAGGCGCGATATCGAACAGCTATGCGAGTGCCATCATCGTGATGGCGATCGCCACCACGATCATTGGACCGGCCTTGTTCTTCCGAGTCCATCGTTCTCCCGCCCGCGCGCGCGCCCCAGAGATGGCGCCGCCCTCCCCGAACCCGTAGGGAGCGAAACCTCGCTCCGCCTGCGTCTTCGGGGGTCTCCCGAACCTTGATGTAATCCGATTCGACTAGCGGTGGAGGCGGAGTTATGGGCGATGCACAGCCGCCAGCGGAGGAATCCGCCGAGAGCCCCCCGACCACCGACGGAACCCGACTCGCCGAGCGCATCGCGAGCGAGCTCGAACTGCTGTCCCGTAATGTCGACCTCCTCGAGCGGCTCGCGAACAATCCCCCGATGGGGATCATTCGACTCAGCGAAGCGATGCAACTTCCGATCCACAAGGTCCGCTATTCGCTCCACCTGCTCGAGCGTGAGGGGGTGATCCAACCGTCGGCCGATGGCGCCGTCGTCACGGACATGACGGCGGAGTACTGGTCCTCCCTCGACCGGCACCTCGAGAAGATGAGCTCTCAGATCCAGCTGCTCAAGTCGCGGGCGGCCGAACATCGAGCCCAGCCCCCTCCGCGCCGGAAAGGCTATTAGTGGGATGCCGGCTCCGCGCCCTCGGTGCCGCCGTAGCTCAGTGGTAGAGCGATCGGCTGTTAACCGAAAGGTCAGCGGTTCGAAAGGCGGGCCCGATCTCGCGAGCCCGCCCCAAATCCCGCTCGGCGGCGCCTTTGGTCGATCCCTTGTACGGGCCCGTAGCTCAGTCCGGTCCAGAGCGACCGGCTCATAACCGGTTGGTCGACGGTTCAAATCCGTCCGGGCCCAGTTCGCGGATGTGTCCCGAGATCGTGCGGCGTCGAGCGGCTCCACGCTGGTGGGCTCGACGGAATCGAGCGGGCGGCTTCGGGAGGTTCCGCGACGGGGTGGCAACGTTTACCATGATGCAAGGAGTTTTGGTCCGAGCACGTCCGGGTGCGCGAGGGTGAATTTGCGATGGATCTGCAGACGGTCGAGGTAACGTTGACCCGAAAGGATGGCTATCGATTCGAGGTGGATTGGGGGATCGAAGGGGCGCCGGGGGGTGTCCTGGACGAGGCGCCGCCGCTCGGGGCCGGCGCCGGACCCAATCCCTCCCGTTTGGTCGCGTCGGCGGTCGCCCACTGCCTCTCCTCGAGTCTGCTTTTCTGCCTAGCCAAGTCCCACGCCTCGGCCGACTCGGTGCGCGCGGTGGCGCGCGCGGAAATCCAGCGGAACGAACGGGGGCGCTGGCGGCTGAGCCGCATCCGGGTGGAGTTGGATCCCGGCGTTCCGACGGCCAACTCGCCGGAGCTCGAACGTTGCAAAGGTCTCTTCGAGGACTTCTGCATCGTCACCGAGAGCATTCGTCACGGGATCCCAGTAGATGTAAGTTGGAAGGCCTCGCCACCCTGATCCTCCTCGCTGCCGGGTCATCAACGCCCTTCGCCGCCCCGGGCACGCAGAGCTTCCACGAATCCGGGGGGGCGGCCCAGTGCCCCGTGGACTAGTGCACCGCCATCCGGTCCAGCGAAGACCTCGGCGTCCTGGCGATCTCGTGAGCCTGCTCGGCCCGGGCGGCCGCTGCTGTGACTACTCGCGCGCGGCGCTCCTCCTCCGCCAGGATCGCGGCGATCGGAACCCCGGTCCGTTCCTCCCGTCGCTCCGCTTCTGGGAGTCGCCCTCCCTGGGGTTTCGGGCTCCATCCGAAGCCGAGCGAGCGCACCCTGTCCGCGAGGGGAGTGCGGCCGGACAACCCTCGCTCAGCGGCGGGCGACGCTCCGGCTCTGCACCGTTTCCTCGAGCGTGCTCGCTCGGCGGCCCGGCGAGCTACGTCGGGCATGGGTCGCGGGCTGGATCCACAGCGACGAGCCATGCGGTATCGTCTCGAGCTCTTGACCGTCCACCCACCCCAGCTCGCGCACCTGGCGGGGTGGGACCGACAGTACCCAACGATAGTACACCGTTCCTTCGTACACCCGGTTGACGACCTTGCGTAGCCGCATCGGATTTCGGCTCCCCTCCGGGAGATGGAGCCGTGTATATTAGTACTCTAAATCTGGGCGCGGATTAATAGCCATCCCCGGATGGGCCGTCCGATGATTCCGAACTACCCGGAATCTACGCGGCGCGCCTTCGCGCGGAACGTCCTCGAGAACACGCTCCGCATGAATCGGGGCGAGAACCTCATGATCGAGACGTGGAGCGCCACGCTCCCCTGGGCGGAGAGTTTCGAACTCGAGGCGCGCATTCTCGGGGCGCGGCCGCTCCTCCTCGTCGAGGACGAAGCCACGTTCTGGTCCGCGGTCGAGAACGCGCCGGCCGCACAGGTGGCCCGCGTCGGGAGTCACGAGTGGGCCGCATTGAAGGCGTCGGATGCCCACATGTTCTTTTGGGGGCCCTACGACACGGTCCGGGAGCAGTCGCTGCCCGACTCGGTGGTCGCTCAGATCGATGCCGCGGATCACGAGTGGTTCCGCCTCGTGGCGAAGCACGGTATCCGGTGCGCGCGTTGGGACCTCGGTCGGACCAACGAGGCTACGGCCCGGGAGTACGGGGTGGATGTCGACGCATGGCGACGCGAGCTCGTGGACGCGGCGCTGGTCGATCCTCACACCCTCCGGCGGGACGGACGGCGGATCGCGCAGGGGCTCCGCCGCGGGAAGGAGGTACGGATTACGCATCCCAACGGCACGGACCTCACGCTGCACCTGGCCGGGCGCTCCCCACGGATCGACGACGGAGTGATCGACGCGGACGACCTCCGCACGGGGAACGTGGTTGCGGTGGTTCCGAGCGGCGTGACGGCGGTTACCGTGGACGAGCACTACGCCGAAGGATCCTATGTGGGGGACTCGACCGGCGTGATGTTCTACCGGATGGAGCCAACGGCGCTACCGGCGGGAACGTGGACATTCCGACGCGGAAGGCTCGTCCAGTACGGGTTCCGGACCAAGGCAGAAGCGTTCGAGCGCGCCTACCCCCGACTCGGTCCGGGAAAGGATCGGCCCGGTCTCCTGTCCGTAGGGTTGAACCCGAAGCTCTCGCTGAGCCCGCTCCTGTTCGATCAGGGCCGTGGGACGATCGCTTTGACGATCGGGCGCGACGCCCATCAGGGCGGAAAGACCCGGACCCCCCACTTCACCGCGTACCAGCTGCTCCACGGAGCGACGATGACGATCGACGGCGAGACTCTTGTCGAGGCCGGAGATATCCGCTGATCCGGAGGCCGGCCGGCACCGGCGGTCTACTTCTTCGCGACGAGCGGCCCCCTCCCGGACCCTGGCCGCCATCCCGAGCGGCGGGTGGCGCGCGATGCGGTTCCGGCGTCTCACCCACTAGTCGCCCCGCTTCCTCTCAAAAGCGAGGATCATCCCGTTCTCCCCGCACGGCGTCGCCCAGATCGAGCGCCGGCGCGAGTGCGCGTTCCCATGCGCTTCGGCTCCGATAGAAACGCCCCTACCGTCTCGCCCGGAGCGTCGAACTCGCTACCGGTATCCTCGATGTGCACGATGGCTCGTCGTTCAAGGTTCGGAAGGAAATCGGCGCATGTGGCCCGGCCGGAGCCGGGAAAGGGTTGGTCGGGAGCGAATTGCTCGATCAGTGGGCGCCGCAGCCGTCGGCTCCACAGCCGCAACCGTCGGCTCCCTCGTCGGGAGCGGGGGCCCGCAGCGTGGATAGCTTCGGTGCGTGGATCTTGAACCCGGTCGCGTCGAGGCCTTCCATGAAGTCGATCGACCCTCCCTCGAGGAGCTCGGCGCTGAGGTCATCGACCAACAGGGAGAAGCCGTCCACCTTGACCACCTGGTCACCGGGGCGCTGGCGGTCGAACGCCATCCCGAACCGGGGCCCGCTGCCGCTGCCGCAACCGCAGCCTCCGCCGCCGCTGCCACAGCCGCATCCGCCGCCCGACTCTTCGAGATAGACCCGCACTCCCGTGCCGGGGGTCTGGCTCTGGATCAGCTCCCGAACCTGGGCTCGCGCTTCCTTCGTTACGTCCACCTGTAAACTCATGCGTTCGGGGCCCTCCTCGTGTACCCCTCGCAGTACACCCGGTCCGTTCTATTTAAGCCTCAGGGAGGAAGCGCTCGTCCCGGCGCCCCCCGTCCCTAGGCGCTGAACGACTTCCCGCACGAACACGTCTCCTTCGCGTTCGGGTTGTAGATCTTGAACCCGGACTCTTCGAGACTCATCAGGAAGTCGACCCTAACGCCGTCCAGGAGGGGCGCGCTCGCCTTGTCCACCACGACCTTGACCGTGCCTCCGTCGAAGGCGACCTCGTCGCCGGTTTCCTGGCGGTCGAAAGTCATACCGTAGCTGAGCCCGGAGCAGCCTCCGCCTTGGACGAACAGCCTGAGCGCGCTCCCGGGCTTGTTCTGGCGCTGCATCACCTTGAGGACCTGATCCTGCGCGGCCGGAGTCAACTCCACGTGCACCATCGTTTCCACCGAGAGAACTAGGCCGGTAGGGGGATAAAACGACTACGTTGGGCTCGCGCCATCTTGTTCCTCGGCGACGGCCACGCGGGAGGGTAGGCGCCGGCAGGGGTTTATCGTTCGGAGTCCTGGGGGGGCCATGTGTCGGCTCTTGGGCCTACTCGGCTCGCCTCACCAGCCTCCGTACCACTGGCTCGTCCGGAGCGACCGGAGCCTTCTCTCGCTCTCCAACGTACGCGAGGAGGCGCGTCAGGGCGAGGGGTGGGGGATCGCCTGGTATGCGCCGAACCGTCAGGTCGCCCTCGTAAAGGGAATCGGTTGCGCGGCGGATCCCGGTGAGCGCGAAGCGTTCACGGCTGCCGCAGCGCGGGCCGAGCCGCCGCTCGTGCTGGGCCACCTGAGAAAGGCGTCGAATCCGAAGCGGCTCCCTCGCGAGCAATTGTTGGGGCTGGCGAACAGCCAACCGTTCGCCTACGGGAGCACCCTCTTCGCCCACAACGGATCGATTCCGCTTCCCGACGCGACCCGAGCGCTCTGCGGGCCCTACGAGGCGGAGATCCGCGGCGTGAACGATAGCGAGGTCCTGTTCTACCTATTGCTGAACCACCTCGACTCGACTCCGGATCCGGCGCGCGCGTTCGCCGACACGGTCGCCGACCTCACGCATGTGTGGGATCGCGAGGGCCACCCAGGGAAGTACCCGTATGCCGGGCTGAACGTCCTGCTCGCCCTCGGCCCGCACGAGCTTTGGGCGTTCTGCCTCTACACGGGCGATCCGAAGTGCGGTCTACGCGACGAAACGACCCCGTACTATCAGATGACCTACGCCGGGGATTCGTCGCACGTCGTGATCGCGAGCGAGACCCTCGACACGGTCCGCAAGGACTGGAAGCCGCTGACGAACGGGAATTACCTCGTGGCGCAGGACGACCGAGGCACGGTGCGGTTCCGAACGGGCGCCATCCCGCTCGCCCCCGCACTTCGGCCGGCTCTCGCTCTGCCCGCGGCGTAACCGGCGGCCGCGGCGGGCACGATGGCCGCTTCGATGATCAGCGGGCCCGACCTCGGAGGAGGGTACCTCCATCAGCTCACGATGGACGCTCGCCGATCGCCGAACCTGTTCACCTATCACGCCCAGGCCGGCGGCCAGGACGCGGGAGGCCCGCCCCTGGGCTCTCTCGCGCCGCTCGACTTCCGTCACCCGAAGACCCCGTGCCCGTTCGGCGGACCGCGGTGCTGGGAACGGGAGTTCGAGCTGCCGAGCACGTTCCAGGCGCGCGTGCGGCAGGCCTACAATCGCTTCCGCTTCGTGCTCTCCGCACAGCTCGAACAGCTCTACGCGAACCGGGCGCCGACGATCGAGAGCGCGCTGGTCGAGATCGCCTCCCGGCTCGGTGAGCCGAGCCCGACCGCGGAGAAGTTCTGGTACGTCGGGGGCTCGACGGCCGTGTGGCTGCAGGGGGTCGATATCGCACCGCGCGATATCGACCTGGGCGCGAACCGGGACGGGGTCGATCGGCTCGCCCAGTCCCTCGTCGAGTACTTGGTTGAACCGGTCGCCCCGACCCACTGGGGCAGCCGCTCCGTCTACGGGGCCCGAGCCTTCGTCGGAACGATGCAGGACGGCGCACGAGTGGAGTGGGGGGTCGACCGAAAGCCTCGGCCCGATGGAGGGGAGCCCGAATGGTCCGCGGACCCTCGCCAGGTCCGCCTGGAGACCGTGGACTTTCACGGACACCGGTTCTTCGTCACCCGGCCCGAGTACGCGCTCGTCCGCGCGATCCAGCAGGAAGCGACCGAGCGGATCGAGAAGGTCTCGAGCGCAGTCCGCGCGCTCGGGCCGGACCGCGATCTCCTCGCGCGACTCGCCCAGCGCGCGCGCCTGAACGCGGCGGGACGCGAGGTGCTCGCGCAGCTGTGAAGCGCGCTTCGCTTGGAAACCAAAGTTCTTTTGCCACCCTGCCGCGCCCTCGGCGATGCTGGCCCAACCCCCGACGCTCGTTCCGGAACACCTGACGCCGCACGATCTGGTCGCCTACTATCACTGCCCGCACGAGATGGAGCTCACGCGGGCGGAGCGTGAGGCGCGCCGCACGGGCGGGATCGCTTCCCCCTGCACGCCCGAACGGGTGGTCCCGCTTCGCCACTCGCCGCTGTTCAGCCCACCCCTCGCCGAGATCGAGGTCGTTCCCGGACGGCTCGACCTCGGTCCGGACGACTATCTCGTCTACGAAGACGAGGGCGAGGACGACCTTCCGATGCTCTTCCCGCCGGAGCGGGTCCGGCACGACGCACGGTTCGTCGCGGGACCCGGCAACTTGCACGATCCCGAGCTCGGGTTCGCCGGTCGACCGGATCTGGTGATCGCGCGCCGGGGAGACGTTCTGGTCCCTCTCGAGTACAAGGAGACCCACCTCTTCGTCGGGTACCACGAGGCGCACGGACGGGTCTTCGACACGGTCCAAGCGATCGCGGAGTGCCGATTGGTCCATGCCGCCTTCGGGCGCCGTCCTCCGTACGCCCTCATCCTCTACGGCGATCGCTTGGGGGATGGCGAGCGCGAGGGGTTCGTCCGGATCCCGTACACGGACGCCGGAGAGCACTGGTTGCGCGCGGCATTGATGCAGATCCGCACCGACCGAGATCGCGCGCCCGTACCGGCCGAGCGGAACTGCGCCGGATGCACACCGAACGGCGAGGGTCGGTGCCGCTTCGCCGCGGCCCGGTACGACGGGCCGCACCACCGTGCGAGCTGGCACGCGATGCCGCGCGAACCGACGACGCGTCTGCCCGGCCGCTGACCGCTCCGCCGGTAGAGCGAAGAGCCCACGCGCGGAGAGCGGCCGCCGCCCGCCCGGTACGCGGTCGGTCGGACTGTTCGCAACATTCCGCAGCCGGTGCCGAGCCGGTCCCTCGTTGCGCACGGTTAAATAAGGAGCCGAACTCGCATTCGGGCCGCGCTGCGGTTCATCCGTGGACGGCCCGTGCACCCGCAGAGGCCGGAGCCTCTCCGGGGAAGGGCGAAGGGCGACGGTCCCTGGGGGGGCCGAAGCCGATGACGCCGATCACACGCGTTCTGGACGCTTGTCGAATGCAATCAGTGTAGCTGACTCCTGTCAGTTGGGGAATGGCTGGGCTCGGGCGCCGATGACGGTCGTGCCAAGCTGCGATAAGCGGTGGGTAGGCGCAAGGAACCTGAGATCCACCGATCACCGAATCGGAACTCCGGTCCCGCAAGGGACATTCCGCAAGGAAGGGGAACCCCCCGAAGTAAAGCATTCTAGTAGGGGGAGGAAAAGAAATCAAACGAGATGCCGTAAGTAAAGGCGATCGAAAGCGGCAGAGGACAAACCGAATCCCCGCCCGGCGAGGGTGGGGAGATGTGGAGTAGCGGACCCTCGTACTCGCAGGCTTCGCGAGCCGAATGTGCCTGGAACGGCAAACCATAGAGGGTGATGGTCCCGTAGGCGAAGCGAAGAGGCGAGATTGGGGGTATCCCGAGTACCGTGCGTTGGATATCGCGCGGGAAGCTGGGAGGTACAGACTTCCGATCCTAAATACGTCCCGAGACCGATAGTGCAATAGTAGCGCGAGCGAAAGCTGAAAAGTACCTCGGAAGGGAGGTGAAAAGAGCCTGAAACCAACTGACGATAAGCCGCATGTGGTCCCCAAGGAACGAAGCGGTCGCAAGGCCGCGGACACAGGATCCATGCGTCCGTTTTGAATAACGGGCCAGGGAGTTTCGATCTATGGCGAGGCCAAGGCCCATGTACGGCCCAAGCCGCAGGGAAACCGACAGTCCGCAACCCCGCAAGGGGCGAGGGACGGGATGTGTTCGTCCGAAGTCATAGGTGGAAGACCCGAAGCCAATCGATCTAAGCGTGGGTAGGTTGAAGCCTGCCGAAAGGTAGGTGGAGGACCGAACCGGTGTTGACGTGCAAATCACTCGGATGACCTGTGCTTAGGGGTGAAAGGCCAATCTAGACTGGGAATAGCTGGTTCCTCCTGAAACTACTCGCAGGTAGGTCTCGGCCGAGCTGGCCTAGGATGTAGAGCACCGATTACGGGAAGCGGGACCGAAAGGTCTCGGCCTGTTGTCGAACTCCGAAGTCCTAGGCGGCGTAGACGCCGGGAGTGAGCGCGGCAGGGGTAAGCCCGCCGTGCGAAAGGGAATGCAACCCAGCCCTGCATTAAGGGCCCCAAGTGCCGGTTCAGTGTCATGCAAAGGGCGTCCGTGCTCGAAAACAACTGGGAGGTGGGCTCAGAAGCAGCCATCCTTCAAAGAGTGCGTAACAGCTCACCAGTCGAGGGCATGGGCACCGAAAATGGACGGGGCTAAACCGGCCCCCGATATGCAGGCGCGCCGCGAAAGCGGCGATCGTGTAAGGAGGCGTGGTGCTCGGGCAGAAGTAGGGGCGTGAGTTCCTATGGACCGGGTTCCAATGAAAATCCTGGGAGGAGTAGCAGCAAAGACGGGTGAGAGTCCCGTCCGCCGCAGGGGCCAGGGTTCCACGGCAACGACCATCCGCCGTGGGTTAGTCGAGCCTAAGTGAGTCCTTAATCGGCACTCGCGAAAGGAAATGCAGTTAATATTCTGCGACCCCAAGGTCAAAGCGTCCCCAAGGACACCGGCCACTAGGGAGAGCGGGCATATGCCAGCCTGTCGATCCCGCGTCGCCCGGGGGAGTACCGTCATGGTGAGAACCCGGGGCAGTGGGCGTCGGGACCCCGCGAGGGGACTTCTCCCGATGTGGGCGGTCCGTGAAAAGCTGGGGACGGCATCT
The DNA here is from genome assembly GCA_021826685.1 of Thermoplasmata archaeon. Classification (GTDB taxonomy): domain Archaea; phylum Thermoplasmatota; class Thermoplasmata; order Lutacidiplasmatales; family UBA184; genus Lutacidiplasma. Next base: position 49,647 of record JAKAYT010000007.1, read on the forward strand.
TGGGCTCGTACCGAGAACTGACACAGGTGCCCCTGGGTGAGAAGCCTAAGGCGTGTCGGCGAGAATTCGAGCGAGGGAATTCGGCAAATCAGCCCCGTAACTTCGGGAGAAGGGGTGCCAGAGACGAAGGTCTCTGGTCGCAGTGACCGGGGAGCTCCGACTGTTTAATAAAAACATAGGTGGCCGCGAGACTGAAAAGTCGTGTATGGCCGCTGAATCCTGCCCAGTGTCGGTATCTGAAAGCCCGGTTCAACGGGACGAAGGACCGATAAACGGCGGGGGTAACTATGACCCTCTTAAGGTAGCGTAATACCTTGTCGCTTAATTGGCGACTTGCATGAAGGACCAACGAGAGCTCTACTGTCCCCGCTCGGAAGCCGGCGAAACTGACTCATTGGCGAGCAGTCCAATGTCTTCCGTCTGAAAGCGAAGACCCCGTGGAGCTTTACTGCAGCCTGCGGTTGTGATATCAGTTCGATTGTGTAGCGTAGGCGGGACTCGTTACCAGGGCGGGCCGCTAGGTCCGTTCCGAGAGGCCGATGAAACACCGCCCTTTTGGATTGATATCGCTCACCCCGCGAGGGGGACACCCGTAGGTAGGCAGTTTGGGTGGGGCGCCACGCCCTCCAAAATGTAACAAGGGCCCCCAAAGGTCGGCTCAGGTGGGTCAGAAATCCACCGTAGAGTGCAAGGGCACAAGCCGGCTTGACGGGATTCTGCCTAACGAGGATTCCCGATGCGAAAGCAGGGCCTAGCGAACCAATGTGCCTCCCCTGTAGGGGCCATTGATAAGAGAAAAGTTACCCCGGGGATAACTGAGTTGTCTCCAGCAAGAGTCCCTATCGACCTGGAGGCTTGCTACTTCGATGTCGGTTCTGCCTATCCTGGTGGTGCAGCAGCTACCAAG
>JAKAYT010000008.1 GCA_021826685.1 Thermoplasmata archaeon
AGACTCGAGGCACGATGGCTAGGACGCAAGTGGGATTATATGAGGATCTACCATACTCACAAATACAGCACATATACCCTCTCCTCTTTTCGGGCAACGGCACCCTCGCCCGCGTCCGCGGTCATGTTCTCGAAGTACCGAACGGGATCGAAGACCGCCGAGAGACCTTCGCAACCGATCGGCGCCCGTTCGACTCGCTCGCCGTCGAGCGCAGCGTGGGAGTCGGGAAACGAGCCCGGCTATCGGGCGTCGTTGCGCGTCAGAGATTCACCAAGCCCGCGGCCAGGCTGGCCATCACGAAGATCAGGGCCACCTGGAAGACCGCCTGGACGCCCGCCAGCCGCGCGTTGAGCAAGCCGAGCCTCCCGATCTTGCCGACGTCCGGATGCGCCTTGCGCAGCTCGAGCACGATCCTCAGCTCGTTCGGGAGGAAAATGCCGAATCCCTGGCCGGCCAAGATCAGCACGAAGATGCCGGCCAGTTGGATCGCGAGATAGTTCAGCTGGAATATCCCTTCCATCATGGCGAGATAGATGCCCGCCGTGATCGTCACCGAAGCGAGGGCGGGCATCAGGAACAGCATCGTGGGGACGAGGCGCTGGACGAAGTCGGCGCGGGCCGGCCCGGTCATCCGCCCGAGGATCGGCCCGATCACGAGTCCCATGAAGATGTCGATCCCGGTCCAGAGCGCCCCGCTCATCACGTGGACGTAGTCGAGGAACACGAACTGGTCCAGAAGAAGGGCGACGACGAGCGCACCCACCGGCACGAGGACGAGCGGATAGGCCCGCCACGTCAGTATCGCCGGGGGTGCCTCCGATGTTGGTTGGGGAAGGCCGGAGAGGTCACGGGCCAGGGGAGATTCCGTGGCCGTGGCCATCGCATGGAGTTATGCCCGATGCTGGGCTAAGCCCGTTTAGTTCGTACCCTACACCCCCGGACGGACCGAGGTGTAGCCATCGATTACTCCGGCGCCAAAGGGCGTCATGCGATCTAGCCCCGGGGTCTCGGCAAGGTGAACCGCCCCCGTTCGGCATCGTGTCGGCGCGGGAGGCTGAACCAGGCCACACATGCGAACAAAGTCGCGGGGCTGATTGGCGGTTCAATCCAGGCGACGCCGACCCCAATCAGGAAGAGGGGGGTCACCAAGATAGATCGAGGGCGCGCGAGACGGCCCCGACCGGATGCGTACCACCACACGAGGGTGTACGTTCCGGCCATCGTCATCGTCGTGATCCCTCAGAGGACCATCGCCCCGGACGGAGCCGCGGTGCCGGCGAGGCTCACTCCGAGGAAGGCGGTCGCGAGCGACAGGAACGCCACGGCCATCAGTTCAGCTTCCTCGCCGCGGTCGTCGGGACGACGGAAGGCCTCGGATCGGGTCTCCCGGATTGGACGTTCCGATTTCGTGATGACAACGATTTCGGACTGGGTCCCGAGGTGACCTCATGCCTGCTGGAATAGGAGTTCGCAGCCGCCCGCCGCGACGCGAGGGACTCCTTCGGTGTGGTCGATGAGATCGACTTGGCGGAGCAGACGACCCACGGGCTCGACTTCGACCACGACACCATCCGGGCTTTTGTGCTCCGCCTGCCGACTGAGGACCGGAAGCAAGTGATGGAGGGCTATCCAGGCACATCGCGAGGAGGACCGCTGGAAGTAGGCCCCCATCCGTGAGTGGGGGGATGGCCAGAATTGCTCAAGGCTTGGCACCGCCGGTGAGATAGAGGAGAGGCGAATACGCGCGACCGCTTACTGAATCATGCGAGACCCGGGCCGATTTCTGATGGCTGAGGAGGCGCCCAAGGGCTGCCTCCGCGAATCGTCCCATATGGTGCGCCGGAGCGTAGGCCAGTTCAGCGCGACGGTGCGGTAGCTCACGATCAGCGAGAACAGGACCTCGGTCTCTCCACGACGGGAGCGAACGTGACGCAGAAATCGCCCGAGGCGGGGTCGACTGCCCTAGTGGCCGCGACGAGCGGGTGCAGGGAACTCCCACTGCTCCCAGTTCGATCAACGAGGCGGTTTTGATGGTGAAGATGGCGCGTACCCTTGTAGATTCCGACCAGCGCTCCCGGACTCCATGGATGCCTGCGAGAACGAAGGACGGTCCTCCCACGCGGGGTGGTCGTTGCGCACATCCGCCGCGTAGAACAATCGTATCGGAAAGTCCTGGGCGCCCTCCAATCGATCCTCGCGCGCGAAGGAAGAGAACGCGCCCCGCCGGAGTCGGCGTGCGTAGGCTCGCGAGAAGAAGTGCATCGTGGAGCCGTGCGGTCGGAGGTCAAAGGTGTCGGGGCCGGTGCGTCGACCCCGACCGTACCACGGGTCGCTCGTGGAACGCACCGAGTACAGATGAAACCCCCCCGGTCGAAGCACTCGAGCTACCTCGGCAAAGAGGCGCACGTGCTCCGCTTCGGTGAAGTCCATGTTGTAGAACATGTTGGAGTACACCACGTCCACACTCTGACCGGGGATCTGAGCCAGGAAAGAATTGGCGTCGCCGAGAACGATCTCCGGTGCCCGAAGGACGGCCGGGCGCCGTCGACGACGCGCCAGCGCCACCCCTACGCCGGAAGCATCCACGCCGCGAACGACAAACCCGCATCGTTGGAGGTACCGCAGGTCCCGGCCGTATCCGACGCCGAGTTCGATACACACTCCCCGGCGAATCCCCGCCTGCCGAAGCACGTCGCGCGCCCATCGGGCGAAGGGGCTTCGTCCGGCACCGAACAACTCGGGATCCCCCCGATAGCGGCGGTTCCAGAAAGCGCGCTGGCCTGCGAGCCGAGTCGACACGGGGCTCCGGCGCGAGGAGGCTTTCGGCACTTCAGATCCTCTCCCAGAGTCGATACAACGACCTCAACTCGTCGCGCCCGGATCGTCGCATATTCTCCCATTCACCCGCCACTTGTCGCCCCTTCGGAGTGAGCGAGTACGCGCGGGGGAGACCGGGACCGCCCGTAGCTCGATGGATGTATCCCTCCTCCTCCAGCCTCCGAAGGGCGGGGTAGATCGCGGCCGGACCGGGAGTCCACTGCCCATCCGTGCGCCGCGCGACCTCGTGGATCAACGCGAATCCCGTCTTGGGCCCCTCGAGCAACACCCGTAGGAGTAGGGGCCGCAAAATTCCGGGTGGAAAGAACCGGACCCGGAATGGGCCGCAGCAACACCGAGGGGCCAATGCCCGCCCGTCCCTCCGAATCGAGTTCGGAGCTCAGTCCTTCTCGGCGGCCCGCTCTTGGAGGATCCGCTCGACCCGTTGGGTTTCGAAGCGAAGATCCTCGATGTAGTCCTTCAGGTCATCGGGAGCCGACGCTCGCAGGTAGCCCCGTGGCGCCCGCACTGCTCCTCCCGAGCCGCAACACCCGCGTCCTCCGCCCCGTCTCGGTCCGTTTCCTTCACATCCGCATTGGTCGCACATCGTTTGCACCATATCAGCAGTGATATCGTTTGTATAAAACGTACCCGCCTCAGTCTCCCGTGCCTCCCCGGAACTCGTTAGAGCCCCAAGGTCGTGGGATGGGCCGGAGCCAATCCTTCGCACGCCGCTGTCTTCGGTGAAGGAACACCCTCGGAAGCGTCGTTCCGCGAGTAGGTCGCTACGGGCTTCGCACTCTATGCCGGGAACTTTTCGGATGGGAGATCGATCTCTATGAGGGGGCCCCGCGGCTCCAGCCCGGGGACCGGATGTGTTCCCAGGACGGACGGCTCTGTGGCCGTTCCTCCATCCGGCACAGGGCTTTGACCCGAGTCGCGCCGAGTCCGATCGATGCGGGCCTTCCGCCATCACCGAGCCACTGGGGGACCGGACGGAAACCAGCGATGGGATCCTGCCATTGTGAAGTGGACGCGGCAGGAGGTGCGGCGTAGTGCACCTTTCGGAAAAGGGAGACCCCCTCATCCCGGAGTTTACGGATCTTGAGCCGCGCAATCGGTCCAACAACGTTAAGGAGGGGCGGCCCCCATCGATGGCCGAGTCGCCTCTCCCGCACGCGGGGGCATGTACTTTGGACGCATCGGATCCCTCGGACAGTGCGCTTCATCCGGTCGATGGCGGACCGGAGGTCCGCTCGCATCGCGAGAACGCTCCCCTTCGGATCAGTGCGACCGCCCAGCTTCCCACTCGGTTCGGGGAATTCCGGGTCGTCTCGTTCCACGGGCGACCGGACGCGAAGGAGCCGGCGGCCCTCGTTCGAGGACAGGTGGCCGGTCAGTCCGGTGTCCCGGTACGGATCCACTCGGAGTGCCTGACCGGCGACGTGTTCGGCTCGCTGCGCTGCGACTGCCGCGAACAGCTCGAGCTCGCTCTCACCAAGCTCGGCAAGATGGAGCGCGGGATCCTCCTCTACCTGCGTCAGGAGGGCCGCGGGATCGGGTTCGAGAACAAGATCAAGGCCTACCGACTGCAAGAGATGGGTCTCGACACGATTGAGGCCAACGAGGCCCTCGGTTTCCGTCCGGACGAACGCGACTATGAGATCGCCGCCCGCATGCTCGAGGTGCTCGAGGTGCGCTCGATCCGGCTGCTCTCGAACAATCCGGATAAGATCGCCTCGCTCCGACGCCACGGAATCGTCGTCGAAGGGCGGATCCCCCTGGCCGTGCGACCGAACCGGTACAACGCGCGCTACCTCGAGACGAAACGTGTGCGGGCCGGCCACCTGCTCGATCCGATCTGGCCGGCCGTTCCGGAGCAGGTCGATTGCCTCACCTGCCCACCAACCGAGAAAGAGATCCCCGCCCCTCGCGTCAAGCGCGGAAAGTAAAATCCTTCGTGGGATGCCGACCGCGTGACGGCGTTCTCGGTCGGCGCGTTGATCCTCGCGTTCCTCGTCACGCTGATCGAGTACTCCGAGGTCGTCATTCTCATCTACGCACTGGGCGCGGAGCGCGGAGCGCTCCGCTACGCGTCGATCGGCGCCGCGGCGGGTAGCGCCGTCGTGGCGGCTATCGCGATCGGAGCGGGCAGCGCCCTCGTGGCCCTTCCGTCGAGCGAGCTCCTCGGTGCCTCGGCGATCGTTCTCTTCGCCTTCGGGATATTCCTGTTCCGGAGCACGTTGCGCAGCTACCGTCGCGCGCGCGCTCCCCCCTCGATCCCCGGCCCGAAGATCGCGCCGCCCGTACACTTCGCGGGAGGTTTCACAGTCGGGGCGATCGAGACGACCGAGGCGGTCGCGGTGCTCCTGCCGCTCGCCGCGGGCGGACAGCAGGTGGCGGCCGTTGTCGGAGCGCTCGCGGCGGGGCTGAGCCTCGCGATCGCCGTGGCGCTCGTGCACGAACGGATTCGCCGGATCAAGACTCCATGGCTCAAGCTGGGGGCGACCTCGCTGATCTTCTCGTTCGCGACCTTCTGGGCCGGCGAGGCGCTGCGGGTGCCATGGCCGTACGGTGAGGTCTTCCTGATCCCGCTCTTCGTCGTAGCCCTCCTCATCGTTCGCGGAGCGATCGAGGCGGGACTCCGGAGGACCCGCCCGGTTCCCGCGTAGGTCGTTGGGGTGACAAGGTCCCTCGATAGGTTAGGTCTCCTCGGTTCAGGGAACGGGGCGGAACCTACCGGGAGGGGAGGCTCGGGCAGGCATCGGAGATAGCCCGGAACGGTTGGTTAACCTGGCTCCCGGAGGCCCGTGACCGTAGCGCAACGGTGAGCTCCTCGGGCCGAACCCGCTCCTTAGGCGTGATCCGGGACCCGTTCGAGCGTTCGATCTGGTTCGCTCACGGTGGCGGGCCAGGGTACCGGCCGACGACGACCTTGCACGTTCGACATATCCAACCCGGGACCTCCGCCGGGTCCCCGGGCCGGAAGGGCCGTCGTTCGGCGAGGATCGAATCCTTGGGCGCGACAAAAGCCGGCTTCTCTCCCTCGTTGAGCCAGATCAGCGCGCACGCGCCTCGGGTCGCGAACAGCCTCATGGAACCGCGTACCATGGGATTTCCGCAGAGAGGACACGTGGAAGGCAGGTCCGGCGCAGCGGACACGAGAGGCCCCTCCGGAGTCACGATACGGAACCCGGCCCCGCAGCCATATGCCTTCCCTGCCCGAGCATCCATCGTATCCGGCATCGACGATACGTGGCGGTTGCCCCCGCGGGTCTCCTCACGCGCGACCGAACGTTCATGCGCCGGTCTACCCTGACGGTGGGACCGTGGAGCTCTTCCTCGTCCGTCATGGCCCAGCCGTTGCGCGCAATCCCGCCCGATGGCCGGACGACTTCGGACGACCCCTGTCGGCCGACGGGGTCCGCGAAACGCGTGCGGCCGCGAGAGCGTTCGCCGCGGAGGTCGAAGAGATCGGCCGCATCGCGACCAGCCCGTTGCGTCGCGCGGCCCGTACCGCCGAAATATGGGCCGAGGCGTTCGATCCACCGGTGCGCGTTCTCGAGTGGCCCGAGCTTCGTCTCGAGGGTGACCCGTCGGCGGCGCTGGCCCGGGTGGCCCGAGAGTGGAAAGGGGTCTCGTTCGGGGTTCTCGTCGGTCACGAGCCCGGGCTCGCCGAAATTCTCGGTCTCGCGTTGACCGGGGAAGCGATGCCGGTGGCCCGCCTGTCGCGGGCGGGGACGGCGGCGCTCGAATTCCCGCAAAAAGTCGCGCCGGGAGGAGCCCGCCTGAGGTGGCTGCTCACGCGGAAGCAGTGGATGGCCCGGGGCGAGACGTAGGCGGAGGGAAGGATCGACGCCGCTTCGGCGACGTATAGAGGGGCAGCACCCGCTTGAGGACGTCCTCGTGGACCAGATCCGGATGGCGGTTCGCATCGACCACAGAGAAGCCGTACACCTCCACCATCCAGCCGAACTCGCGCCGTAGGCGCGCCTGGTACTCGAGGAAGCTCTCGAACCGATCCGGTGAGATCGACAGGTCCATGCCGGATTCCCAGTAATCCAGGCTCCCGTACTTCGAGATCGCGCGGTGCATCAGGATCTCCGGACGCGCGTCCAAGAAGATCGTGAGGTCCGGGCGCAGGGCGAATCCGTAGAGCTGTTGAGCCCACTGTCGGGAGGCCCCGCGGACCACCGCGCGGGCCGTCAGGGTGTAGATGTACCGGTCCGCGAGGACCGTGCTCCCGCCCGCGAGCGCCGGGATGATCTTGTTCTCGAGCTGATCGGCGAAGTCGGTGGCGTAGAGGAGGGCCATGGTCGTGGCCGCGAGCGTGTGGCCCTGCTTCGCGAGGTCGATCCGCTCGCTGACCAGAGTGGAACGGCGCAAGCCGGTATCGACGATCGAGTGCCCCTCGATCTCGAGCGCTTCTTTCAGACGCTCGGCCTCGGTCGTGCGTCCGGATCCGTCGGCGCCCTCGATGACGATCAGCTTCCCCGGCAGATTCTCGTCCAGCATCCCGGGCAGCGGCGTTCCGTACGTCCTATCCCTCATGCTGGAGCCTCTCCCCGGTGGGGAACCCGTCGAGGACGGGCCGAAGGTCCTCGCGGAGTTGCTGCTGGATTTCCTCCACCGTTCCCTTCGCGTCGATCACGGTGAAGCCGTCGGTATCGGACATGCGGTCGTACTCCTGCTTCAGCCGGGCCTGGAACAATTTGTAGCTATCCTCGACGTTGTCCGCGAGCCCCAAGTCCATGCCGGCCTCGTAGTAGGAGATCTTCATTCGGGACGCTTGCTTCCGGCGGAACGTGACGGCCACCGGGACCCGGAAGTAGTAGGTACGGTCCGGTCGCGGCGCGAACTGGTAGATGTTGCGCACCCAGGCCGGCGCACACCCCCGCGCCGAGTCCCGGGCGAACGCCGTGAACGAGTAGCGATCGCACACGACCACGTAGCCCGCACGCAGGGGGGGGAGGATCTGGCGCTCGAATCGATCGGCAAAATCGGTCGCGTGGAGCAGGCTGAAGGTGGTCGGGGTCAGCAGGCCGCGCTTCTTCCCGCGACGGATCGTGTCGCTGACGAGGTCGGAGGAGTTCCACTCGGTCAAGAAGACGCGATACCCTCGGGCCGCCAGCCACTTGCCCAGGAGGCGGGCCTGGGTCGACTTCCCGCTGCCGTCCAACCCCTCGAGAACGATAAGGCGCCCGGGATAGCCCCGCGGCGGCGCAGCCGGGTCAGCCATCCCGGAACCTCACCTCGATGTCGAGTTCGCGTTCGATGGGCTTGCGGGCCTTCTCCATGGTCCGGGGAGGAAGGGTCGTACCCGCGGGACGGGAAAAGCTCACGGCAAGGACCTTGCCCCCCGCCGCGAGGGAGAACCGAGGGTCCGCCGGGGCGAGGAGGCCCGCCAGCTGCAGGATCGTGCCCAACTGGCGCGCGGTCGTTCCGTCGCTCGGCCGAAGGATCGGGGCGAATCCCTTGCGCATCCCGGACGGGAGATCGTCCCCGGCGTGGAGCGCGACGATCGAGGCGGCGAGGAGGGTCTCGCGGTGCGTGAGTCCCCAGATCGGGTAGTTGCGGATCAGGTAGGCGGAGTGGTGCGCGTGGCGCCACAGGTCGATCGAGACCCCGGCGTCGTGCATCTCCGCCGCGACCCGCAGGGAGAGCCGTTCGCTCGGGCCCCAATGGTGGGCGTCGGCGAAGAGGTCGAATAGCCCCACGGAGAGTTCGGCGACTTCCCTACCCCGCTCGCGGGAAAAACTGAAACGCTCCGCGGCCGCGGTCGTCGAGCGGATCGCGAGGACCTCGTTGGGGACCGGTAGCTCCGCCCGGATCGCCTCGAGCGCGAGGCCCTCGCGGATCCCGGTGCCGCTCACCGCGATCTCGTCGGCCTTGGACGAGCGTAGGATCTCCGAGAGGACGATGAGGCCGGCGTCCATGACGTCCGCTCGCTCCACCCCGATGCCCGGGATCGCGCGCCGCTTGGCTGTGGGCATCTCGGAGATCAATTCAGTCAACGCTTCGAGGTCGTGGTCTCGGATCGGGTAGCCGTGGACCCGGGGAATCGGGTACTCTCGTAGTTCGATCGCGGCGCGCGCGACCGCCCGCACCGTTCCCCCGATCCCGAAGACGCGATAGTTCGATCCGCCGAAAGCTGCGATGGCCGAGCGGACCGCATCGCGCACGTACTCGCGCAGGTCGTCGATCTCGCGTTCCTTCGGCGGGTCGTGACGGACGAAGCGCTGGGTGAGGCGGAGCCCACCCAACGGAAGGCTCACCGAGTTCGCCAGGGCGCCGAGCCGCGTCTCGACGACTTGGAGCGACCCTCCGCCCAAGTCGATGACCAGGTCGTTTCCCAGCGCCCATGCACTCGCCACGCCCAGATAGCCGTAGCGCGCTTCCTCAGCCCCGGTCAGCACGCGCAAGAGAATGCCGGTCTCGCGAGCGATGGTGCGAACGAATTCCGCGCCGTTCGGGGCGTCCCGGACGGCGCTCGTCGTGACGGTAAGCGTGCGCGGGACCCCGAGGGACTTCAGCGCGCGCGCGAAGCGACCCAGGGATTCGATTCCGCGCGCGAACGCCTCGGGAGAGAGGGAACCGTCCGGCCCGGTCCCGGCTCCGAGACGCGGGATCTCCTTGAGTTCGAAGACCGGGCGCACGACGCCGACCGGGTTCGTATCGAACACGACGAGGCGGGCCGTGTTCGATCCGACGTCGACGACGCCGATCGCGTTCGGCTCGCGTATCGGAGGTGCGGCCGTTGCACGCTCGGACATTTCGAGCCTCGATCGGGCCACGAGTCCCCCAACTCCTCCTGGGCTTTGAACCATCGGCTCCGACCGCGGGAACCCCGCGGAGCTTTGGGGGTGAACGCCGTGGGGAGACGACCGTGCTCGCTCGGAAGCAGACCTCCAAATCTCCGGGCCACCACCGGGGCAGCACATCCCCCCTCGGCCGATATGCTCGGGAGGAGATCGCACGCACCCGATCCCGCACCGATACCGTGATCGGACATCCCGAGCCCTCCACCGAAGAGCTGCACGACTTGCATCGGCACCTCCGACGCCTTCGGATCCTCATACGATGGTGGTCAAGAACGGGCCCCCGGCCGCGGCGGGAGGAGCTCCGAATCCTCGCCGGCCGAGTGCGCCATCTGACCCGGCTCGCGGGATCGGTCCGGGACCTGGATGTGGAGCTCGATCTGTGGGAGGGGCTCGTCGGCCCGGACCGCGCCAAGACGACCGAACCGTGGGCGACATTCGGGCGTCACCTGCGGGACAGCGCTCGCACGGGTCGGGAACTGCTACGGGCGGCGTTACGCACCGAAGAGGCGGCCGGGATCTTCGAAGAGCTCGAGGCGTCGTTGCGAGGGATCGGGTCGATCGCGCGGCTCATCGCACTGACCCAAGAGCTGACGCGAGAACGGCGGAGATTGGCCATCGCCGCGAGCAAAGCTCGGAGACGAGCGTTGAAGTCGCCGTTGCCGGAGCGGATGCACGCGCTAAGGATCCGGGTGCGTCAGCTCCGGTATCTTACTGACCTAGAAGACGCTCTTTCGGGGGCGCGGGCCTCCACGTTCCCGCCTCGGTACGCGAGGCTCCAGCGACGGTTGGGGGAGCTCCACGACCGGGACGTGCTCGCAGAACAGCTCGCGCGCCTCGACCCTAAGCGGGCGGTGCCGGCCTGGCGGGTCCGATTCGACCGGGAACGGGAGACGTTACGGCAAGAGCTGGTCGCGGAGATCCGCGAGCTGCGGCCCCGCCGGAACCTGGCGCGGCGCCGCGGACCCGAGATCGTAGTCCCCCGTCCGGTCCGACGGACCTCAACGCCTTCGGCGATATCCCCATAGCGCGAGCCGTCTCTCGCGTCCGGCGTGGCAGGAGCGAGCGCCGACGTGCGCACGGCATTGGCCGAGTCCGGAGCGCTCGGAGCGACCGTGCGGCAGATCGCTCGTCGTTTGGGCGCAGCCGTCGCGAGCGTAGATTCCGACCTTCGCGGCCTCGCGAGCCGCGGCGAGGTCGTCCGCATGGGTCGGGGGCTCTGGGTCCTCCAGGACTTCGATCGGCTCGAGCTACGAGAGGACTTCACCGAACCGGCGGTCTACGCCGAGCGCTTCGCCCTCGAGGACGGCATCCCGTTAGGAACGTACCGTGGCCCGATCACCTTCCGCTCGAACGAAGGGCTGCCCTTCCATCGTTGGTGGCCCTACGTCCAGGGGTACTCTGCGGAGTTTGTCTCGAACCTGCTCCGTTCCGAGGGCCTGCGTCGTGGTTCGACGGTCCTCGATCCCTTCGCCGGAAGCGGGACGAGCCTGATCGAAGCCCAGCGGATCGGCGCGCGCGCGATCGGCTACGAGCTGATGGCCCCGGCGGCGCTCGCGGCGCGCGTCAAGACGGACATCGACCTCGCGCCGGGGGATCTGGAACGCGCCGCGGCGGTGCTCCTTCGCACGGCGCAGCACGCGCCGATGGCCGCGCTGCCGTTCCTTCGGGAGACGCGGCGCCAGTTCTCGCCCGAGGCACTGGCCCAACTTCGTCGGATCCGCTCCGTCCTTCCGGCCGCGGATGCCCGAGGCGTCACCGACGCGCTTCGTCTCGCCTTCGCCGCGACCCTCGTTCCGGTAAGTCGCCTACGACGGAGTCCCTGCCTTGGCTACGACCCCGTCGACCGAGAGCGCCCGCTCCCGTTCGTCCAGTACGCGGGCGTGATCCGGACCATGGTCGAGGACCTGCGCGCACGGGCGCGATCCTCCGAGTCGTGGGGTCCGCCGGCGGAGGTCCGCTCGGGCGATTCCCGGTCGATCGACCTTCCCGCCCAGAGTGTGGACCTCGCGATTACCAGCCCGCCGTACGTCAATGGTCTCGACTATGTGATGAACTACAAGCTCGATCTCGCCTGGCTCGGCTACGTGAATTCCTACTCGGAACTATCGGCCCTGAGGATCGCGGAGCTCGCCTGCGACAACCTCCCGCGGACCGCGACCCGCGATTACTTGGGTACGAACCGGACCCCGGATCCCTGGTTGGAGGAGATCCTTCCCCGGATCCGCGAGAACGTCGCGCGCAAGGGCACCTACCGTCGCAACGACATGCACGGAGTAGTCCACCGGTACTTCCGCGACCTCGCCGATGTACTGCGGGGCGTATACCGAGCGCTGCGTCCGGGCGGACGGTTCGTGCTCGTGGTCGGCGATTCGTTACTGGCCGGTACCTACGTCCCGGGCGACCTGCTGACCGCCCGCATCGGACGGAGCCTCGGCTTCCGGATCGAGAGCGTGGATGTCGCCCGTGCCCGCCATTCCGGCCAGCGTCGGCAGTTCCTGCTGCGGGAGTCGATCGTCACGCTGACGCGACCCAACGGCCGGGAGCCGCAAGGAAAGCGCCGCTGGAAGCAAACCCTTAGGTAGGGCCGCCCCGCTGAAATGGGGTGGACGGGGGGGGGACGAGGGATGCCCGTGCGCCAAGCGGAACCGCGGTTCCTGGATCCCATGCTCGGGATCGTCTTCGACTTGGACGGCACCCTGATCGTCTCTCAGCACGACTTTTACCGAATGCGGCGGGAGGTGATCCGGCTCGCCGAGCGCTACGGGGTCGGGCCCGGAGCCCTGTCGGTGGAGATGCCCATGCACCGGATCTTGGAGGTCGCGCGAGATAGGATCCTTGCCGGCGGGGCCCCCGAGACGGTGGTCATGCGCTTCGAGGCCGAGTTCCACCGCCTCATAGACGGGATCGAGATGCAGGCGCTCGAACGGACCACGATCCGCGGAGGCGCGAAGGACCTGGTACGGGGTCTCGTGGGACGCGGGTTTCGCATCGGGATCCTGACGCGGAGCTCCGAAGCGTTTGCCCGCGCCGCCCTCGTGCGGACGGGCCTGGCCGAGTACTTCCCCTACTTGCGCTCGCGTAGCTCCCCGGGGCCGGCAAAGCCGTCCCCCGAAGCGTTGTGGTACTTGTTGAAGGAAATGGGGGTCCCGATCGGACGGGCCCTGTACGTCGGCGATCACCTGATCGATGCCGAGTGTGCGACGCGCGCGCAGGTCCACTTCTACGCCGTCCTGCCCGACGCCCGGGAGACCTCGATGTCGCCGATGACGGTCGATCGTTTCCTCGCCGCCGGAGCGGAGGCGGTCGCCACCGATCTCTTCGAGCTGGCGCGCCAGCTCAACGTGGCCGAGTCCCCGAAGGACGCCCCCCCGCGTATCGCTCCCGCGAACTGAGCTACAGGTAGTAGCCGTAGGCGTGGATGATCGCCCGCTCGGCGGTCGCCCATGCTTCGGGGATCTGATTCCAGCCGTTCCGCAGGTCCCCGACGCAGTAGAGGCCCGGGATCGGGCTCCCGTCCGGATCCGCGATCGCACGGCAGTCCTCGTCGGTGACCACGTAGCCTTCGCTGTCGATGCGACAACCGAGAGATCGGGGCAAGTCGCTGTGCTGATCGTACCACCCAAGGGCGCTGAACCCCTTGTCGTAGACCCGACGCGAGCCGTCCGCAAACTTCACGCCGAAGCGCCGCTCGCGGATCTCGTCGAACCCCGCGACCTCGGCCTCCACATGCGTGACGCCGCGCTCGGTCAATTGGCGCATGAGCTCGCTCCGCTCGCCGTCCGGGCTGCCCTCGAGCAAGGGTCGTCCGAGCGTGAGGATCTCCACCGATTTCGGCCGGAAGTGCAGGAGGTCGATGGCCGTTCGCACGGCGTAGGCGTCGTTCCCGAGAACTCCGACCGACCGGTCCGGCAGCGTGTGGCCGTCGCACAGAACGCAGAAATCCACGATCCCGAAGTTCGCCCATGGGAAGATGGGGTCGATCTTCCCCCCGATCACGGGCATCCGGTCCACGACGCCGAGCGCCAGGACGGCGGCGCGCCCGCGCGCCGTGTGGCTGCGCTTGAGCCACTCGAACGCGGCCTCGTACTCTCCGCTGGAGAGCCGGGTGAGACCGGTCGCGGTCGCCGGGGTAACGTACGTCACGGACGACTCGACCTCTCGGAGAGCGGCGATCTGGAGGTCGAGGAGCTTGTGGCCCGATATCCCTCCAGGGAAGCCGGGGATGTTGTCCATCTTCGGTGCGTAGTACGAGCGGCTGTACTTCGGCCCGCGGTCGATCAGGAGCGCGGTGTAGCCCAACAACCCCGTCTTGAGCGCGGCGGCCAAGCCGGCGTGACCACCGCCCAGGATGACGACGTCGTATGCTTCGCGCAGACGGGGGAACCCGGGCATCGCGAGCGCAGGGATACCCGCGTATTTCGCCCCTCGCGTCGCGCGCTCCTCGGCCGAGGAGCAGGGAATGTCGTGGCGCAACGCTTATCCAAAACGCCATTCCTCTGGACCTTCGGGTTCCACCAGCCGTGTCCCGAACGCCGGGGAACGACGCTCTGAGGGGGACTCTATTTCTCGAGGACGGAAGTCGATTCGATGGGGTCGGCTTCGGCCGCGCGACCCGCCGGGTCGGCGAGGTCGTCTTCACCACCGGGATGGTCGGCTATCCCGAATCGCTGACCGATCCATCGTTCCGGGGTCAGATCCTCACGTTCACGTACCCTCTGCTGGGGAACTACGGCGTCCCGGACCCGAAAGCGCGGGATCCGCTGGGTCTCCCCCTCGGCGTGGAATCCGACGAGATCCAGGTTCGGGGGATGATCGCGCGCGGAGCGACGACCCCCCACCATTGGAACAGCGAGGAACCCCTGGACCAGTGGCTGGATGCCGAAGGAGTTCCCGGGGTTCTCGGGATCGATACCCGCCAGCTCACCGAGCACCTGCGCGAGCGGGGAGTTGTCCGGGGGGTCATCGACGTAGGATCGGTCGACCGTCGTCCGAGCGATGACGAGCTTGCGCGCGCGATCCGCGACGCGCCCGCTTACGCCGACGAGAACTACATGGCCGAGGTCGCCGCAAAGGAAGCGCACCTCCTCGGACCCCGAAACGCGCCGGTGGTGGCCGTTCTCGACTGCGGCGTCAAGGCGAGCATTTTGCGCGCGCTCCTCGACCGTCGCCTCGCGGTGCTCCGACTCCCGTACGACGCCCCGATCCCCGAGAAGTTCGAGGGACGGCACGTCGCCGGGCTCCTGGTCAGCAACGGGCCCGGCGACCCGGCGCAGCTCGAGACCTCGGTGGCCGAGCTCGCGCGTCCATCGGTGCGCGCCCTCCCCACGCTCGGGATTTGCCTCGGCGTGCAGCTTCTCGCGATGAGTCGGGGCGCGTCGACGTTCAAGCTCAAGTTCGGGCATCGAGGACAGAACAAGACCGTTACCTTCCCGGACGGCCGCGCGCTCATCGTCAGCGAGAACCACGGTTACGCGGTCGATCCGAAGACGCTCGTCGGCACGGGGCTCGAGCCGTGGGCGTTCAACCCGGACGATGGGACGCTCGAGGGGGTGCGGGACGCGACGGGCCGCCTGATCGCGCTCCAGGGCCATCCCGAGGGCCACCCCGGTCCGCAGGAGGCGGGGTTCGTCTTCGACATCTTTGCGGCGAAGGTGCGGCGACGCTCATGACGCCCGAGATCCCTCGCAAGGCGGTCCTCCTCGGGTCGGGGGCCCTGAAGATCGGGGAGGCGGGCGAGTTCGACTACTCCGGCTCTCAGTGCCTGAAGGCGCTGGAGGAAGAGGGAGTCTACACCGTTGTCGTCAACCCGAACATCGCGACGTTGCAGACCGATCCACCGCGCAACGGGCGCGTGTACTTCCAGCCCCTGATCCCGGAGTTCGTCGCGCCGATCCTCGAGGCTGAGCGGCCGGACGGGATCCTGCTCGCCTTCGGGGGCCAGACCGCCCTCAACTGCGGTATCGGTCTCTCGGACTCCGGGGCCCTGCGCGCGACCCAGACCGAAGTCCTGGGTACGCCGCTCTCGGGGATCCGCGCCACGGAGGACCGCGCGAAGTTCGTCCGCGCCATGGAACGGGCGAAGGTTCCTACCCTTCCGAGCCGAGCCGTCTACTCGATCGAGGAGGCCCATCGTGCGGCGTCGGAGCTCGGCTATCCACTGATGGTGCGCGTCGCCTACACGCTCGGCGGCAAGGGCGGCGGCGTCGCGCGCACGCCGGACGAGCTCAATGAGGTCGTGGGCCGGGGCCTGCGGGCCAGCCCCGTGGGGCAGGTGCTCCTCGAGCGGTACGTCGGCGCGTTCAAGCAGCTCGAGTACGAAGTCGTGCGGGATCGACTCGGCAACGCGCTCACGGTCTGCAATATGGAGAACGTGCTCTCCATGCGGGTGCACACGGGCGATAACATCGTCATCGCCCCCAGCCAGACCCTGGACGACGCCGAGTACCAGATGCTCCGCCAAGCGGCGCTGCGGGCGGTGGAGACCGTTGGGGTCGTGGGCGAGTGCAACATCCAGTTCTGCCTCAACCCGGACAGTCGAGAGTACTACGCGATCGAGATCAATGCCCGGCTGTCGCGTTCGAGCGCGCTCGCGTCGAAAGCGACCGGGTACCCGCTCGCCTACGTCGCCGCCAAGCTCGCGCTCGGTTACACGCTGCCCGAGCTCAAGAACCGGGTCACGGGCGTCACGAGCGCGTGCTTCGAGCCGGCGCTCGACTACGTCGTCGTGAAGCACCCGCGATGGGACCTCGACAAGTTCTCGCGCGCCGACCGTCGCCTCGGCCCGTCGATGAAGTCGGTCGGCGAGGTCATGGGCGTCGGCGCGTCGTTCCCCGAGGCGCTCTCGAAGGCGGTGCGGATGTGCGATCCGCGCTCCGACCTGCTTCCTCCCGCGACGATCCGCCCGAAGGAGGAGATCCTCGCCGACCTGAGCGCTCCGACGCCCGATATCCTGTACAAAGTTCTCGAGGCACTGCGCGCCGGCATCGACGTTGTGACGATCCAGCGTACTTCCTACATCGACGCCTGGTTCCTGGAACGCCTCGCCGAGATCGAGCAGTGCCAGCGCGAACTGATCGCTTCCGCCTCCGCGCCGCCCGAGCCGGGGATGGTCCGGCGCGCCAAGGAACTCGGGTTCTCCGACCGGGCGATCGCGCGCGCCCGTGGGCGCGACGAGGAGGAAGTGCGCACCCAGCGGATCGGGGCCGGCATCCGTCCCCGGGTCCGGATGATCGACACGCTCGCCGGCGAGTGGCCGAGCCGTACGAACTATCTGTACCTCACCTACCGGGGCGACGCCGACGACGTCGCCCCCGCGCCCCCCGGCTCGATCCTTGTTCTGGGTGCCGGGCCGTACCGTATCGGCTCGAGCGTGGAGTTCGACTGGTCGACGATGAACCTCGCCGACGGACTGAAGGCCGAGGGGGTTCCGACCGTCGCCGTGCTGAACTCGAACCCCGAGACCGTCTCCACCGACTACGACCGATCCGACCGCCTCTACTTCGAGGAGATTACGCTCGAGCGGGTGCGCGACATCCAGGAGTTCGATCGGTACCAGGGGATCGTGACGTGCGTCGGTAGCCAGCTCGCGCAGAACCTGACGCCGCTCCTCAACGCCTGCGGGATTCCGATCCTCGGCACGTCCTCCGAGTCGATCGACACGGCCGAGGACCGGGCGCGGTTCGCGCAACTCCTCCAGCGTCGGGAGATCCCCCAACCGGCGTGGAAGGCGTTCACGACCGTCGCCGAGGCCGAGGCGTTCGCCGATGAGGTCGGCTATCCGGTGCTGGTGCGACCTTCCTACGTGCTCAGCGGCCAGGCGATGCGGGTCATCCCGGGACGGGCCGATCTCGCGGATTTCCTCCACCAGGCGGCGCGCGTGTCGCCGGAGCACCCGGTCGTGATCACCAAGTTCGTGGAGGGCGCGGACGAGGTCGAGCTGGACGCGGTCTCCGACGGAGAGCGGCTCCTCGTCGGGGGGATCCTCGAGCACGTGGAGCGGGCCGGCGTCCACTCCGGCGACGCGATCTTCTGCCTGCCCCCCCGCCACACCTCGCTCGAGGTCCAACGCGACCTGGTGGACGCGGCGCGCACGCTCGCGCGGGAGCTCTCGATCCGCGGACCGTTCAACATCCAGTTCCTCGTGAAGGACGGCGCCTACCAAATCATCGAGCTCAACCTTCGAGCGAGCCGGTCGCTACCGTTCCTGACGAAGGCCACGGGCGTGCCGCTGCTCCGCGAGGCGGCCCGGGCGATGCTGGGCCGACCGATCTCGAGAGACGGCATCGCGCCGCTCCCTCCGGGGCGTTGGGGGGTCAAGGTACCGCAGTTCTCCTTCGTCCAGCTGAGCGGGTCGGATCCCGTTCTCGGCGTCGAGATGCAATCGACGGGCGAGGTCGCGTGCTTCGGACCGACGTTCAGCGACGCGCTCGTCAAGGCGCTGCTCGCGACCGGGGTCCGGCTCGTTCCGAGGACGGGAACGGCGTTCGTGAGCGTGGGAGGTCCCGAGCTCAAGGAGCGCCTCCTGCCGATCGCTCGCCGTCTCACGGAGATCGGCATGCGCGTCGCGGCGACCGAGGACACGGCGATCTATCTCACCGATCGCGGGGTCCGCAACGTCCGCGTCCTGTACAAGGTGAGCGAGCGCGAGCGGCACCCGAACGTGCTCGACGCGCTCGACGGCGGTGAGGTCGATCTCCTCCTCAACATCCCCAGCTCCCTCACCCAGGACAAGCTCGAGCGGATGCTCGAGGACGACTACGTCCTCCGCCGTCGGGCGGTGGAGCTCGCGATCCCGTTGTTCACGAGCTTGGAGACGTTCGGCGCGTACGCCGAGGGGATCTCGTGGTTGAGCGAGCACGCGCTCACCGTCGAAGCCCTCTACGGGACCCCCGAGCCGGCCGCCGCACGCGTCGCCCGGATCCCGCGCGCCGTGCAGCCCAACCGCGCCCGCCGACGCGTGCGGCGCCGGGCGCCGAAGACGCGGGGGGCGAACCGGGCCCGGCGCTAGATCGCGAACTTCGTGATCGTGTACTCGGGGACCAGTGTCGAGGTGTCCACGATGTCCGGCAGCGAGCGGATCTTGTCCGTCACGAAATCGATGACCTCGCGCTTGCGGGATTGGGCCGACGGGAACTCGAGGACCACGAAGATGTCCCAATCGCCGGTCAGGAAGTGCAGCTCCTTGACCTGGGGGAGTGCGACGAGAACCTCACGGATCCGGTCGAAATCGCCGCCCTTCACCTTGACGTAGGTGAACGCCCGGACGCTCCGGAGCTCGGTCGGCATGAGCTCGCAGACCGCATCCTCCGTGAACGCGGTGGGCCCTTCGAGCCGCATCCCGATCGGACTGACCAGCGCCGGCAATTGCGAGACCCCGCGCAAGCGCTCCGTCACGAGGCGTTCGAGCCGTCCGGTCTTGGCGATGTCGACGACCTTGACGTGGTATCCCCGACGCTTCGCAAGATCCTCGGTGAAGGCAACGCAACGGGCGTGCTCATCCGATAGGAAGAAGACCGACTCGCCGAGCGAGCTGGAAGTGTCGCCCCCTCGAGTGTCGGCGGTCGTGGGGAGAGGGTTGTTGCCCACTTGGGCCGTTGCCGGAGCGAGGGAGCCCGCGCGGTAGAAATGGGTGACGGCCTTCTTCGACTCCACGTACAGCGTCAGCTCTCGCGACTCGTCGTCGGGCATGCTCGGACGAAAGGGACCGGCTCGAGGTATAAAAACAATCGATGGAGCGGGCGCCCCTCCCCGAAGGGAGGGGAGCCGAAAGGGTTCGGCCGTGCGGGTGGGCAGATCCTAGTACCGGTTGTAGCTGCCCGAGCGGTCTCGTCCACCGCTCGATCCACCGCTGCCACCGCCGCCGTAGCTTCCGCCACCGCCGCCGCCACCGCGGTAGCCTCCGCCACCACCGCCACCACCGCCGCGGTAGCCCCCGCCACCGCCGTAGCTGCGGCGCTCGCTCTCGAACTCTTGCTGGCTCATGTCGAGAGAGCTGTTCACTTCGGCAATCGCTTCCGTCGACTTCGTGAGGTTCCCGTAGCGGCCGACGTTAAGGCGCATGTGGCCCCGAACGAGGCTCACGTACCCGTTGTCAATCAGCACCACTTCGTCCTTCGCAATCGATCCAATCTGCTCGTTCCACAGGGAAAGGATGATCGTGGCCGTGTCGTCGCCGACAATGGCCTCCGCCACTTTCCGTGGGTCGCCGAACTTACCCATCACTTCCTTGGATTCGCCGACGTTCACCACTTTCGCGAGAACGTTGACTTGTTTCGAGCTCGGCGTCAGGTCGCGCACTTTCGTCAGGGTCTTCTCCATCTCGTTTGCCTCTTCGCTTTCTTTCGCGTTGGTCTCGAACGAACGTTGGGCTCCCGCCTATCCTCGCGAACAACCTGTTCGAAAAATCAAACCGGCGGGCCGCTCGAAATCGGCGAGGCTTTCCGTTCCTTCGACCGATGGACCCAGTCTCACCTATATAAGCTTGGCGAGGGGGACCCTTCCCGGGATGTCGAGGGTTTACGGTCCCATCCCTCGGGCTTGGGCGGCTGGGTGATGATGAGCTCCTCGGCGTGATCGCGCGCTCGCTCCCGCGCCGCCTGATGGGTCGTATAGAACGCCTGTACCCGTTCGATGAGCTCTCCCTTGCAATCCCCGCAAAGGAGCGCGCCGGAACGGCAATCGCGGGTCACCTGCTCGAACTTTCCGTCGTTCTCGGCGAAGCGGGTCCGCCATAATGCCCACACAGAGCAGATCTCGGGGGTCGCTCCGAGACGACGCTGCTCCTCGACCGAGGCCCGTCCCCCGGTGAATGCCTTTCGGATCTTCCGCTCGACGGTCTTCGGGGGATCGTTGAGGAAGAGTGCGTTGTCGGCCGCGTTGCCACCGGTCGTGGACATCACACCCTCACCGAGAAGCCCGGGAATCATCTGGCTGTGAATGAGCGCGGGCTTCGGGTATCCGAGCGACTCGGCGATGTCCCGCGTCACTCGGAAGTGAGGGTCCTGGTCGATCCCGCAGGGGATGAGACACGGGACGCTACGGCCGCTCTCCCAGGACGGGTAGAGCGCGGGCACGGTTTGCAGGGCCGTGTAGAACACGAGGCCGATGTTGGTGCTGGGGGCAAACCCGAACACCGCCTTGACCGTCGAGTACGGGATCTTGCGGGCGACCCGGACCGCGAGCGGATACATCGCGGCGATCGAGCGGGAGTCGAAGAAGACGTGCGTTCTCTTCCGGTCGAAACCTACGGCGAGGATGTCGAGAAGGTTCTCGTAGCCCCAGCGGATCGAGTCCTCCCGGGTGAGCTGGCTCCGCGCCCAGAACTTCTCGTCATCCGTGATCTGGATGTACATCGGGGCATCGAACTTCTCCTGCAGCCAACGGCACAGCTCGAACGACACCAGGTGGGAGAGATGGAGGGGGCCCGACGGCCCACGGCCCGAGTATAGGAAGAAGCGCTCTCCCTTTCGGTACTGCGCGAGGAGGACCCCCAGGTCCCGATGCGAGTAGTAGACCCCCCGCTCGATCAACGGATGGAGGGTGCCGCCCGCGGCTTCCCGGAGCTCTTCGAGGACCGGCCCGGAGAGCTCCTGTGTTCCGAATTGCTTTCGAAGCCGCTCGTAGTCGATGCGGCCCCGTACCTCGTAGGGGGTGACGATGAACGATTCCTTCTCGGGCACGCTGCTTCCGCACCCCCAGGTTCGCTGGAGGTATGAGGTCGGCGATGGGCGTGGATCCGCCCGGTTCGGAGGACCCTCTCGCCGGCGAGGCTTAAGTACAGGACCTCAATCCGCGCGGAGCCGTGTCGCGCATCCACTCGAGCCGCAAGGGACGGGCCGGTTCTCACCGCCCGTACCCAGCGACCAAGCCTGCTTGGGTCTCTCAGACCCGGGAGGAGGTCGTCGAGCAGGCCGTATCCCTGTCCAAGACCGGGCTCACCGCGGCGCAGGTCGGCCAGCGTTTGCGCGATTCCTACGGAGTCCCCTCGGTCCGTGCGGTCACGGGCGAGCGGATGACGGACCTGCTGAAGGCGCAAGGGATCCAGACGGAACTTCCCGAGGACCTTCAGGCCCTTCTCAAGCGGGTCGTCCATCTCCAGCGCCACCTACAGACTCACCCGAAGGACCTGGCGAACCAGCGGGGCCTGTCGCTCATCGAGTCCCGGATCCGCCGTCTGGCCCGCTACTACCGCGACCACAAGGTCCTTCCCGAGACGTGGCGCTACTCCGCCGCGGGGGCTGCCCTCCAGGTGGAGTGATGCCACAAGGGCCCGAAGATTTCGTTTCCGATACCCGCTACGGTGAGGAGTTCGCCCAGGCAAAGGGCCTCGTGCTCGAACACCCGGGGCGCTGGCGGGTCATCTACCACTACGACGGAGACGGGATCGCGAGCGCCTCGAGCGCGCTGCGCGCCTTCGCGCGGCTCGGCTATCCGACGCAAGCGACGGCCCTGCTCGGGGTCGAGCGGGAACGGATGGCTGACCTGATGCGAGCCACGTCGGGGCCTCTCCTCGTGGTGGACACGGGAGCGAGCTGGCTCGATCTCCTCGCTGAGCACCCTCACCCCGTCGTTGTCCTCGACCACCACCGTTACTCCGACCCTCCCCCACGGACCGGACGGATTGCCCACGTGAACCCTCTGGACTGGGGGACCGATGGGATGAGCGAGATGTGCGCGGCGACGCTCACATGGTTGTTCACGATCCACCTCGACGGCCGGAACTGGGACAACGCCCCGTGGGGACTCTCGGGAGCGATCGCGGATCGGCAGCACGTCGGCGGCTTCCGGGGCCTCAACGCCGAGCTCGTACGGGAGGCGATCCACCGATCCCTCATCACTTCGCATCGGGGCCTCGCGCTCCGCGGACGGAACGTCGCTACCGCGCTGGAGACGAGCGTCGATCCGTTCGTCCGAGGCATCTCGGGTCATCCGGAAGGCGTTCGGGACCTCCTTGCCGGACTTGCGATCGACGGTAATCGCCCCCCCCAACGGCTCGCTCCGGAGGAAGAGGACCGGCTCGCGCAGGCCCTCATGGACCGTTTGCGGGCCTCCGGGGTCAACGAGACCTACACCGCGATGGTCCGGCGAGAACGGTGGTGGATCCCTTCGTTGGGAATGGATGCCGAGGAGCTGGCCGACCTCCAGAACGCGTGCGGACGGGCCGGCGAGCCCGGCACGGGGGTCGCGATTGCCCTTGGGGACGCGGCCGCCGTGGATCGCGCGCGGGCCGCCGAGGAACGTTGGCGTCGAGGGCTCCTTGAGGGCCTCCTTCGCCTGGAAGCGGGGGGCATAAATTCGATGCGGTCTCTCCAGTGGTTCGAAAGCCCGGAGACTACGCTCGCGGGCACGCAAGCAGGACTCGCGATGAACTATCTCCTCGATCCGCAGCGCCCGGTCTTCGCGTTCTCGCACGAGGGTGCCGGACCGATCAAGGTCAGCGGGCGCGGGACGACGGAGCTCGTCGCTCGAGGGCTGGACCTCGCGAGCGCGTGCCGTACCGCCGCCCAGGAGGTACGCGGGGAAGGGGGAGGCCATCGGATCGCCAGCGGCGCCACAATCCCCGACGGCTCGCGCGACGCCTTTCTCGCCGTCCTCGACCGCGAGATCGCAGGTCAGCTCGCGCCCCGACCGTCCGCCGGAGCCGCTCCATGACCGATCCGGGGCCCCCGACCCTCGAGACCGAGGGCGCGGCGGACCGGGTCCGCGATCACCCGCTGGAGCGCGAGATGCACCGGTCTTACATCGACTACGCGATGAGCGTAATCATCGGTCGGGCCCTGCCGCTCGGCCGAGATGGCCTGAAACCGGTCCAGCGCCGCATCCTGTGGTCGATGTGGGAATCCGGTGCGACGCACGACAAGGCGTTCCGCAAGAGCGCGCGCACCGTCGGTGAGGTGCTGGGGAAGTACCACCCGCACGGCGATCTCTCGGTCTACGATGCGCTCGCGCGAATGGCGCAGTCGTTCAGCCTGCGCTACCCGCTGGTCGAAGGGCAGGGAAACTTCGGATCGATCGACGGGGACTCGCCGGCCGCGATGCGGTACACCGAGGCCCGTCTCTCCCGGCTCGCCGAAGAGCTGCTGCAGGACATCGAGAGCGACACCGTTGCGTGGAGCGACAACTTCGATGGGACCCTCAAGGAACCGAGCTACCTTCCCGCGAAACTCCCCAATCTCTTGATCAACGGCTCGGCCGGGATCGCCGTCGGCATGGCGACCAACATGCCGCCGCACAATCTCGGCGAGATTGTCGACGGGCTCCTGCTGCTGCTGAAGAAGCCGCAGACGGACCTCGACGAGCTGATGAAACTCATCCCCGGGCCCGATTTCCCTACGGGAGGAGCCCTGAGCCGGGAAGGGATCCGCGAGGCCTACGAGACCGGCCGCGGGATGATCCACATCCGGGGAACCGCCGAGACCCGGGAGCGGGACGGCAAGGAAGAGATCGTCATCACCGAGATCCCCTACGAAGTTAACAAATCGAACCTGCTCCTTTTGATCGCCGATCTCGTCAAATCGAAGCGAATCGACGGGATCACCGACCTTCGGGACGAGTCCGATCGGAACGGAACGAGCGTAGTGCTCGAGCTGCGGCGCGACGTGCCCGCCGAGATCGTGCTCAACCGCATCTACGAGCACACGCCACTCGAGTCGAGCTATGGCGTGATCAACCTGTGCATCGTCGACGGTCGACCGCGCGTCCTGCCACTGCGGGACCTGCTCCAACTGCACATCGACCAGCGCCGGGAGGTCCTCACCCGGCGCACGCAGTTCGAGCTGAAGAAGGCCGAGGAGCGGCTCCATCTCCTCGAGGGCTTTCTCACCGCAATCGATCACATCGACGAGGTGATCCGGGTCATCCGGCGGTCCAAGGACGCCGCCGCGGCCGAGGCGTCGCTCATGGGGAAGTTCCTCCTCTCGAGCGAGCAGGCGAAAGCGATCCTCGACATGCGCCTCGCCCGGCTCACCGCGCTCGAGCGCGAGGCGATTCTGAAGGAGAAGGAGGAGAAGGAGACGCTCATCCGTCGACTGAAGGCGATCCTCGCCTCGAAGACGGAGCTCGACGGGCTCATCGTCACCGAGCTGACCGAACTCAAGCAGAAATTCGGCGACCCGCGCCGTACGCGGATCGTTCCCGCGTTCACTGCCCGTACGCTAGAGGACCTGATCCCGGACACCGACGTGGTGGTGGTGGTCACGCGGGACGGATACATCAAGCGCCTTCCGCTCGACCAGTACCGACGCCAGCGCCGGGGCGGACGCGGCCTGGTCCAGATGGAGACGAAGGAGGAGGATTTCGTCATCCGGACGTTCGTGACCCGGACCCACGACGACGTGCTCTTCTTCACGAACTTGGGGCGGGTCTACCGACTCAAGGCCTACGAGCTGCCCGAGGGGAGTCGACACTCCAAGGGCAAGGCAGTGATCAACCTCCTTCCCAAGCTCAAGGACGGCGAGCGGATCCAGACGTTGCTGCCGGTCCGCGACATGACCGCCGAGGCGTCGTTGCTCTTCGCGACCCGCACGGGGCTCGTGAAACGGACCGCGCTCGCCGACTTTCAGAACATACGTACGAGCGGCATCCAGGCGATCCTGCTCGAGAACGACGAGCTCGTCGACGTGGCGTTGATCGACGACCCGTCGGTCGAGGTGATCCTGGCGACCCACGCCGGGCAGCTGGTCCGCTTCCCGCTCTCGGACGTGCGCCCGATGGGCCGGGTGACCTACGGCGTGATCGGGGTCCGCCTGAGCGGCGAGAAGAACGACCGGGTCGTCGCGATGGCCCCGGTACGAGCGCAGCTGCCCTACCTCCTCTCCCTGACGAGCCAGGGATACGGCAAGCGCACGCCGATCGAGGAGTATCGCAAGACCCAGCGAGGAGCGAAGGGTGTCCGGACGATCGCGACCGGCGGTCGGAACGGATCCGTCGTTGCCGTCCTCCCGACCAGCGAGGATGCGGAGGTCCTCGTGACGACGCGGAACGGCATCACGATCCGCGCGCCGGTGAAGGGGATCCGCTCCCAGGGACGCAGCACGATGGGCGTCCGTGTCATTCGCCTGGACGAGGGTGACGAGGTCCGGGACGCGGTCGTCCTTGCCGGTAGCGTCGACCCCGACAACGGAGCCGAAGCCCCCGAGGATCCCGAGGCGCTTACGGCACCTCGGGCGGACGGCGGCCGCGGTTCGGCGCAGGGGCCCGGCGCGGACGGGGGCGGCGATGAAGCATCGTAGGTCCCTGGACCCTCGCGATACGATCCTCCTTTGCCCCCAGTGCCGCTCCGCCCGGCTCGTCTTCGAAGCGGGGTTGATCACCGGGCAGGTGTACCGCTGCCAGACGTGCGGCTACATGGGATCGTTCGTGATCGAGATGGACACGCCCGATCCGAACGCTCCGCTGGACGAATCGAAGATTCCCTAGTACCCCGGCGGCTCGGGGCGTGCGTGCGCGGCCTCCGCGACCCGCGCGACCACGGCGAGCGCTCGGACGGTGGGCGCGACGTCGTGGGTCCGTATGACCTCGACCCCGCGCATGGCAGCGATCACGGCGGCCGCGATCCCCGCTTCGAGCCGGGACGCGTACCCGACCGAACCGAGCGCCCACCCCAGCATCGACTTGCGCGAGGCGCCGAGCACGACCGGATAGCCGAGGCTGCGCAGCTCGCCCGAGTGCGCGAGGAGCTCCAGGCTCTGCTCCGGGGTCTTCCCGAAACCCAGTCCCGGGTCGATCAGGAGCCGGTCCGCCGAGATCCCATCGCGCAGGGCCGCGTCGGTTCGGGCCGCGAGCGTGGAGAACACCTCGCCCCGCAGGTCCGCGTACCGGGTGTCGTTCTGCATCGTGGCGGGTTCGCCGCGCATGTGCATCACGATCGCCGCGGCCTTCCCTTCACGGACGACCCGTCGCATCTCGGGGTCCGCAAGACCGCTGACGTCGTTGATCATGTCCGCCCCCGCTTCGAGCGCCCGCTCGGCTACGCTCACGTGACGCGTGTCGACGCTGATCGGCACCCGCTGCTCCTGGGCGAGAGCGTGCACCACGGGGGCGATGCGCCGCCACTCTTCCTCCGGATCGACCGACGTGGCCCCGGGCCGGGTCGACTCCCCCCCGATGTCGAGCAGGTCCGCCCCTTCGTCGATCAACCCCCGGCCGTGCGCGATCGCCCGTTCCGGATTGAGGAACTCGCCTCCATCGCTGAAGGAGTCCGGGGTCACGTTCACCACGCCCATCACCCGGGGCCGATCCCCGACGACGAGCGAGCGGTGAGCCCCCGGGACGGTTCGAGGGCCGTGCCGCACGTAGGCTCGAAGCGCGGCCTCGACCTCGGCCCCGAGCGCACGCAACTGGAACGGCTGTCGTTCGAGCTTCTCGATAAGCCGCCGGTATTGGGCCCAGGTCGCGAGCAGGACGACCGAGGTCTCGGTCACCGAGTGGTCCGCGATCCCGCGGGCGTGGGCGGAGTCTGCGCCCACGGCGAGGGCCTCCTGTTTCAGGAGGGGCGCCGCCCGAAGCGAGACGCGATCGAGGCGCACCGCGTAGATGCGCCCTTTCTGCGTCATGATCCCGACGCCCTCCGGGTCCGAGGCGGTCCGGCTCAGCTCGCGGGCGAGCTCGGAGGAAGTAGGGCTCTCCACCACGCGAGCGGAGAAGCGGTGGCGCCCTTCCCATTCGCCGGGCACGCGGACGCGACCGTGCCCGAGCGCATAAGGGCGCGGAGCCGGTACGCCTATCCTCCGGGGCGCGTGGAGGGACGATGCCCGCCGGCCGGATCGTCGCGATCGATGGACCGTCGGCCTCGGGTAAGACCGAGCTCGTGCGGCGTCTCGGGATGATCCTCGGATGGACCCCGCTCGACGAGGCGTATCGATTGGGCACGGCCTTGTCGCTGCGATACCGAACCCCGGCCGAACTCGCGCTCCTGGAGCATCGGTTGATCCGACGGGAAGTTGCACGGTGGAAGCGGGCGGTCCGGCTCGCATCGTCCGGGGAGGATGTGATCCTAGACACGGGCCCCTGGGGACCGTGGACCTACACTACGGGCCTCGTCGTCGCCGGCTTCGCCCCGAAATGGGTGCTCGCGCGAGTCCGGACGGAGTTCTCCCGCCTCGAGCGCCGTGGCCAGATCGGATGGCCCCACCGGACGTTCTACCTCGACGTCCCGGTGCGCGAGAGGGACCGGCGCGCCCGGCTCGACCGGCGCGGTCATCCGGCGCGGCTCTACGAGCGGCATGCGCGGGTGGCCCCTACCGAACGCTCGCTCGCGACCGGAGCCTGGGGTCGGCGTCGCGGCATTCGCCGCATCCGCGTCGGCGCGGGGGAGTCACCGGAGGCGCTCGCGAGACGCTTGGTCCCGCGCTTGAACGCCGTGCCCCGACCCCCGCGTTTAGAGCGTTCTCGCCCATCCGACGTGACGCGTCGGCGCCGTCCGGCCGCGAGGCAACGTTAAAATCAGGGGGTCGGTGAGCGACCTCCCCGAGCGACGGACGCTCAACGAGGACGACAATGGGAAAGGGAACTCCGTCCCGCCGAGGCGGGAAGATCGTGCACGTCATTTGCCGCCGGTGCGGCAGCCACTCCTACCACCGCCAGAAAGGCGTCTGCGCCTCCTGCGGATTCGGCGACAACTCTCGCCGGCGCAGCTACGACTGGGCTAAGCTGAAGTAGGGCGCTTTCTCGCGGGACCCGCCCACGGGCGCGGAGAGGAAACGTATCGAGATCCTGCCTCGGCGAACCGTAATGGCCGTTCCACCGCGCGGGAGATCCCGATGCGCGGTCCGCTCACGATCGCGCGGGGTCGACGGCGCCGAGGCCAAAAGCGGATGCGAGTGCCCGCGGCCGCGTCGGTCCCATCGTCCGCGATCGTGATCCCCAATGCGCGGCACAGCCGGCCCGGACCCCCCGCCCGAAGTTCGCGCGTCCCTGCCAGGGGTTCCCCCGCGCGGATCAGTACGGCCTGCCCGGGACGGGTGACGACGTTCGCGCAGACCACCCGGTGGATGCGGTAGACGTAGAGCGTCCCGGGAGCGCCGAACATCGAACGATTGCGTCGGGTCATCCCCCGGTTCGCGTGGTTGGCTTCGTCGCGGTCGACGTACGCTTCGGTTTCCACAATCCGTACGCCGCGCTCGACGCCCGGGCCGAGCGTCCAGAGCTCGCACCCAATCAGTTGCCGCGCTACGATGCGCGTCGGACGAGCGAAGAACGAACGCCCGAGACGCGTGACGGTCATCCTCGATCCGGGGAACCGGGAGCGAGTCTTAGCGCTTCACGGCCGGCCGGTAGGAGGGTTGCGAGGGCCCCGACCCGATATCGAACGCCGAGAGACGGGGTCCGACCGACCTCGCGCGGCCGAGCGGCTCGGTGGGTACGTCGCATGCGGGCTCCGCAGCGGGCGGGCGCGGGCCGAAGCACGATGGGACCTCGCCGGGGGGCTCTCCCTCGTCCCCGTGGCGTGGGCCCGAGCCTAGGTCGCCTGCGTTCGCATGACGGATCGGTGAGCGGCCCCCCGCAGGTCTCGAACGAAGATGCCGCTGGGTTGCGGCGTTCGCTCCCACGCTCGCGCGATTCGTACGACGAGCGCGCCCGCGTCCCCCCACTCGGGCGCGAACTGCCCACGCACGTGCTCGCGGAAGCGAGCCGGGAGTCGGGGAGGGTCCCGAAGGGCGCGCTCCACGACGGCCTCGACGCGGCGGCCCCGCGCAAAATCGGAAAGATCGCGGCGGGCCGGTCGCGAAAGGCGGGCGACCTCCCGCAGGCCGTCGATCTTCTCGGGCCGGTGGCGTCGTGTAGCGCTTCCCGCGCCCAAGATGCCGTTGAAGTAGAGGAACGGCCCGCCCTGCACGATCGCCTCGAGCAGCGTTCGGCTTCCGGTGACGACCCTCAGCTGCGCGCGGTCGAACTCACTCCTCCACGCGGACGGCGAGCGGAGCTCGAGCTCGAGCGCTCCGAGACGGGGATCGATGGACCGCGGCCAAGGGCGGGGCGAGCGGATGCACAGGAACGGAGGGGGGTCGGACCGCGCAAGGGTCCGGAGCACCCGCTCTGCGATGCGCTCGGCGCTCGCAGGGCTCGCGTACCAGACCCAGCGCGCGCGTCTGTTCGTAGCGGGCGCCGGCCCGGTCGGCCGGATCGGCCAGAGGGGACCGGACTGGATCGCCTCGGGGAACTCGAGGGCAAAAGCGCGATCCGGCCGGAACGTCGCGTAGAGATGGACCACGTTCGCTCGATCGAAGGCCCGGAACCGTCGGTACAATGCATGGAAGCGTGCGGCCTCCCGGGCGAACGAACGACGTCGCGCGCGGCGTCGGATCTCGCGCGAAGGTATCCCTCCTTCTCGCCAGCGCTCCCTCACCTCTCGCCGCGAGGTCAACGTACGGGCGAACTCCTCCAAGCTCAGATGGATCGTCGCGTCGGGACCGTAGGCCCGCTCGATCTTCCCCGCCTCCTCCTCCCACGGTCCGCCCCGACCGTACGGCTCGTCGCGCGAAGGCGCGGCGCTGATCCCCCACGCCGGAGCGATCGTCAGCGCCTTGGGCGCCCGACGGACGAGACGATCCGTTCGCGTGTGCGGGGGCCAACTCCACGGACCGTCGACGCTCCGGGGAAAAGGTCGTCCTCGCGCGCGGTAGAGCGTGAGGGGGAAGCCGGCGTCGGCGAGGTACCGACCCGCGCACAGTACCTCGTCGATGTCGCCGAGGCCCCCTCCGACGACCGCGGGGAGAAGGTAGACGTCCAGTTGGGCCGGCGGGCGTCTCCTAGGCATGCGCCGCCGAACGATACAGGGTGCGCAGCCGGTGCGCGATCGAGAATCCGGCGCGCTCCAATGCCTCGACCGAGCGTCGGTGCTCGAGCGGAGTCTGGCAGACGATCCGCGCCGCTCCCCGGCGGGCGCACCACTCCACCCCGGTACGAAGCAGCGCATCGACCTGCGTGGGATCGGCCGATTCGCCGACGATCGGAGACGATAGGCCCGCCGCCTCCATCGCGTCGGAGACCGTCACCGAGGACCACGCGACGGGAGCGCCGTCCTGCTCGAGGACCCAGCTCTCGCTCTCGCTCGAAAGTATCCGATCCAACGAGTACGAGCCGTCCAGGGCCCGACGGTTCAGCGGCAGCACCTCGGCGACGGCCGTCGGCATCGTCCGGGCCGCGATCGCGACGAGCGCGTCGCGATCCCTCGACCGGTAGGGGCGCAGACCCGGAGGAAGGGGGAGCACGGGAGTCGCGTCGACCGGAGCCACGGGAGGGAGGACGCGCGAGAACAGCCCCACCTCGCGCAGGTCCTCGTAGCCGAGCGAGCGGTAGAGCGCGATCGCGGGAGCGTTGTCGGCGAGAACGTCGAGCGCCACGTAGCGTCGATGCGCCTTTTCGGCGGCCTCCCGGGCGCGTTCCATGAGCGCACGCGCGTACCCCCTCCCGCGAAAGGGCGTGTCGACCATCACCATGCTGATGTAGCCTGCCCGCGGGGTGAACGAGACGATCGTGGTCGCGACGATCCGTCCGTCCACCTCCACGGTGAAGAAGCGGAAGATCGGTCGTCCCAGGGCTCGCATCAGCCCGACCAGGACCCGGACGTCCCAACGGTAGATTCGGCGGACGACCCGACTCCACGCGCCCGGGCGGCTCCCATAGAGCGCCTCTTCCTCGGGAAAGTTCTCCTTCAGCAGCTCGAAGAGGCGGTCGGATTCCGACGGCCGGAACTCCCGGATCATCCACCCTCGGTGCGGGATCCGTCGGGCAGGGCGAGCTCGAAAAGGTCCCGTAGCGTCGGAGGACGCGAAATCCCCTCGACCTCGACGCGCGGGAGCCGGGCGACGCGATCGAGCTCCTCCTCAGAGAAGAGCGCCCTCGCATCCCAGAGCGCCTCCTCCACGAACGGGTCCTCCTCGGGGTGACGGAGCCGCCCCAATGCCTGCACCGCGGTGTCGAAGATCCGGTCCTCCGCGTCCGCCGCCCTTGCGGCCGCCGCGTCTCCCTCGGCGTCGGGGACGAGGGGGTCGGGGTGGGCAAGGGTTGGTTCGAGCAAGCGAACGAGGTTCGCGCGCGACGCATCGTCCCGCAAGCGCCCGAGCGTCCAGATCGCTGCCAAGCGGACCTCGGGAGCCGCGTGGAAGAGCTCCTCTCGGACCCGAGGGATCGCCTCGATGAGGCCGAGCCGACCGATGGCATAGATCGCCGCGCTGCGCGGCCACGGGTGCGGGTCCTCGACCAGGCGGAACAGCACGGGCAGGTCCGTCGGGGTACCGACCTCGCCCAGGCAGATCGCTGCGGCTCCTCGTACCGCGTGCTCGGGGTCGGACACGTGCTCGAGCGCGACCGCGCGGGCGCGGGTCCCGCGCATCTCTCCCAAGGCGTGCAACGCGCAGACGCGTACGGAGTGGGACGGGTCCTCGGCGGCGCGCACGAGCGTCACTTCGGCGCGGCGATCGCCGATCCGCCCGAGCGCGACGAGGGCGGCCGGGCGCTCCGCCGGATCGCCTCCCCCGGCGCGTTCGAGCAGGACGGAAACGCTCGGCCGATCCCGACGGCGCCCCATCACGATGGCGGTCGCGTTGCGCACGGTACGCGCCTCGTCGGCGAACATCGATCGGAGGCGGTCCGACACGGCCGGATCCTCCGACTCGCCCAACGCGATCACGGCCCCGCGTCGGACCCGCTCGTTAGGGTCGCTCAGCGCGAGCAGGAGGGCGCGCGTGGCCGCGGGGTCCCGCATACGCCCGAGCCCTCCGGCCGCCGTCAAGCGGACCTCGGAGGCAGGATCGGTCATGCACCGAATCAGCGGGTCCAGCGAACCCGGGTCCCCTATGCGCCCGAGCGCCCATGCCGCCATCTCGCGGACCCGCGGGTCCGGATCGTCCAACGCCCTTTCGATCGCTCCGTGACTCTCGGACCGCCCGATCTGGCCGAGCGCCTTCGCGGCGCTCGCGCGGACCGCCGGCTCCGGGTCGACGAGCGAGGGGACGAGGGCGCTTGCCGCCCGCGGGTCGCCCCGGTCCCCCAGGACCTTCGCGACGGTCCGTCGGACCCGCGGGTCCGGGTCGCTGAGGGCCCGGATCATCGGCGCGAGATCCTCTTCGCCGTAGCCCGCGCTCGCCCGGGGCCGGGGAAGCGTTCGCGTTCGGGTCTTGGGTTTCGCGCGACGGACCGAGCGGGTCACGTCCCGACGAGCGGGGTCGAGACGAAAACCTCTAGCCTGGCGCCAGCCGCAGCTGGTGCGGACGACTCGGAGAGGCATACCGGTCCCGCGGTGGGGCGGCACGGGCCCCCCAACGAGCGAGCAGATCCGCGCGGGTGACGCCGAACGGAGCAAGGAGGGTCTCGACCTCTCGCGCGAGCAGATCGAGGTAGGCGCCGACGTCGTAGCGCTCGTCGCCCTGCATGGTTGCGGCGAGGCGGACCCGATTCCGCCAGGAACGGGAGCGGCGGTCGAGGACGACGTAGCGCGCCTTCTCCCCCGGCGCCAAGAGCCGGCCGATCGCCCGGGACTGGTACAGGGCGCTGACGGTATCGGTGAAGACCGCGTAATCGTCAACCGCGGCGGTCGTGCGCCGGGTGATGACCAGTTCAGTCCACGGCCAGTCCCCGGCCCGAAGACGTTCGGCGAACCGGTCGGCCCGGGCGAGGGCGCGAGGGAGGAGATGGCGGAACTCGGCAGCGTCCCGCGCCGGGGCGAGGATCTGGAGGATCTCCCCTTCGAGGCGCCGGGCGACCCCGGTCGTGTCGTGGCGGCGTCCGCCGATCCCGCGGAGCTTGAACTCGCCCGTTTCGTAGATCCCGTAGTAACGGTTCGGCACGCCGAATCCGTCGGAGACGGTTGGCAGGAAGACGATCCATCGGTACCGACCCTCGTAGCCGAGCGGGAGACGGTAGCGCTTGCCGATCGCCCGGACGAACTCCTCCGTAGGGATGCACCCCGGACCCGGGGCGAGCCACATCGAGTCGACGATCCCGTGGACGAAGCGGTAACCAGCCCGCTCCGCCTCTCGGACCATGTCGGCGAACAGCTCGCGCGCGTAGGCGTTGATCGCCTCGTGGCACTCGATCCGCCCGAAGCGCGCGTTGCGGTAGCCTTGGTAGCCGAACGCGGTCACGAGAATCCACTTGAGCATCTTCACGCGGCCGTGGAGGCGGCGACGCTCCGCCGAGCCGAGAGGGCTCGCGCGCATGGCCGCCTTGAGCGCGGTTCGACGCCGGAGCAGCGGGAGCAGCGTCCGCGGCAGGAGGCCGACACGCTTCGTGCAGGAGCGGTAGCCGAGGCCGGGAGCGACGTGCGGGCTTCGGGGGCAGCACCGGCAGTCGAGCGTCTCCGCGGAGAGGTTGTGACGGACCATGATCTGGGGGAAGAGGCTCGCGAAATCGAACTCGTCCAGGTGGTCGTGAACGCCGACGGGTGGCCGCAGGATCGTACCGCCTCGGTCCGCCGTGACCAGGTGATCGGCCGGCCGAAAACGCTCGGGCCGGTTCTTCTTCCAAGGGACCCGGACACCGGAACGGATCGCTTCGGCGATCTCCATCGCACTGAAGCTCGTCCCGGGAGATTGCCGCACGACCGACTGGAGGCTTAGGCGAGAGAGACGGGCGGCGTCGATGAGGCCGGGCAGCTCGGTGTCCTCGAAGAGAAAGGAGTTCTCCCGGTCGATATGGAAACGGCCGGGGAGGTTGAACGCGGCCGCCGAGTGGAGGACCCGGCCGTAGCTCATGTACGACCGGGCGCCCCGTGCCGGGGTCCATCGGGACGGGGTGCGCCCGAGAACGAACTCCGCGTCGGTGAGACCGCAGCGGGCCGCTCCCTCGTACAGCCACGGGAGGTCGAGCGCATCCCCCCCGTCGGTGAGCACGACGTCGGGATCCTGCTGGGCGATCGCGGAGGGGAGGATCCGCAGGAGCTCCGCCTCCGGCCCCTCGAGACGATCGGGACCGAGACATATCTCCGCGATCCGATCCCCGGGACCCGGCCGACGCGCGCCTCCCGTCCCTCGGACCTCGAGTCGCGCGAGACGGAGCGGGGGGAGTTCGTAGTCGACGGTCTCCGCCGGCTCGGTCGCGACCCAACCACCGTCCCTCCGGACGATCGGAGCGAAGGGGTAGAGATCGGTCGTCAGATAGCAGAGCTGGGGCGCTGTGAGGTCGACATCGTAGAGCGTGTAGCGGTGGAAGTTCCCGCGGCGATCGATCCGTTCCGCGAGGGCCCGACGGGACCGATTCGATCGGGGACGGACCGCGAGCAGCGTGACCGGCCGGGCGTCGAAGAGCGAGGGGCGCTCCGTCTGCTCGATGACCTCGTCGACGAGCGGGTCGTTGCGCAGGTCGCGTGCGAGCCCACGGCGCTCCGCGCGCGGCGCGGCGACGTAGAACGGCGGCCGGAACGCGACCGCCTCCGAACGCACCGATCCGCTCCTACGTTCCTTCGTCCACAATAGGACGGATCGTCCGTCGCTCGCGTCGGTGATGTCGAGCAGCCAGCCCTCTGCGGACATCGCGCCGGGGCGTCCTACTCCGCGGGGGCGTCGCGGGGAGGAAGGCGTTGGGCGATGTCGAGCAGGACGGAGAGCAGGATCGACTCCAATAGATCCGGGCTCCCGACCTGGGTCGCTTGGGCGACGTAGCGTCGCGCTCCGGACCGAAGAAGGCCGAACGCCTCCCGCTCTTCCGGGGTCGTCAGGAGACGCTCGAACGCCTCCCAGCGCTTCAGCCGTTCGTCCAGTGCCTGACGGTAGGTGGGCGCGGTGCGGCCCAAGGGATCACCTCCGGTCCTTCGGCGCGGTCGTCGGCGAACTCCTCCATCCCGCGCTGACCGTCCCGTCGCCGGACGAGGTGGACCCGCGCGTCGTCGCGGTACGCGCGCAACGCGAGGCCCCGCGGATGACGGCGGAACGCGATGAGGTCGGCGAATCGTGGCCCGGTCTCGAGAAGGCCCGGAAAACGGTCGAAGCCGCCATCCAGCGCGACCAGCAACGGGTAGGGAGCGCGATCGACGACCGTTCGCAGCGTCCGGGCGACGTGCCGCAACAGCGCGTCGCGCTCCTCGGGCCGTATCTCCGCGGTCTCGAACAGGGTGGGGAGCTCGTGGGCCACGAGGAGCGTGGGACGGCGCCGTCGGGCCTCGATCGACCACCCATCCACGAGGGCGACGAGCTGGTGCGCGGTGAATGCCCGAGCGAGCCGAATCCGCTGGAGGACCTCCTCGGGAGGGACCCCGAAGTCGCGGCCGAGCTCACCGATGCGGAACGGATGGAAGCGGTTCGCGCCCTCGATCAGGGAGATCTCCCCCTCGACCGACGCGCTACCCGCGTAGACGAGCTCGAGGAGAGGGGTGACGGCCGAAGAGGGGCCGAGCCAGATCGTCGCTTCGCCGGGTTGGAAGCGGCGGGCGAGCCAGGCGAGGATCCCCGGGGACTCCGGAAGCCGTGGTCGAACGTGCGCGCTCGTGGGGGCGGCGGGCGTACGGGCGCGAGCGCTCGGGTACCTCGGGATCGCTTCGCTCCGCACCGGCGCTTCGACAAACTCGTCCGCCGAAGGCACGAAGCTCGGAAGCGGGGAGGTCGACGGGATCGCGCTCATGGCGACGGGTTCACGTCAATTCGCCTCTAAAGCGACGGGACGAGGGTACGTGAAACGCCCAGGGGACAGCGTTCCGGCTTCGCCGACCGGCACGCAGAGACGGGAGGCGCGATCAGTCGAGGCGCGAACGCCACGACGGGGGCGATAGGCCGAGGAGCTCGGTGAGGGAGGCGCAGTTCGCGGCGGCGTCGCCCCGGAAATGGTTGTTGAAGAACCCGTAGACGGTCGGGGCCTTTTCGGCCACCTCTCGCACGCGGGGAACCCACGCCGCGAGCTCGTCGGCGGAGTAGGTGTAGTCGTACCACACGTTCGACCCGTGGCCGTGCCAGCGCACGTAGGCGAACGGAGCGGTCGTCTCCAGCTGGATGGGGAGATGGGGCTCATCAACGATCACGTAGGCGAGGTGGAACTCGCGCAAGAGATCAAACGATTCCGGTGCGAGCCACGACGGCTCGCGGAACTCGACGGCGACCGGTAAATCGGCAGGGAGGCTCTCGTAGAAGGAGCGCACGGTGCCCGGGACAAACTTGAGCGAGGGGGGAAGCTGGAGGAGCGCGGCGGCGAACTTTCCGGCCTCGCGCACCGGCCTCAGAACGGCGAGGAACTGGCGCAGTTCCTCCTCGGCCCCGACCAGCTCCCGCTCGTGGGTGATCGATTGGGGAAACTTCGCGGCGAAACGGAAGCGGGAAGGGGTGCGACGGACCCAGGAGGCGGCTACCGCGACGGAAGGGAGGTGGTAGAAGGTCGAGTTGACCTCGACGATCGGGAACCGGCCGGCGTAGTAGCGGAGCTTGTCCTCGGCCCCCCGCTTCGGGTAGACCGACCCGACCCACTCGGGGTAGTCCCACCCGCTCGTCCCCAACAGGATGTCGGCCATCGGCGTCCGATTCGGTACGTTCTCGTCCGTTAAGGAGGTAGTTATACAAGGGCGGTCCGGCCGCCCCGCCCCAGGGCCCCGGGCCGGTTCCCCGCAGGCGATGCGGGGCCCCCCGGGCGCCCGAAACCGTAAATATCGCGTCCTGTGGTGGCGCGGCCGGAGACGGACGAGATGGTCCAAGTCGACATTGTAATCGAGAAGTGCACCGGTTGCGCCCACTGCCGTGACGTGTGCCCGGTGAATGTCTTCGAGCTCAAGCCCCGCGACCAATTCCCGAACGTGGTCGACGATGCCACCGTCGGGGCGAAGTTCCAGTTCCGCGGAGAGAAGTCGGTCGCGGTGAACGGCCCGGAATGCATCGTCTGCGAAGCGTGCCTCTTCGAGTGCGAAGGGGAGTGCATCGACATCACGGACGACGAAGGGCACGTCCACCACTCGACGTACAAGTAGGGAGCTGAGAGGCGCCCGCCGGGCGGCTTTCCGGGGACGTTTTTTCGTCCGTCCTGATGGCGTTAAATAGGCCCGTTCCCCGCCGACGCCGCCGTGCCGGAGTCGAGCGTACGCACAGGCCGTACTGCGGTCGTTGGCGAGCGGGAGCTGGCCATCGGATTCCGATTGATCGGCATCCAGGATGTCTTCGAGGTCACCGCCGAGAACTCGATGAAGGAGTTCTTCCGCGTGCTCGCGAGCGACGAATACAGCCTGGTCGTCGCGAGCCAGACGATCCGGTCCCGATTGACGGAAAGCCAACGCGCGCACGCGGACGCGTCGCTCCACCCGCTCGTCGTCTTCGTACCGACCCCGGGAGCGCCGGGAGCCGAGACGGAGGGGATCGAGTCGCTCGCGAAGCGAGTGCTCGGTATCTCGCTCTCCGTTCCTCATTGAGCTAACGCAAGGAGAACAACGATGGGAGTGGTGGCAAGGGTTTCCGGTCCGGTCGTCATCGCCGAGGGCCTGGAGAACGCGAAGATGTTCGACGTCGTTCGCGTCGGCGCCCAGGGGCTGGTCGGAGAGATCATCCGGCTGGTCGAGAAGACCGCCACCGTCCAAGTGTACGAGGACACGACGGGCGTGCGCCCGGGAGACCCGGTGGAGAACACGGGACAGGCGCTCTCGGTCGAACTCGGACCCGGTCTGTTGAAATCCATCTATGACGGGGTCCAGCGCCCGCTCGACGTCCTGCAGAAAAGCTTGGGGGATTTCATCACCCGCGGATTCGTCGCTCCGCCACTGGACGAGTCGAAGAAGTGGGACTTCACGGCGACCGCCCATGCGGGCGACCACGTCACGCCCGGTACGGTCCTCGGCACCGTTCAGGAGACGCCGCTCATCCTCCACAAGATCATGGTCCCTCCC
Organism: Thermoplasmata archaeon; assembly: GCA_021826685.1. Lineage (GTDB taxonomy): Archaea > Thermoplasmatota > Thermoplasmata > Lutacidiplasmatales > UBA184 > Lutacidiplasma. The sequence continues at coordinate 38,425 of JAKAYT010000008.1, forward strand.
GGTGTGGAAGGGACGATCGAATCCCTGAAGGGCGGGTCGTTCACGATCCGCGAACAGATCGGTTCGCTCGCGACGGACCACGGCAAGGTACCGCTCTACCTGAGTCAGAAGTGGGTCGTCCGCATCCCGCGGCCGGTGAGTCAGAAGCTCCCGCCCAGCATCCCGTTGGTCACCGGCCAGCGAGTCATCGACTCGTTCTTCCCCGTCGCCAAGGGCGGTTCCGCGTGCATTCCGGGACCGTTCGGATCCGGCAAATGCGTCGCGGGCGAGACGCCGGTGGTCCTCGGAAGCGGCGAGGTGCTCACAATGGAGGAGCTTTACGAGCGCTCGAAGGCCGACGGGGAGGTCTCCCTTGACGGATCCGACGAGTGGATCCGGCCGAAGGAGCCGCTGCCATTGTACTCGTGGGTCGGAGATCGACTCGTACCGAGCGAAAGCCGGACCTTCTACAAGGGAAAGAGCGACCTGCTCGTGCGAATTCGCACGCGGAGCGGGCGTACCGTACGAGTCACTCCGATCCACCGTCTCTTTACCTTCCGGCCGAACGGAGAACTCCGCGAGACCGCGGCCTCCGAGCTCGCGCCGGGCGACTACATCGCATCGGTCCATCGGATACCCGGACCGGCCCACGACCGGAGGCTGGATCTGCGCCCACCTAGGTCTCCACAAACGGGGAGGATCCTTCGAGCACCGAACACGATGACCCGCGAACTCGCCGAGTTCTTGGGTTACTTCGTCGCCGAGGGATGTTCACGAGAGGAGGAGGCAATCGCATTCTCCAGTTCGGACCCGACTCTTCTCGAGCGGTTCCTCTCACTGGGCCGGGAGCTCTTCGGACTCGAAGGGTACATCGAGCGTCCGAAGGACCGGGCTCCGAGCGCCGTCCTCCGTAGTGCTGAGCTGGTCGAGGTGTTGCACCAGCTCGGGACCGGCGGGTCGGCGGCGGAACAGCGGATCCCGCCGTCGGTGCTCGGCTCGAGCAACCGTGTCCTCGCATCGTTCCTGCTCGGTTACTATCTCGGGAGCGGGGCTGCCCGCGAAGGTGAAGTCGCGTTCCGTGCCGCGAGCGCGCGGCTCCGTACCGAGCTTACCTACGTGCTGGCCCGATTCGGGATCCTATCGACGCTCGGCCAGCGAACGATCGACGGGACCGATTCCTATCGCCTTTCCATCCCGGGCCCGGTCAGCCTCCGACGGCTCGGAGAAGTCCTCGCGTCGAGCGCGCCCCGGGCCGCTTCGATCCCGGACGACATTCCGTTCGGGCGCGCCCGCGACGTCGCCGTCGATGGGGCTCCGCTCGCTCCCCCTCCAATCGGGTGGGAGCCCCGGCTGCCCTCGAGCCCTCTCCGTAGCGGAGGGCAGATCTACCACGGTACGGAACGCGAAGGGCGTTTGGGCGCAACGATGTTCACGACGCCCGCGTACCCCGGGGAAGACGGGGCGACGGGGGGCCACAGCGAGCTCGATGCCGATCGGCTCTGGAGAGTTCGCGATGACTTGTTCTACGACGAGGTCGTGGAGACCGCGGTCGAGCGCGCCGGACCGTACGACGTGTACGATGTGTCGGTGCCCGGCTACGGCAGCAACTTCGTGGGGGGTGTGGGCGGCATGCTCCTCCACAACACCGTCACGCAGCAACAACTCGCCCGGTGGGCCGACTCCGACGTGGTCGTATACGTCGGATGTGGAGAGCGGGGCAACGAGATGACCGAGGTGCTCGCCACCTTCCCGAACCTCACCGACCCGAAGACGAAGCGTCCGTTGATGGAGCGGACGATCCTGATCGCGAACACCTCGAACATGCCGGTCGCGGCACGGGAGGCGAGCGTGTACACCGGGATCACGATCGCGGAGTACTACCGCGACATGGGCTACGATGTCGCGTTGATGGCCGACTCCACGAGCCGATGGGCCGAGGCGATGCGCGAGATCTCCGGCCGCCTCGAGGAAATGCCCGGCGAGGAAGGGTACCCCGCCTACCTCGGACGCCGTATCGCCGAGTTCTACGAGCGCGCCGGGCGCGTGGTGACGCTCTCTCCCGATCGGCGGACCGGTTCGGTGACCGTGGTCGGGGCCGTGAGCCCCCCGGGCGGCGACTTCTCCGAGCCCGTCAGCCAGAACACCTTGCGGGTCACGCGCGTGTTCTGGGCCCTCGATGCGGCCCTCGCTTCTCGACGCCACTTCCCCTCGATCAACTGGCTGCAGAGCTATTCGCTCTACATCGGCGATCTCGAGCCGTGGTACCGCAGCGAGCTCTCTCCGGAGTTCGTGACGCTGCGGCAACGTGCCCTGGAGGTCCTCCAGAAGGAGTCCGAGCTGCAGGAGATCGTCCAGCTCGTCGGCGTCGACGCGCTCCCCGAGCGCGAAAAGGGAACGCTGGACGTCGCGCGCATGATCCGGGAGGATTACCTCCAGCAGAGCGCGTTCGACGACGTCGACACCTACACCTCGATCCAGAAGCAGTTCCGGATGCTGCGGGCCATCCTCTCCTTTGGGGACCAAGAGCAGCAGGCGATTGGCAAGGGAGCGACCGTCGCCCAGCTTCAGGCGCTCCCGGTGCGCACGAAGCTCTCGCGCATGAAGTGGATCCCCGAGGCCGAGGCTCCGACGCAGTTCGACGCGCTGGAGACCGAGATGACCCAAGCGATCGGGCAGGTCGCCGCGACGGGAGGTGCCTGACCGTGGCGGGCACGAGCGCGAACGTCCCTCGCATCCCGATCGACTACCGAACCGTCGACCGGGTCACCGGTCCCCTCCTCTTCGTGCGCGACGTCACGAACGCCGCCTACGGAGAGATCGTCGAGATCGAGGTTCCCGGCGGAGAGCGACGGCAGGGCCAGGTGCTCGACTCGCGCAAAGGGCTCGCGATCGTTCAGGTGTTCGGCCCCACGATGGGCATGAACGTCGAGCAGACGAGCGTGAAGTTCCTCGGCGAGGTCGCGCGGCTCGCGGTCTCGGACGAGCTGCTCGGCCGCGTTTTCAACGGGCTCGGTGAGCCGCGCGATGGCGGGCCGAAGATCGTCAGCGAGCGCCGCTACGAGATCGTCGGGAACGCGATGAACCCGTACTCGCGCGAAGAGCCGAGCGAGTTCATCCAGACCGGCATCTCGACCATCGATGTCAACAACACGCTGGTGCGCGGCCAGAAGCTCCCGATCTTCTCGGGCGCGGGTCTTCCGCACAACCAGATCGCCGCCCAGATCGTTCGTCAGGCGAAGCTGAGGAACTCCTCCGAGAGCTTCGCGGTCGTCTTCGCCGCGATGGGAATCACGAGCGAGGAGGCCAACTACTTCCTGCGCGAGTTCGAGTCGACCGGGGCGCTCGAGCGCGCGGTCGTCTTCCTCAACCTCTCGAGCGACCCCTCGATGGAGCGCGTCGTCACGCCGCGGATGGCGCTCACCGCCGCCGAGTTCCTCGCCTACGAGCGCGACATGCACATCTTGGTCGTGCTCACGGACATGACCAACTACTGCGAGGCGCTCCGCGAGGTCGCTTCCGCCCGGGAGGAGGTACCGGGTCGCCGCGGCTACCCCGGATACATGTACACCGACCTTGCGACGATCTACGAACGCGCCGGGAAGATCCACGGACGCAAGGGATCGATCACCCAGCTCCCGATCCTGACGATGCCTGCGGACGACGTGACGCACCCGATCCCGGACCTGACCGGGTACATCACCGAGGGCCAGATCTACGTGAGCCGCGAGCTCCAGCGCCGGGGGGTTTACCCTCCGATCGACGTCCTTCCTTCGCTCTCGCGCCTCATGAACCAGGGGATCGGCAAGGACCGCACGCGCGAGGATCACCGCGGGGTCGCCGACCAGCTCTTCGCCGCCTACGCGACGGGAAAGGACCAACGCGCCCTCAGCGCGATCGTCGGCGAGGAGTCGCTAAGCCCCACCGACCGGATCTACCTCAAGATCGCGGACCGGTTCGAGACGGAGTTCGTCAACCAGCGGCCCGACGAGGACCGCTCGATCGACCAGAGCCTGGGGATCGCCTGGGAGATCCTGAGCGATCTTCCCGATTCCGAGCTCAAGCGCATTCGACCGGAGTTCGTGCAGAAGTACCGGGTTGCGAAGAAGGCCGCGTAGGGACGGAAGAGGGAGGAGACGCGCGATGCCCCCGGAGAATGTGCGGCCGACCCGGCTCGTCCTGTTGCAAACGCGCCGGCGCATCGGGCTCGCGAAGCGCGGGCTCAATCTCCTCAAGCTCAAGCGCTCTGCGCTGATCGCCGAGTTCTTCGATCTTTCCAAGGAGGCGATGCGCCTGCGCGGGGACCTCGCGCAGCGCGTCGCCCGCGGCTACGAGGCGATCCGCGTCGCCGAGATGATGGAAGGAACGACCCGGCTCGAGAACATCTCGCTTCTGTTGCCCGAGATCACCCCGATCGGAGTGTCGACGAAGAACGTGATGGGCGTCAAGACCCCCCAGGTCCAACGCGGCGCCTACGCTCCGGTCCCCTCGGCCGCGCTGCTCGACCTGCCGACGTCGATTCACGAGGCGATCCACCACTTCCAGGGGATCTACCAGGTCGTGCTCGACATCGCGGAAAAGGAGAACGCGCTGCGCCGCCTGCTACTCGAGATCGAGAAGACCAAGCGCCGCGCCAGCGCCATCGAGAACGTCCTGATCCCTCGCCTTCAGGACACCGTACGCTACATCAAGTTCCGATTCGATGAGATGGAGCGCGACTCGTTCAGCATGCTCAAGACGGTGAAGCGGAAGATGGAACAGGAGGAAGCCGCCGGTGTGGGCGCCTAATCCGATCCACCCCGTCGCCGCGACGCCCGCAGCGCGTCGCTTCCGCGCGGTCTGGGTCCTCTCCTGGGCGTGGAAGATCGCCGCCGCGGTCCTCTTCCTGGCCCTCCTCGTCAAGCTATCGGGAGGCCTGTAGTAGGAACCCATGGCCGCGAACGCATCCCCCTCTACGGTCGTCGGCTCGCTGGACGAACTCAAGCGCGTCAAGGACGTCGAACGCGAGTGGGACGAGCGCGTCCGCGACGCTCACGCGCGGGCGGACACGGCGCTCCAGCACCTGCGCGAAGACGCGGACGCCCGCATCGCTCTCGCGCGGACGGCGGCCCGCCAGTCCCGCGAGGAACGCGTCCGGGCCGCCCAGCAGGAGGGCGATCGCGAGGCTGCGCAGATCCTCGCTGCGGGAGCGGCCGAGGCGGAGCAGGTCGCCGCCGGCACCGGTTCGGCGCCGGCCGAGCAGCGAGAGGCGATCCTCCGCGCCGTGCTCGGGGAGTTTCTCACCGACGGTTCCGTGTAGGTAGCCTTCGGAGAGGGGTGCGATGGGGATCCTGCGACCGGAGCCGATGCGCAAGGTCGGCGTCCTCGGCCTTACGGACGACCGGGAAGCGGTGCTCACCGCGCTCCACGACCTGCGCGTGGCCCAGATCGAGCCGGTCTGCGCCGAGACGCTCCAGTACCTCGAGCCCGAACGCGCGAGCGAGACCCAGCGTTCTGTCGGCGACGAGGCCCTTCGGTTCCGGGGCCTGAAGGCGGCCCTCCCCTCGGTCCCCGTACCCCAGCCGATGCGGTTCCAGGACCTTCCGGCGATCCTCGCCGCCGCGCGGACCGTTCCGATCGATGCCGAGGTCGGCGCGCTCGTGCGGGAGGACGATCGCCTCCAGACGGAGCTCAAAGGGCTCCGGGAGACGGTCACACTCCTCGGGAAGCTCTCCTTCTATCACGACCCGCTGGACGACCTGTCGACCCGGACCTACCTACCGTTCCTCGCCGAGGGTCCTTTGGATCTGGTCGATCGGCTGCGAGCGACGTATCCGGCGGAGACGGAGGTCGTGACGGTCGCCGCGCCGGACCCGGCCCGGGCGATCGTCCTCTTCCCCCGCAGCCACGCGGACCTCGTCGGTCGAGTGCTCCCCTCCAGCGGGATCCGGTTGACGGCGGTGCCGACGCTCGCCCGGAGCGTCCCGGAGGAGACCGCCCGCCTCGAAGAGGAGAGCGCGCGCGTGACGCGACGGCGCGCCGAGATCCGGGCCCGGCTCGCCGAGATCTCGAAGGAGTGGTACCCTCTCGTCGCCGCGCTCGAAGAAGCGCTCTCCATCCAGAACCGGCTCTTCGAGGTCTACACCAAGCTCGGCCGAGGGCCGAACACCTTCGCGGTGGAGGGATGGGTCCCAAGGCGCGAACTCGATCGACTGCGCGCGGCCATCGAGCGCGTGAGCTCGGGCCGCGCGTACTTCTACCTCGTCCCGACGCGCGAGGAGCCGCCGACCCTGATGCGCAACCCCGCGGGCGTGCGGCGCTACGAATTCTTCATCCGGTTCTACTCGCTCCCTCAGGCCACGGAGTGGGACCCGACGATCGTCTTCGCGATCGTCTTCCCCATCTTCTTCGGCCTCATGCTCGGCGATTGGGGCTACGGCCTCGTCATCCTCGGCATCAGCCTCTGGATGATCGGCGGGTTCCCCGGGGGCCGCTACGTCCCCCGAGCGCTGCGCAACTTCGTCACGAGGATCATGAGCCCGCCGGCGATGCGTCAGCTCGCCTACGCCCTCCTCCCCGGTTGCGCGATCGCGATCGGCCTCGGCCTCTACTTTGACGAGTTCTTCGGCTTCGCGGTGCTCCATACGCTGTTCGGCTACACCGCCCCGTTCTCGCCGCTCGCGAACGTCGGGACGCTCCTGGTCATCGCGGGATACATCGGCGTCGCGATGGTCACGTTCGGCTTCCTGCTCGGGGCCATCAAGGAGACCCTCCACCACCACCCGCGCGAGGCGGTCGCGAAGGTCGGCGGGATCATCTTCACCTGGGGGATCGCCTTGTTCGGGCTCTACGTCATTCACCAGCACGGCTTCTCGGGCTCGCTCCTCTACCCGTACCTCGGGGTCGTGATCGCCGGGCTCGTGGTCCTCCTCGTCGGAGAGGGAGGCTTCGGGATCATGGGGCTCATCGAGATCGTGAGCCACATCCTGTCCTACACGCGTCTCGTGGGCATCCTGCTCGCGAGCGTCGTTCTCGCGAGCGTCATCGACCTCATCGGGACGCACCTGCCGCACCACTTCCCGGCGGAGTTCGTGGCCGTGGGGATCTTCGTCGGCGCGATCATCCTCGTTATCGGCCAAGCGTTCAACGTCGTCCTCGGCGTCTTCGAGCCGGGGATCCAAGGGGCGCGTCTGATCTTCGTCGAGTACTTCTCGAAGTTCTACACGGGCAACGGCCGGCCGTTCCGCCCGTTCGGCTCGGAGCGCGCCTACACCGCCCCTCCCGAGCCGCCGGGCGGCACCCCTTCGGGCGCGAGTCCCCTCGGCCCGATCCTGCGGGCCCCGGAGCCGTAGGCCCGGCCTACGCGAAGCGGGGGTTTGTGAGCATGCGGCCGAGCCTTTCCGACGGGATGCCGTAGAGAACCCCGTAGGTCACGCGCCGTAGGTCGGAGCGTTCCAGCTCGGCGATCAAGAGGTAGGCGAAGATCCCGCCCAAGCTCATCGGGTAGCTCGAGAGGCGCCGGAGCTCGGCCGCGGCCCGCTCGCGCTGGAGGTGGACGTCGTAGTGTGCGAGGCTCTGCGCCTCGGAGTACGCGGCGTTGCCCTCGGAGAGCGTGGGGTAATGGGGCGAGAGGCGGTCGACGAGTTCCGGCACGGAGCGCGCGGTGTAGAGGTCGGTCGCCTCGTGGGCCGGGATCGATCCTCCCTCGATCCACCGGCCCTGGACGTCCTCGAGAGGGAGGTCGGAGTCCTTCCCCTTCAGGAGCACGAGCACGTTGCCGACGTCGATCTCGCTCCGGACGAGCTGGCGGACGATCCACTCATCGCCCTGGAAGAAGCGGGCCGCCTCGAGGAGGCCCGCGTAGTACTGGATCCGCAAGGCATGCAGGAACGGGAAGATGTCCCGCGTGCGGCGGAACTCCTCGAGGAGCGGAAGGAGCGGACCGCCGTAGCCGAAGCGCACGAGGTCGGTGATGACCGCGTCGATCGTCGGTTGCCCTACCAGGTTGCGCAGGTCGTCCAGCGAGAGGGTACCGGCGATGAGACCCGCCGGGATGTCGCGGCTGCTGACGAGTTCGGTGTCGGAGAGCGTGAGCGGGCGGCTCTGCGCCTTGCTCGCGAGGATGGCCCCGATGTTCTCGATGTCCCAGCGCTTCAGATACGCGGCGATGACGAGGCGGCCGGCGAAGGGCGTCGCGTCGAAGGCGTGTCGGTTGCGCCGCACGAGCGTGCGGTTGACCGCCGCTTCGATGAGCGGGAGCCCGGAGTAGGCCGCGCGGGCCTGATCCAGCTCGAAGGCGTACGGGGTCAGGGCGAGCTGTTTCGCGATCTCGTCGACGGAGGTCGCGGAGAGGAACGGGGCGAATGACTCCTTCGTGAGGAATGAGATGCCGTCGGCTTTGAGGCGGCCGAGGGAGCTCGCATAGGGGCTGCCGGCCACGAGCGCGTCCCTCCGCTACGCGAGGAGCTCGCGGACGCGGTCTTCGCGCAGGCGCAGAAGCTCGTTGAAGGAGAGGTCGAGCTGGCGGCTCCCGTCGGGGGTCTCGGCGATGAGGCCTCCCACGATGGGGATGGGGTTCGGATCGACGCGCCCCGGAGCGATGCGCTTCAAGGCCGCGGCGTCCTCGGCCCGACCTTTGAGACGCACGTCCGGGCCGAGGGCCCCGGTCGCGTAGCGGTACATGCGCTCGAGGACCTTCGGGTACTCCGGACGGGTCGTGTAGTCGGCGAGCAGTTGGTGGGTGGCGCCGAGCGAGGACTTCAATCGCGCCTCGCGCGCCTCATACAGGCGCTGCCGGGACCGAAGCTTCGCGGCGGCGACCCGCTGCACGCGCTCGTGGTTCGCCTCGATGGTCCCCGCGCGCTCGGACTCTTGCTGTATCTCGAGAATGCGCCGGTCTCGATCGGCCGCGATCTTGGCCGTCTCGATCGCGGCGTTCTCTTCGATGGAGCGGACCTCGGCCTCGCCTCGGGCGCGAATCTCTTCGACGAGGCGGTCTAGGCTCATCGCGCCCCGCTCGTCCCGGACTACAGGATCCCCAGCAGCAGGATGATCCCGAGCACGAACCCGATGATCCACAGCGTCTCGGGGATGACGAAGAAGAAGAGCACCTGACCGAACTTCTCGGGCTTCTCGGCGATGATCCCCATACCGGCGGCGCCGATCCCGGACTGGGCCATGCCCGTCCCGATCAGGCCTCCGGCGATTGCGATACCCGCGGCGAGCACGGCGTAATCCGATACCATCTTCGATCGACCTCGGGGCGAGCCCGGCGGGCCGATTTGGGTCGCCTATATAACGCAGAGCCGACCGCCGGTTCGGGCTACGGTTCGTCTTCGTTTTCGTCGGAGTCGTTGGGGGTCTCGGGAGGGGCGCGGGCGAGGGCGATCGCGCCGCCCCAAGCGATGAATCCCATCGCGTACGCCGAGGCGCAGACGACGCAAACCGCGTGGATCACGGACAGTTCTACGTAGAGGAAGTACAGGGCCAAGGCGATTCCGATGGTCGTGAGCGCGATGAGTCCGTAGACGTAGCGCCGGTCCTTGGGATTCCGCTCGGCCAGGCTAGCCACGACGAGGATCAGTATGAATCCGAGCACTCCCCAGAGCCAGTCGGGGAGGTAGAGCGTGGTCGTATGGCCGCTGTTGGCCACCGCTGCGCACGAGAAGAACGTGTTGATCGTGCAAAGCTTGGTCAGCCCTGCATCGATCAC
>JAKAYT010000009.1 GCA_021826685.1 Thermoplasmata archaeon
TTCATCTCGCCGAAGCCGGCAGGGTAGCTGATGTAACTGCGGACGATGGGGAGCATGCGGGCCACGGCGACAACCCAGTCGCCCCGCCGCTGGAACCAGCGATCGACGCGCCCGACCTGCTCCGGACTGAGGCGCAGCCCCGCCGGCCTCGGTCGGGTGATCCACTCGCGCCCCCACCGGCCCACCCCGTAGGCGATGAAGGACCCGACGAGCGAGCCGGCGAGGGCCGCGAAGATCGTACCGTAGAGAGAGAAGGTGCCCTCCGCGATCAGGAAGCCGCTGAACGTCAGGATCACCTCGCTCGGGAGCGGGGGGATGCCGAAGCTCTCGACGGTCATCAGGGCGAAGACGCCCGTGAGTCCGATCGCGCCTAGGGTCGTCGTGATGAGCCAGACGACGCTCCCGATGATGGAGATCGACATTCCGCTCGAGGTCCCCGCTCGGTCGATCCCTTACGAGGATGGAGAAGAGCTCTCCGACAGCAGGCGGAACGGAATTCCAAGGTGAGGGTTCGTCCGGGCCGGGATCCCCTCGAACTCGAGGGGGACCGAGCAACCTCCGCAGCTCACCGACGGGCGTTGCTGGCCCAGAAGGATGGACAGACGGATGTCGACCTCGATGGCGGCCGGCCGGCGCGGCGCTTGCGCGACCGCCCGTCGCAGCGCGTCGAGCACGACCTCGTCCGGATCGCCGGATCCCGTCGTCATCGGGCCGGCCAACGAAAGCTCGGGTCTTAACTCTAATGCGGCGGACCGGCTCCCACGGGGCACCCGTAGCCCCCGAGCCGGCGGAGGTCCCTTGAGGGATGGGGGCGCGTTCCCGCCGCGAAACCGGAGCTTAGAGGTCGAATCCCGGAGCACCGTCCTGAGTCCGATTGCCGAGCAAACTCGTCCCGGGGAGGTCGAACGCTGCCGCGACGGGGCGGTTCCGGTCGGGGGCCCGTCTAAGGATGGCCGTGGGCGGGAGGGGTCCGCTCCCGGTGAAGCCCCCAAGCCCCAATCCGACGCACGAACCCCAGCCGAAGGCCGAGGAAGCGCTCCACGATTCCGAGGAGCAGCGAATCCCCCTCGTCGACGCTCCGGGTGAGGACGATCATGAGGAGGTAGAACAACGCGAGCAGGAGCCCGATCGGGATGAGCGACCAACCCGGAACGTACACGAACCGCAGCGCGGTGAGGATCAGGGCGGCCGGGACCGCAGTCGCGATCAAGGGCAGCACGTAGGTGCGGCGGAACGGATGGATATGGTCGAGTCGCGCGAGCTCGGCCACGGCCAGCACGGGGTAGATCGTCGCCGCGACGCCCCAAGCGATCGCCGAACCGTCCATGCCATAGGGAGGGACGAGGATCACGGCGAGGATCACGTCCGCCGCGACGCTGATGCTCGCGTTCACGAGCAACAGGCGCGTCCGGGCGAGCGCGATTTGTACGGCGGCGGACGGTCCCACGATCGTCGAGAGGAACCCTCCGGTCCCGGCGATCATCAGCGGGACCGTGATCGACGAGTAACTGGGCCCGTAGACGAGCAGGAGGGAGGGGCCCGGCAGGAAGACGAAGACGAGGAAGAGCGGGAGGCTGAAGACGGTCGTCCACTTGGTCGCCGTGGCGAAGGTCGTCTCGGCGGCCGACCGATCGCCGGTCCGAACGAGCCGGGCGGTGACGGGGAGCATGATGAACGAGAGCGCCGTGACCCCGATCGGCAGCAGGCGAACGAGCGTCAGGGAGGCGACGTACGTCCCCACTTCGGAGAAGTGCACGGCCCCGAGCACGATCGTGTCGGCGTAGCCGTTGAGGTAGCTGAACACCGCGACGCCGAGGAGGGGCAGCGCGAAGAGGAGGGTCGGGACCGTCCGTCCGACGGCCCGAGGGCCGGGCGGCAGGTGCTTCGGAAGACCTCGCCACGTGTAGACGAGTGCGAGCCCGAAGGCGATGCCGTAGGCCGCGGCGTAGGACCAGAGGGCAAACGAGTAGGAAATCCCTAGCGCGGGATCGACGTACGCGCCCACGATGAGGCCCACGAAGAGGATTGGTCCTAGGATGTAGACGAAGAGCGCGTACGGCCAGACCACTTCGAATCCCTGGAAGATCGCCGTGAGGAGCGTCGCCCCCTCGTAGAAGCCCCATGCCAGGCCGATGACCTGGACCCCCAGCGTGACCGCGGACGAACCGGTGGCCGCGCCGATGGTCGGCCCGGCGAAGTAGAGACCGACCGGGATCGCGACGCAGCTCAGACCGCCGTAGAGGAGCCCGGTCCGAACCAGGGCGCGTCGCTCGGGTTCATGTGTCGAATACGGCAGGTTGCGGGCGAGGGTGTTCTGCAAGCCCAAACCGCCCACCATCGCCACGACGCTGGCGATGGCGATGCTGTCGCTGAAGGCGTCCCAGTCAGTCGCGGAGAGGGTCCGGACCAACAGGACCCGCCAGACGAAGCTCGCGGCGATGAATACCAGGGTCGCGGTGAAGAGGAGAAGGGTCCCTCGGGTGACGACGCTGAGCCCGTTACGAGACGGCTCCCTCGGCTCCTCTACCGTATCGCGCCTCGGCGCAGGGAATAGGCCTCCCCCATTACACTTGCTTCGAGGATAGGGCGATCAAGGAGCGGGGCGATCCGCGAGCGCACTCTAGGCGAACTCGTCCAGGAGCTTCTCGCGCCCGACGAGGCCCGCGTTCTGGTGCGCGAGGGGACCCGCGCTGAGGACCTCCTCGAGGTCTTCGTACGTCGGGTGATCAACCTTGTAGAAGAGGCCGATCGGGATCTTTTCGCCCCACTCGATCGCGCGCTGGAAGGCGAGGCCGATGTTGGTCGGGTCGTGCCCCGAGGTCTCAAGCTTGTAGACACGCTGCCGGAAGAAATCGAACGTGTTCAGCTTGTTGTACGTGACGCAAGGGCTGAAGACATCGACGAAGGAGAACCCCCGGTGCTGGATCCCGTTCGCGATGAGGTCGGCCAAATGCTTGACGTCTCCGCTGAACCCGCGGGCGACGTAGGTCGCGCCCGAGGCGAGGGCCAGCGCGATCGGGTCCACCGGTCGCTCGATGACCCCGTTCGGCGTGGACTTCGTCTTCTGCCCCATCATGGACGTTGGGCTCGCCTGACCGGTGGTGAGGCCGTAGATTTGGTTGTCCATGGTCACGTACGTCAGATCGACGTTGCGACGCATCGTATGGACGAAGTGGCCCGCACCGATGCCGAACCCGTCCCCGTCCCCACCGGTCGCGATAACGGTCAGGCCATGATTGGCCCAGCGGATCCCCTCGGCGACGGGAAGCGCGCGCCCGTGGATCGCGTGAAAGCCATAACTCGAGAGGAAGTGGGGGAGGTTCGACGAACAGCCGATCCCCGAGACCACGGCGACGTTGTGACTCGGGACCTGCAAGCGTTTGAGCGCCATCTCGACCGCGGCCAAGACCGAGAAGTCCCCGCAGCCCGGGCACCAGGTGGGCTTCGTGTCGGACTTGCCGATGACCGGGAGCGCGGGCCCGGTCGAGGCTCGGGGGATGCTCGCGCTACTGTCCGCCATGCCCGGTCAGCTCCCGTACCTTCGCCACGATCTCGTGAGGATAGAAAGGTTCGCCATCGTACTTGAGCAGTCGGTGCGGGAGGAGGATGCCGGTCTCTTGCCGGATGAGCTGCCCCAGTTGCCCCGAGTAGTTGGCTTCGACGAGGAGAGAGGTCCGGGCGCTCTCCAGCGTCGTGCTCACGATGTCGGCCCGCAGCGGATAGACGGTCCGCACGAAGAGGAGGTTAGTGGAAATCCCCTGGGCTTCGAGGACCGGCATCGCATCGCGGATCGCTCCGACGGTGGAGCCCCACGCGACGAACGTCACGTCGGCGTCGGGTCGCCCCTCCACGACCGGTGGGGGAGCCGCCCGGCGCAGTCCATCGAGCTTGCGCATCCGCTTCTCCATCATCTTCGCTCGCTCGGCGACCCACATCGGGACGCCCGCCCGCACGTCGCTGATGAGGTGTCCCTTCTGGTCGTGCTCGTCCGACCCGGCGACGTACTGGAGGCCGGGTTGCCCGGGGATCGATCGGGGAGAGACCCCCGTGGGAGTGTACGCGTATCGTAGGTACTCGCCGGTGCCCGGTGCGGTGGCGGTGGCGATCCGGGCGATCGGCACGTTCAGGTTGATCTCATCCCGGTCGACCGTCGCATAGTTCTCGCTCAGGTGGAGGTCACTCGCAAGGAGGACGGGGGTCTGCCACTCCTCGGCGAGGCGGAACGCATCGATCGTCGATTGGTAGGCCTCCTTCGGGTGGGAGGGAGCGAGGATCGCGCGAGGGAATTCGCCCTGACCGGCGCCGATCATGAGGTGGAGATCCCCCTGCTCGGTCTTCGTCGGGAGCCCGGTCGAGGGCCCGGCGCGCTGCGACTCCACGACCACTACCGGCGTCTCGGTCATCCCGGCCATTCCGAGCGCTTCGACCATGAGAGAGAACCCCCCGCCGCTCGTCGCCGTCATCGCGCGAACTCCGCCGAAGCTGGCCCCCACCGCCATGTTGATCGCCGCGAGCTCGTCCTCGGCCTGCTTGACGACGATGCCGAGGTCGCGCGAGTGCGCGGCCATCCAATGCATGATGCCCGAGGCGGGAGTCATCGGGTACTGGGCCAGGAATTTCACCCCGCCGGCCGCCGCCCCGAGCGCGATCGCTTGGTTGCCCGTCAACAGGAGCTTCCCTTCTCCCTTGGGGGCAACGGCATGGTCGTTGGCGCCGGAATGTTGCTTCGCGAACTCGTAACCGTCGGCGCTGGCCCCGAGGTTCCACGTGACGACGTCCCCCGTCTTCTTCCCGAAGGAGTCGGCGAGCGCCCCGTGAAGCACCGGGAGCGGGATGCCGGCCAGGTAGGCCATCGCCCCCAGCCCGGAGGCGTTCTGGAGAATGGCCTGACTCGTGTACTTGCGTGCGATGGCCAGGGTCGGGACCGGGAGCAGGCGCGCGCCCGTGGGAACGTCGCCGGGAGCGATCGCGAACTTCTCCGGATCGTAGACGATCGTCGCACCGGGGCGAAGATCCGCACGGTGGATGTCGAACGTCTCGCGGTTGAGGCAGTAGAGGATGTCCGCCCCGTCCCCTTGCGAAAACGGCCGGATCTCGCTCGCTCGAGCCTGGAACCAGACGTGCCCGCCGCGGATGACCGATTGGTAGGCGTTGAGGCCGAAGACGTGCAGCCCCATCCGGGCGAAGCACCGGGCGACGGTCTCACCCAGCGAGGCAATACCATCACCGGCCTCGCCACCGGTACGTACTAGGAGATCGGACACCGATGGCTTCAGTTCCCTCAGCGTACTTATCGCTGAGGGAGACGGGTAGCGAGGGGTTTTGCGGCGACGCGGGTAGTCCGGACGTGGCTGGCACGACCCGGGTCCTCCTGTTCGCCTCCGCCCGTGAGGCCGTGGGCGCCCCTCAGATCGACTGGCCGGTCCCCGACGAAGGTCTCTCCGTACCGGAGCTCGTGGCCGCCCTGGTCCGCCGTTACCCGCGCCTGGGGCCGATCGCCCCGCACTCGCGCCTTTTGATCAACGCAGAGTACGTCCGCGGAGCCCGAGCCGCGGTCCGGCCGGGCGACGAATTCGCGATCCACCCTCCGTACAGCGGGGGCTAGGCGTGTCCGTCCGGCTGTCGCGCAAACCGCTCCACGGCGAAGCCGCGCTGCGCGAGCTCTTAGGCGGCGGGCTCGGCGGGGTCGTCGTCTTCCAGGGAGTGGTCCGACCGGACCGGATCGGGTCCGAGACGGTCCGCGGGCTCCTTTACGAGAGCCACGTCGCGCCCGCGCTGCGGGCCCTCGACGCGCTGGGGCGTTCCGTGGCGCGCCGTCACGGGGCCGATCGTTGGCTCATCTGGCATCGGGTCGGCCCGGTGAGGACGGGCCAGGTCGCCGTGATCATCGGTGCGGCCGCGGCGCACCGACGTGCCGCGTTCGAGACCGTGAGCGAGTTGATCGACCGGGTGAAGGAGGAGGTGCCGCTGTGGAAGACGGCGTTAACACGACGCGCGCGTCGACCGCAACGACGCCGGAGCCGGCGGGGCGCACGATCAGCGGGTTCAGGTCGAGTTCGGCAATCTCGGGCAGCTCGACGGCGAGCTGACTGACGCGCTCGATCGCCTCGTAGATCGCCGGCAGGTCACCCGGCGGGGCTCCCCGCATTCCCTGGAGGACCGGGAGCCCGCGTAGGCTCTTCACCATCGTCTCGGCGGAGAGCGACACTAGCGGAGCGAGCCGGAACGTCACATCCTGCAGTGCCTCGACGTAGATTCCCCCGAGCGCGAACGCGATGATCGGACCGAACGTCGGGTCTCGCTGGAGCCCGATGAGAACCTCGGGCCCCTTCGGGACCTCCGACTCCACCTCGAAACCGTCGATCCGAGCCTTCGGAGCCTTTGCCTTCAGGGCGGTCCGCATGTCCGCCCAGGCGGACCTCAGCTCATCCGCGCCGTTGATCCCGAGCCGCACGCCTCCGACGTCGGTCTTGTGCAGGATGTCGGGGCTCGCGACCTTGAGCACGACCGGGTAGCCGATCCGCCCGGCGAGGGAGAGGACGTCGTCGAGGCTCTTCGCTTGGCCGTGCGCGGGAAATCGGATCCCGTACGCCTCGAGCAGCTCCCGTGCGAGGTACTCGGGAAGGACGGACCGTCCCTGTGCGCGCGCACGGCGGAGCGTGGCGCTCGCCTGCCTTCGATCCACGGCGAAATGACGGACCCGCGTCTTGGGTCGGCCGCGCCATCGGCGATACTCGACCATCGCGGCCAATCCCCCGACCGCCTCTTCGGGGAACGTGAACGTAGGGATACCGGCCTGCTCCAACTGACCGACCGCGCTCGAAATATCGGTCAGGCCGAACAGACACGCGATCACGGGCTTCTTCGAGCCCTCGCGACCATCGAGGATCGCTCGGACCAGCCGGTCGGAGCTCATGGTGCCGACGGGCGTGGAGATGAGGAGGGCGGCGTCGTATTCCGGCGACTCGAGCAGCCACTTCAGCGATCGCTCGTAGCGAGAGGGGTCCACGTCCGCAGTCATGTCGACCGGGTTCGCGACGCTGGCCGCCGACGGGAGGATCCGACGCAATCGCCCGGCCAGCCCGGCGGACGGCATCGGCAGGTCGATCGACTTCCGCGCGCACGCGTCGGCCGCGAGGATTCCGGGTCCGCCCGAATTCGTCAGGATGGCGAGCCGGGTCCCGCGCATGGTCGAGCCGGACCCCAGGACCTTCGCCATCTGGAACAGCTCGCCGATCGACTCGGCCCGGATGACGCCCGACTGCTCGAAGACCGCGTCGAAGAGATGATCGCGCGAGGACTGGGCGAGCGAGCCGGTGTGGCTCCGCACCGCGCGCTCGCCGACCGGGGATCGGCCGCTCTTGATCACGAGGACCGGTTTGCTCTTGGTGACCTCGCGCGCGGCCTCGAGGAACCGACGACCGCTCGCCAGGCTCTCGACGTACAGTAGGATGACCCGAGTGGTAGGATCCTCCGCCAGTGACGAGATCAGGTCGTTCTCGTCGACCCCGGCGCGGTTGCCCATCGAGACGAACCGGGAGAACCCGATTCCCTCCTCGATCCCGTAGCGGAGGATTCCTGCGCAAAGCGCGCCGGACTGGCTGATGAACGCAATGTTCCCTCGGGGCGGAAGGTCCGCGGAGAACGTCGCGTTCAACCCGATCGCGGGGTCCGTGTTGATCACGCCGAAACAGTTCGGTCCGACGATCGACATGGAATACCGTCGGGCCGCTGCGATCACGCGATCCTCGAGGGCCGCACCCGCAGGGCCTATCTCCCGGAACCCGGCCGAGATGATCACGACGCCCTTCGCGCCCTTGCGCCCGAGATCGTCGACGACCCTCTCGACCCCGGCGGCCGGGACGATTACCACTCCGAGGTCCGGGGCCTCGGGTAGCTCGTCGACGGTGGAAAAGCACCGGACCCCCGAAACGCTGGTCCAAGACGGGTTGACCGGGTAGACCACACCGCGGTACCTCGAAGTAAGCAAGTTCTGGAAGAGGGAGTGGCCCACCGAACCTTCTCGGTTCGACGCGCCCAGCACCGCGATCGACCGGGGTCGGAAGATCTCGTCGAGCTGGGTAGACCTTCCTACGACCATCCCGCGCGCCTCGGGTCCTCGCGACCGCCCCCTGTTATATATCGCCCGCCTCGTTCGAAATCCACTGATGACGCCGGCGGCTCCTCCGACTCCGACGCCCGGTCCGGCGCCTCCGGCTCGAGGGCGCCCGGGACTTCAACGGATGGACAAGGGCCGGATCCAACGGATCGTCGCGGTTGGGAGCGGCAAGGGCGGAGTCGGTAAGTCGAGCGCGACCGCCCTGCTCGCTGCCGAGCTCCAGCGCCGTGGGCTAAAGGTCGGTGTGCTGGACGCCGATATCACGGGACCGTCGATTCCCAAGCTCTTCGGCCGGGCCGGACCGCTCGCCGACCGAGGGGAAGGCATCGAACCCGCTCACACCGAGACCGGGATGCCGGTGGTTTCCTCGCAGTTCTTGGTCGAGGACGAGCAAACGCCCGTCATCTGGCGGGGACCGCTGGTCACCCGACTCATCCAACAGTTCTTCGGGGGGGTGAATTGGGGCCCGCTCGACTATCTGCTCATCGACATGCCGCCGGGAACGAGCGACGTGCCACTCACGGTGTTCCAGACGATCCCGATCGACGGGATGGTCTTCGTCTCGACGCCCCAGGAACTCGCGCAACTCATCGTGAAGAAAGCGATGAACATGGCTCGCGATCTCCACGTCCCGCTCCTAGGTCTGGTGGAGAACATGACCACGGTCCGCTGCCCCCACTGCGACCAGGAGTTCGAGCCATTCGGCCCCAGCCGTATCGACGGGATCGCCAAGGAGTACGGGATCCCGGTGCTCGCCAAGCTCCCGCTCGATCCCCGAGTGAGCGAGCTGTCGGACGCCGGACAGTTGGAGAGCTACCGTTCTCCCGACCTCGCCCGGTTCGCCGAGGCGCTCGTCGCGTCCGTGGACGAGGTACTGAGGGCCCGTTCCGCGACGCTGTGAGCTCCGCTCAGACTCCGGGCACGAGATGCCGGCGGGCTCGGATCGGTATGCGTGCGAGGAACACTCCCACGACGATCGCCCACAGGAGCACCGGGTAGACCACGAGGCGTTCGAAGAGCCCGGGGTAGGTCGCGGACCCCACCGTCGTGAAGAGGAAGAGCGCGAGGGAGACGAGGATGATCACGCCCAGGGCGATCGAGAACCAGCGCATCGCCGTTCCCCAGTGGTTCTGGTCGTTCATCGAGGAGCCCAACGCGAGCAACGCGATGCCGCCCGGTAGGAAGACGAGGAGCGAAGCGATGCTGTGGATCGTGCCGTTCACGTTCTCGGGGAAGAGTCCGACGAAGATGGCCCCCACGCTCGCCAGCAAGAGGAGCGACAGGCCGGTGACCCTGAGGCCGCCGCGGGGGAACGCGCTCCAGGCGAGGAGGATTCCCCCAAACGCGAGCAGACCGAGTAGGATAATCGAGATGTTGAAGACGAGGTACTCGGGACTCTTCACCGTGTTCCCGAGATCGCTGATGTAGTTCGTCGCCAGCGAGTAGTTCGGAAAGTACAGCTGGACGAGGATGTTCGCGATGACGAATTGGACCGCCCCGACGAAGATGAACCACGCACCGTACCGAACGGACCGGTGGACCAGCGGAGGCGGGGCCGTCATCCCACCTTCATCGGCGGCAAGGGGTTCATAATGGTAGACATCGAGCGGAAACGGGCGGGTGACCGTCATATACGCCGGCCCTGTCGAGGCCGCCGATGGCCTACACGATCTTCCTCGTTCCCTCCGCGAAGCGTGCGGAACTCGACGAGATCCTCCGGGAGGATCGCATCGCCCGGCAGAGCCACAAGCTTCGCGAGGCCTCCACCGTCGGCGGACCCGCGGGGGAGTACTGCATCCAGATTGAGGGCGCCGCCGACGTGGTCCGTGAGGCGGAACAGCGCCTTGCCGTCATCGGTAGCGCCCCACCGGCCGCCGAGAAGGAGCGGATCCACCAAGCCTTCGTGGCCGAGGATGAGGCCGCATCCGCCGGAATGGGGCTGTTCTTCACCGAGGGATAGGGCGCGGGCTCAGAGGTCCGTCGGACCCTGCGACGGCTCGAGGTCCTCGTCGCCAGCGAACGTTCGCTGCGCCGCCCGATAGAACGCTTCGAACCCCGTACCCTCGGTGCTCGAAACCGGGATCAGGCCGAGAAACGGACCGGTGGACTCGATCGCGCGAAAGAGCTCGGTGGACAGGGTGACGTCGGGCGTCGCCAGCTCGTCCCGAATCCTCTCGTAAAGGCGGTCCGGCTCCTCCGACCATCCCAGTATCTCCTGGAGCTGCTCGGGGCGGAGCGTGTCCGTCTTGCTGAGCAGATGGGACATCGGCAGGCGGAAACGGAACTCTACGGTGGAGCTCAGCAGGAGGAGCGAGATGAACCCGGACGGCTCGCGGGCGAGCGCGGGGTCGAACAGGAAGGTGATCATCGAACGGTCGCCGCTGAGCGCGTCGACGATCGCTTTCGATGACTCGCGGAACGCGAAGAGCTCGACCTGACCCGGAGTGTCCACGAGGACGTAGTCGTTGTGGAACTCGCTGAGCGCCTGCTTGATCTCGAAGACCTTGAGCGCGATCATGTCGGCGGCCGCGACCTGCGCCCCGTTGGGGCCGAGCCCGTACTCCTCCATCAGGTCGCCGAGGCGGACCCATTCACGCACGTCGACATCCGGTGCGAACTCGTCGCTCTCATTTCCCGGGTCGAGGTTGACGACCGTCGCGTCGTGGCCGGCGCTCTTCAGCCACTCGGAATAGGCCCGCACTGCGCTCGTCTTGCCGGCGCCGGCGGTGCCGGTGAAGTAGATCGTCGTTGGCTCTTCGCTCGTCACGGGTGGTTTCCGACGGAGGGGGCGGTCACCTTGGGTCGAAGACGGCGCACTTCCGCGGCGACCCGGCGCAGGAACTCGGTCTTCGAGACGTCACCCTTCTTGGTCACCTTCACGCGCCCCGCGTAGGTAAAGAACTGCCGCGGGTAGTTCTTCTGGGCCTGGATTTCGGCCGAGAATCCTAGGCGCTTCGCCGCCTCCGCGATCTCCTCGATTGTGACCTCCTTCACCGAAGTAAGAGCCGGTACGCGTCGCCCCTCACGCCGCGCGACCCCTTCGCTGAGGTAGGCGGGATAGACGTAGAAGTAGTCGGGCATCCCGACCTCCTGGGCGTGCCTATGCCGCCGCGGGGGCCGCGCCCGCGATCCGAACGCCGTTGAGGACGCCGTCCTGACCGGGTCTCGAGCGGACCCGGACCAGGCCGACCTCGGTTTCGAGGATGGCGCCCTTGGTCACGATGTTCCGCTGCACATAGTTCGGGTTGGCCGGATTCTCCCGGACGGTCACGATCTTCGCGGGGCGGGTACCCTTCGTGGCTGGGTCGTAGACGTTGATCGTCTGAGCGGTAAGGATGCGAAGTTTGCGATTGCCTCCGCGGACCCGGTACTTCTTCACGGTACCGACGCCGACGGTGGCGGTCTGCAGTTCCCGGGCGATCTCGTTGCGGCGCTTCTTGCGGATCGGCCGCAACCGTCCGCCGGTGCGCTTGCGCTTCGAACGCCCCTGCCAAATCCCCATGGTGAGAGGGTGCCACCTAAGAACGCTCTTGAATCTTGCGGAGAGGGGCGCGCACATCCCCCGTCAACTTAGGGGATCGTGGCCGGGTTCCACATGCCGACCCGCTGATCGTCAAACAGCGCGTCGAGCTTCGCGATCTCCTCGGCCCGGAGCGTGAAATCGAAGATAGCGGCATTCTCGAGGATCCGCTCCTTGTGCACCGACTTTGGGAGGACGATCAACCCATGTTCCACTCCCCAGCGCAAGAGGACCTGGGCGGGGCTCTTGCCGTGAGCGTTCGCGATCGCCACAATCCCGGGGTTGTCGAGCCGTCGCGCGCGGGTCAGGGGAGACCAGGCCTCGACGAGGATCCCGTGATCCTGGCAGTAGGCGAGCAGCTTAGGATCGTAGACGAACGGGTGGAACTCGACCTGATCGACCGCCGGCACTACCGTCGAATGGCCCACGAGTTCCTCCAGGTGGCGGATGGTGTAGTTCGAGACCCCGATCGCGCGAGCGAGGCCCTCCTTCTGCAGCTTCTCGAGCCCCCTCCAGGTATCGAGACGCAGGCGGGGAGGGTCCACGCGGGGCCAGTGGATGAGGTAGAGATCGACGTAGGAGAGGCCCAACCGCTCGAGGCTCGCCTTCGCGGCTCGTTGCGCCGACTCGAATCCGTGCTCTGTATACCACATCTTCGTGGTGACGAAGACCTCTTTGCGGTCGAGACCGCTATCGCGGATCGCCCGGCCGACGTCCGCCTCGTTCTGGTACAGGGCGGCGGTATCGATGTGGCGGTACCCGGCCTCCAACGCCCAGCGGACGGCGTGGTAGGTGGCGTCCCCGGGCGGGCTTTGGAATACCCCGAGGCCGAGCTGAGGGATTTCGATCCCTTGATTCAGTCGCAAGAGAGGGACTCGAACAGGATCGGGGCTCATGGCCGCTCCCAAGCCTCCGGAGTTCATTTCGCCTTGGTGTCCACGGCAGGATAGGTCCCGGGAGGTCTCGTCCTCGGAAAGGCACGAGTGGACCGGGAAGGCGCCTTCGCCGGCACGATGTCTACGGGCGAGCCGAAGACGGGTCGATTTGGTCCGACGCGCTCGCGCGTCGGGGGGGTCCCATGTCAAGTGTCGCTGACCCAATGACTATGAGCGCGCTATCCGTGAATATCTTAGATGCGTGTTATGTCGAAGACCTCTTCGTCCTCTCACCGGCCGAAGTCCGTTCGCCGCCGAGCATCTTTCTTCCAGCGAGTCCAGCAAGGGTCGCGACGAGGCCCGAAAGTAGGGGACCTGATGACGACCGACGTCCTTGTGTGCGAGCGCTCGGACACCTGCGCCCAGGCTGCGGAGAGGATGCGCGAGGGAAACGTGGGGTTCCTTCCGGTCCTGGACGACGGCAAGATCGTCGGAGTCGTCACCGATCGCGACCTGGCGATTCGCCACGTCGCGGGGGAGAGCCGGGTGAGCTCCCACACGGACGTGGGACAGTGCATGACGCCGAAGGTGATTTCCGTGACTCCCGAGACCCCTCTCCGAGAAGCCGTGGACCTGATGCGGGAAAACGAAGTCGGTCGGCTGCTCGTGGTGGATAGCGGGGAACTCGAGGGGGTGCTGAGCCTGGGCGACCTTCTCATCGAGTCGAGCCAATCCCGCGAGATCCACCACATCGTAGCCTCGGGGTTGAGCGGAGCCCATCTGCACCCGCGGCTGGGCTGAGCGGAACGCTCTTTCGACGAGCATCGGTTCGGGAGGGCGAGGCAGATATCTCACGACGCTTTCGCTTCCAGGAGGCGAACGCGTGCGGTCGGTCCTCGGCCTGGATGAAGCCGGGCGGGGTTCGGTCCTCGGCCCTCTGGTCATCGGGGGCTTTTCAATCGATGGCAATAGGATCCTCCGACTCTCGGACATCGGCGTCTGCGACTCGAAGCTCCTTCCCTCCGAACGCCGCGAGGAGATCTACGCGGAGCTTCGCACGCTCGGCGAATGCCGAACGGTCCATCTCGAGCCCGCCCGAATCGATACCGCCGTGGCGAAGCACAGCCTCAACGACCTCGAGCTCACCGCGTTTGCCGAGCTCGTGCGCGCCGTAGGTCCGGACGAGACCCGGGCCGATGCATGTGATCCCAACGCCCAACGGTTCGCCCGGATCTTGAAGGCCCGTTCGGGGCATCCGGCCCCGGTGAAGGCGCGACACCATATGGACCGCGACGACCTCGTGGTGGGCGCGGCGTCGATCGTGGCCAAGGTCGAGCGGGATCGCGCAATGGAGCGACTCGCGGCCGAGATCGGGGAGCCGATCGGTAGCGGCTATCCGTCCGACCCTCGGACGATGGAGTTCGTTCGCCGATGGATTGCCTCTCGCGGCGTGCAGAGCGCGGCCTGGCTCCGCCAGTCGTGGGCTCCCACGAAAAGACTTATCCACGAACGCTCGGCTCGACGGCTCGAGGAGTTCGACGGATGAGCGCGGAGGTCGAGGCCACACTCGCGAGCGTGGTGGATCGGTTCAATCGGCACGCTCGACAGAACCCCGCCTTGGCGCGGGAACTCGCGGGGATCGAGCGAACGATCTCGGTCCGGCTCTCCGACACCGAAGTGTATGCGGTCGACCTCCGGGGCGGGCGATTGGAGAACCTGCGTACCTCGGCCCCGGCGCGGGCCGACGTCACGATCCGGACCGATCCCGAGACATTCCGCGGACTGGTCTCGAAGGAGATCGGCCCGATGAAGGCGATCGTTACCGGACGACTCAAGCTCGACGGCAGCCTGGAGGACAAGCTGCTGTTCCGAAAACTGCTGTAGGAAGACGCCCCGCGCTACGGCAGGAATACGCACGCCGCGATGCACACGCCGTAATGGTCCATCGGGATCACGAGCTCTTCGGTCCGGTAGTGGATGCGGCGGAGCTCGACGCCACGGAAGTGCGCGATCTCCTCCATGCGCCACTTCAGGAACTCCTTGAGCGACTTCTGGGTCCCGTGCAGGTGGCCCTCGGCGACGTAACCGCCCTGGCCATCGGTCCGGAAACCGTACGCGATCCCGGCGCTGATGACCTCGCCTTCGCCGCCGCCATGGCGGGCGAGGACGCAGTGCGTGATCGCCCCGCGTTCGAGCGCCACCCGGTCGATCTGGCGGATCCCGATGGGAAGGACGCTCGATACGCTCACTAGGTTCTGCTCGCCAATGCGCCCGTCCAGCAGCGCGAGGTCGAACGCGTTGAGCTCGCTGGTCTTGTTGATCCCTTTCCCGCTCGTGACGAAGAACCGGGTGGGGACCGGAATCAGCGAGCCCGGACGCGCCGGGCGACCCGCCTCACGTGGCACGTTCGGTCGAGAGCTTCCTAAGTTTAAGGATTCCTAGACGATTTCGCCGGCCCCGCGGCGCGCGCCGTCGGATCGATCTACACCATGATGGCGTGACGGCGGCGCATCGACTCCTCGGTTTCGCCGCGTACCCGCATCCACTCCGCGATGAGCGCATCGCCGAAGCGGAGGCTCGCGGCCTCGAAGACCGTTCCGAGCGGAGCGAGGCGCGGCTGATCCGGATCGTCCGGAACCTTGAGCCAGACGAGGACCGTGGCGGCGTGGGCCAGCTTGGAGCTGGTCCGTCCCGTGATGACGATCAGCTCCGCGCCCTCCCGTCGAACGATGTTCGCGGTCTGGATGCTGGAGTAGCTCTCGCCGCGGTTCGAGAAGATGAGGACGAGGTCGCCTTTCTGGACGATCGGGGTCACGCTCTCGCCGATCACGTAGGCGGAGAGACCGGCCTGGACCAGGCGCATTGCGAGCGCGCGGCCGATGATACCGCTACGTCCGGCCCCGTAGACGAAGATCTTGGGAGAACGCGCGAGGAGTTCGACCACCCGGGCCAGCGTCGAGGGGTCGATGTGGGCTAGCGCGGAACGCGCGTGCGCGGCGATGTACTCGTCGGCCCGCAGGAACACCGTCGAGTCAGCGCGATCGGCCATGTCTCGCCTTGTGCGGTGAGGGGCGAGGGCGTGAACGGGCTTTCGCCTTTGCTGTCGGACGGGGGGAGTGGCTCCGACGCGCCGGGGTACGCGCGGCCGGGCGCTTCGGTCTCGAGGTAGCCGGGGCCAGAACCTTCGCCGCGGAACGTAGGACGGGCGGCGGGGCGTGCTTGCGCATCCAGCGTCGGGTCAGAGCCCGTTCGTACAGGAGCTTCATCGACATGGCGTCATGTTCCAGCAGGGGCGAGCTCGAGATCACGGTCGCGTCGTAGTCCCGCTCCGTGAGAAGCTCGGCGAGAGGATCGAAACGGACCATCCCACGCTTGACGGGCGTGAGCCGCATCACGCCCGGTCCGAAGTACTCGACTCCGGAGAAGTTCAGATAGAGGCCCCCCGCGCTCGCGGATCGAAACTCCTCGACCAGCGGCGCGTAGTCCTCGGCCTTCTCCAGCGAGAGTCGCTCCCGTGCCACGATGTGCGGGACGTTGAGCACGGGCACGACGCCCCGGACCTTGCGCGAGAGGGCAAGGATCTCCTGCCGAGAACCGAACACATCGGGATGACCGCTCGGCTCGATAGCGAGGTGCGTGCCCCCGTGCGTGTACGTCGTGAGCCAGCGCGAGAGGTCTCCGACGACCTTCGCCATCAGGTCGAACGACGCTTCGCGGGAGTCGGGGCCATAGAATCCGAGATGGGTCACGAGGAAGCGGGCCCCGAGTCCTTCGGCGAGGACTCCCGCCCACTGGATCTGGCGGGTCGACCGCACGCGCGCCTCGGTGCTTCCGAAGAAGTCGACGTAGTACGGGGCGTGGAGCATGAGCTCAACGTCAAGGGAGCGGGCGAGGCGCCTCGTCGTCTCGAGGTCCGCATAGTCCTTCGCGAGACTCGTCGTGAGCGTCGTGACGGTGTCGCGCTTCTTGATCGGCGAGGTCAGCGAGGAGAGCGTGGGTTCGGCGGCGTCGAGCGTGTTCGCCCCTACCGCAATGGCCAGCTGCTGGACGAGCTCGCGCGGTCGCTTGCCCACCTCGTCGTCGAGGGCCACGCGCTGGAGCGGGTTCACCTTGATGAACTGCGCCTCAAGCGCCGCCAGCCCGAGGTGGTGTACGTCTGCGATCCCGTCGCGCAAAGTGCGACCCTTGCACGAGAGAGGGATCCCCGCCGGTCCGAAACGGATCACGAGTTATCCATCCTCAAAAATCGTGGAACGGACCCACATCATCGTTCTATATATCCCGAGCAGGGCGACGCGACGGGCTTCGATCGAGCGAAACTAGGGATGCGTCGCCCGACGATGGCCGAGGCCGATCAGGTAGATCTCGCTCGATTGACTGCGCGATGCGGGGGGCTTCGTACGGTCGAGCCGGCGGTACTCCGGCGCGAGTTCCCTCTCGATCTCGGGGCGCATATCCCCGTCAAACAGCTTCGCAACGAACGATCCTCCCTCTGCGAGAACCTGATGGGCGAGACGCGCCGCGGCCCGCACGAGCTCGACCGATCGGGCGTGGTCGGTCGCGTACGCTCCGCTGATGCGCGGGGACATGTCCGAGAGCACCGTGTCGAACGTTTCGTCACCCAGACGCGCGATAAGATCCGGATCCCCCACACGCCCCCGGACCACGGTGAGGCGGGGGGCGGGTTCGATGGGGCGTACATCCACTCCGACGACCTCGCCGTTCGGTGCGGTCAGTTCGAGCGCGACCAGCGACCAGCCTCCGGGGGCGGCCCCCAGGTCCAGCACGCGATCGCCGGGCCGAAGGATCGGGTAGCGGTGCGCGAGGTGGACGAGTTTGAAGGCGGCGCGGGAGCGCAATCCCTCGCGCTGCGCGGCGCGATAGTACCGGTCCTGTCGGCGCTCTTGGACGAACCGGCGGCCCATGGTCCGTACGCATCCGCGGCGAGCCTTAAGCCGCGTACCTCGCCCAAGGTCGGTGGGGCCGTCCGAATTTGAATCGGAGTCTCTTGCACCCCAAGCAAGAAGGATGGTCCAAGCTACCCCACGGCCCCGCCGCGACCCGGGGGCCGACTCGGACGGCTGAGATAAGGTTGCCCGAACCGGATGCGATGAGCTCGGCCGACGCGAGCGGAGAACAGTTCGATTTCGGGCAGCGGCATTCCCGAGGCGAAGCGGCGGGGCCGAGTTCGTCCCGGGCGCTCGGGCGTGGCTCCCTACGACGGACCCCCGGGCCGCCTCAACCCCCGAGGTAGCCCGATCCGCCGCGGTGCCGGCGTTTCAGTGGCCGGTGGCGAACCACCACGCGATGACGCCGGCCCCGCCGATGATGGCGGCCGAGCTGATCGCGAGCCAGAAGAAGACCTTCATGTCGGAGATTCCCTCCTCGGGAGTGACGGTGGGGCTGGGCGTCGCACCACCCGGGGTCGGAGTGTACGGGCTCTCGTAAGGGGTCGATCCTGCGCTCATCCCTAACGAAGAGTGCGAGGCCGTCGCGTATTATATCGGCTCGGTTGAGCGGAGCCCCTAGGCGGCGAACCAAGGCAAGCGAGCCGCCGGCCCGGACGGCTTGAGGACCAGCATATGCAGGTTCGCTCCCGGATCTCCGGGGGCGTAGGCGAACCGCATCGCCATCTGGTAGATCACGAACAGCGCATCCTCATCCGAGCTCACGCCGAGCGAGCGCGGAACGTCAATGCCGTATCGTTGGCGGAGGATCGCGAGCATCTCCTCGAAATCGACCTGCATCCCGCCGCCGGAGGCCTGGGCGCGACGAAACATCCCCACCACGATGCCGGTGGCGAGGCGCAGGATCTCCGCCCGCGGCGCGATGCGGGCGTGCCAATGGGGGGACGCGTCCGCCCGACCCGACGGGGGGACGACGAGGATCGCGACCTCGCCCTCGATCGCCTTCGACTGGGTCGAGCCGATCCGTCGCCACGCCTCCTCGGCGGCGCCGTCGTTCGGTACGACGACGATCGCGCGACGGTCCGTTCCGGTCCCCGCACCGAACCAGCGCCCGAGCGCGTCGGAGGAGGGGTCGGGAGCGACGCCCTCGATGAAGACGGGGAAGCGGCGACGCGGGACCCCGGGCTCCTGCACCCAGAACGCCGGCTCGACGCCCGCGTCGCGGGGACCGGGGGCGACCCGGGCATACCCGAGCCGGCGGAGTACCTGCTCCACGGCCCGGGACGGCTCCGCTCCCACCATCGAGTGGCCAGATGCGTTCATGGGAAGTTCCAAGCGGGTCGCGGAAAATAAGGCTGATGCTCGGCAGGGAGGTACGGGCAACTAGCTTTCGTTCTCGGTCGGTCCCTCGCAACCTACAGGATCGCACCGATGCCGACGCGCAGCAGCACGACGTTCGCGATTACGGCGGCAACGACGCCGAGAAGGTAGGGCCCGGAATAGATGAACCCCTTGCGCGCCACCGCGGGGCCGGCCTCCTTCCAGAGCGGTAGCGTCAGCACGAGGAACCCCCCCGCGAGGGCGAGGAGCACGACCAGGACCGGCCAGGCGAGCGCCCCCGTGAACCCTATTGCGAGGGTCGCGGGAAGGAGGAGCGCCGCGGATACGACCACGATCTTGCCGGAGTAGGCCGCGTCCTTCATGTCGGGTAGCATCGGAAGCCCCGCTCGGTCGTAGTCGTCCTTGAGGAGAAGGGCGAGGCTCCAGAAGTGCGGCGGGGTCCAGAGGAACACCAGGAGGGCGAACGCGAGCACGCCCGGGGTCCAGGCCCCGACGGCGGCCGCTGCTCCGGCGAGCGCGGGAGCGCTCCCGGCAAATCCTCCGATAACGATATTCCAGCTCGAACGGCGCTTCAGCCAGATCGTGTAGACCACCACGTAGGTGAGCCCACCGAGGAAGATCGAGAACCCGGTGAGGAGGTTGAGGAAGATCGATGCGGCCGCGATCCCGCCGCCGAGCAGGAGGAGGCCGACGACGGCGACCGACGCGCTCGAGCCGATTCGGGCGGCCGGGAGCGGGCGGGCCCGGGTGCGCTTCATCTGGGCGTCGACATCGCGGTCGAGGTAGTGGTTCAACATCGCGGATCCGGCACTCGCGGCCGCGCCGCTGACGACCAGCACCCCCAGTGCGACCCACGGGATCGGGTGCGGGTTCGCGAGGAAGAAGCCGCCGACCGCGACGAGCACGATCAGCAGAGTGATCCCGGGCTTCGCGAGCGCGAAGTAGTCGCGGGAAATGCTCGTGGGACGATTCGGATGCGGCTGCGGAATGACCGTCGCCATGAGTGCCCTCCGCCACCGCCGCTAGGTCGAGCGGAGGTCTTAGGCGTGACCGGCGCTCGAAGGAGATCCGGGAGCGTTCACCGTCTCCTTCGAAGGAGCGGGATGCGGGTCCGGAGCCGACGTCCTCCTCGAAGGGGCCTGGGTCTCTCGCTGGGCCCACTCGTGCCAGCGCCGCGGGATGAATTTCCAGTTCACGATCAGCGCGAGGACGAGGAGGATTCCGAAGAGGATCGTGGCCACGCCGAAGTGCAGGAGCACGAGGGCGATGTTGAGCTCCGATATCACGACCGCTGCTCCGAGGAGCGCCAGGAGGACGACGATGGCGAACGCCCCGATCGATAGGCGGACGACCGCGGGGCGACGACGCTCGTAGACCAGGGCGAGAACCAGCAGGACGAGAATCACCAGCGCGAGGAAGAAGGCGGACAAGCGGTGGATCCACTCGATGCCCATCGCGCCGGTGAGCGCGGGAAAGAACGTCCCGTCGCAGCTCGGCCAGGTCGAGCACCCGAGTCCCGAACCCGATGCGATCACGTTGCCGCCGAGGATAATCGTGATCCAGCACATCACGACGGCGGCGAGCGAAGTGTACCGAAACGCGCGATGTCCGTTCATCGATCCGCTCGGGGGCGCTTACGCGCCTCCCTCCGACGAGGGGGGGCTCGCGGTGGGTACCGGGAGGGGCGTCGGCGCGGGCGCCGGAACCGGCGTGGGACCCGTCATCGTGCTCGGCAGCGGCTCGCCCCACGGGTCGGGGGTTGTTACGGGCTCGCCGTAGTAGTAGCTGTGAACGATGTTGTAGACGAAGAACAACTGACCGAACCCGAAGATGAACGCCCCGATGGTCGCGAGGAAGTTCAGCGCCTGAAAGTTTCCGATGTAGACGTAGGTGTAGACCCGACGCGGCATCCCTTCGGCGCCGAGGATGAACATCGGGAAGAGGAGGATGTTGGTCCCCACGTAGGAGAGGATGAAGTGGATGTGGCCCAGACGCTGGTCGTACCAGCGACGCGTGATGACCGGGAAGTAGAAGTAGATCCCCGCGAAGATCGCCATCACGGTCCCGCCCAGCAGGATGTAATGGAAGTGCGCGACCACGAAGTACGTGCCGTGGTAGAGGATGTTGACCGGGATCGAAGCGAGGTAGAGACCCGACAAGCCACCGATGGCGAATCCGGTGAGGAAGGCGAGGGAGAACCACATCGGAAGGGCCATCCAGATCTTACCGCCCCATAACGTCGCGACCCAGTTGAAGACCTTCACCGCGCTCGGGACGGCGATCGCAAACGTGGCCAGCATGAAGAAGAACAGGACGTTCGCGGGTTCGCCCGTCACGAACATGTGGTGGCCCCACACAGCGAACGAGAGGATCGCGAACGAGGCAAGGGCGATCACCATCGCCGAGTAGCCGTAGATGTCCTTTCTCGCCAGCTTCGGGATGACGGTGCTGATGATCCCGAACGCCGGGATCACCATGATGTAGACCTCGGGATGCGCAAAGAACCACCATAGGTTCTGATAGAGGAGGGCCCCGCCGAGCGGGGTTCCGTTGATGGCGGCGAAGATATGGGTGCCGAACTCGAGGTCGCTGAGCACGAAGGTGAGCGCGATCGACAGGCTCGGGAGGGCGAAGATGAGCAGGATCGAGTTGATCAGCACCGCCCAGACCATCAGGGGCATGTTCCAGTACTTCACCCCCGGAGCGCGGTGCTTGATGATCGTCACGACGAAATTGATCGCGCCGAGCATCGAGCTGATCGTCAGGATGTGCAGGCCCAGGATCCACATCTGGATACCGTAGGGATCCGCCGGGTTGGCCTGCAGGGATAGGGGGATGTACCCGGTCCAGCCGGCCCAGGCGTTCGAGAGGATCAGGATGACCGCGGCCGGCGGGAGCAGCCAGAAGGCGATGGCGTTGATCTTCGGCATCGCCATCTCGCGCGAGCCGATCATCGAGGGAATGAGCAAGTTGCCGAACCCGGCGAGGGCCGGCATGATGAACAGGAAAATCATGATCGTCCCGTGCATCGTGAACAGCGTGCTGTAGACGTCCGGCGTGATGCCGAGGGTCGTCACCGGGTTGAGGCCGAGTCCTTGGACGAAGCCGAGATCGGTCCGGATGAGGATCGCATAGATCCCTCCGATGAAGAACATCACGATCCCGAACGCGATGTACATCAGGCCGATGCGCTTGTGATCGGTCGTGAACAGCCACGTCTTCAGCGTTCGGACGACCCACTCGCCGTGGTAGCTAAAGAGGTAGACGAGGAACGAGGCAAGCGCGACGATCGAGATGACCGCCACGTAGAACGCCGATAGCCCCATTAGTACTCTCCGGATTCTATCATAGGATCAACATCGACGCGATCAGGTAGGCGATCGCCGCGCCGGCGACGACGACCGTGAAGACGCGCAGGAAGCGGGCGATGTCCCAGCCCGTCACCGGCCCCGGCGGAGTCGGCGAGAATCGGCGCCCGAGCGGCCAGGTGCGGTAGGTGCGATCGACGATGTGGAAGAGGAGCGCGCCGAGCAGAAACATGATGCTGAGCGCGAGCCCGAACGATTCCTGAGCGCCGGGGCTGGTGAGCGGACCGACCTTGATCACGTAGATGATCATGATCGCGATCCCGAGCATGCAGAGCGCGGTGATCCCGTCGTAGACGTTGAGGACCCGTCGGCGGATGGCGCGGAGCTCGGCATCGGTAAACCCTTCACTCAAAGAGCTTCACCACCTTGTGGTCCACGCCGCGGTAACGGTCGACCCGGTAGAGGATCCCGGCCATGAACAGGAAGCACAGGAACGCGACGACGCCCGTGCTGATCGCCACGATGGCCCCGAAGAAGTAGTCGTGGTCCAGCGCGATCCAGACCGCAACGGCATACGCGAGGATGCCGACGGCTGCGGTCCCCGGAAGGAGGAAGGCGGCGAGCAGCCCCCAGAGCACCCCGGTCGACCATGTCGGGGTCTCGGGAGCCGGTGCGGGGGGAACGAGCGCCGACGTCGAGTTCGCGCTACTCAAGGGCTCTCACCTCCGCGGCGTTCGGGGCAGGATGGGCCGGATTCGCGGTCGAGGGAGCGTAAATCCCCGCGTACCCGGCCGAGCGGGACGCCGCGAGGCGTCGCCGGTAGCTCGTCCGATAGCGCCAGTGGAGGCCCGCGATCACGACCGCGTTCACCAGGAACGTGGGCACGAGCGTCTCATAGATTTGGGGTGGCAGGATCTGCACGCCGGGGGTGAGCTGGCCCCAAACGCTCAGGATGATCATGACCTCGATCATGCACGTCCCGATGTAGACGAACACCGGGCGATCGCGCGGGTGCGTTCGCTTCGAGCGATCGAGGAACGGCAGGAACAGGATGTAGAGCAGAATCACCGTCCCGATGGTGACCGCAATGAGAGGGGTGACCCCTTGGAAGTCAAGGAGCTTGAATAACCAGAGGAAGTACCAGTCGGGAACGATCGGTGGGATCGGTACCGCGGTGTTGCCGTACCACGTCAATAGGGTCCAGGGCCAGAGGGCCGCTATCGCGAAAAGAATCCCGAGATACAGGAGGCCCCACTTGATCATGTACCACAAGATGTGGGGCACGAACGGAACGTTCTGCTTGTCCTCCTTCTCCGTGAATCGCCGGCGCTGGAACGGGTCCGAGGTGGCCGGGGGCGCGATCCCGTGCGACTCGAACAACGCGATGTGGGCGTAGAGCAGGGCACCGAGCAGGAGTGGTAACAGTAAGACGTGCGCCCAGAACATCCGGCTCAGCAAGCCTTGCGGAGTGCCGTTGCCGAGGAGGAAGGGAGCGATCAGTGCTCCCGCGTTGAACACAATCCCACCCGGGAGGGGAATCTGGAGACTGATCGCGAGGTTGATCCCGACGTCGGTCGCGTTGTAGCTGAGCACGTTGTAGGGCAAGAGGTAGCCCGTGAACCCCATCCCGAGGGTGACGACGAGCAGGAGCGCCCCGACCATCCACGAGAACTCTCGGGGCTTCTTGTAGACGCCGAGGTAGTAGCCGCGGTAGAAGTGGACGAGCAGGAGAAAGATCATCGCGTACGCACCGTAGAGGTGCGTCGTGATGAGCAGCGTTCCCATCGGGACGCTGTGCATGATGTAGTAGGTCGAGCACCAGGCCGCCGGGGCGATTCCCGTACCCGAGCCGCAGGCCGTGGTCGTGATCGAGACGCTCGGCTCGTAGTAGAGGAGCAGCAGCATCCCGGACATGATCTGATAGATGAAAGCCACCGCGACGAAGGCGCCCGTCCAGTAGCTCGGCTTGAACGTGAACTCGGGCTGGGGCCGCAGCGCCCACTTGCGCATGCCGGTCCGGTCCTCGACGAACCCCCAGATCTTGTTGAGGGAACGGTTGTACCATCCCGAGAACGACACCGATCCTTCCCTCCTAGGTGGGGAACGTGCACGCCGTCGGGCCCTGACCGAGGTTCGTCAGCGAGGTGGTCGTGCCCACACCGGCGTCGCCCAGCAGCGTGCTCGTGTGGCCCTTGACCACGGGGCTTGACGGGGTCATCCCGGTGGCCCAGATCGTCCCGTCGATGACCTTCAGGATGACCTGCGGCAGTGGCAGGATCGCCGGCCCGGTCAGGTTGTGCGCCTGGTCCGCTGCGTTGTAGGTCGATCCGTGGCACGAACAGTGGATGAAGAAGTCGAGGATTCCTTGGGCGGTCGTGAAGGTCTTGCCCGGGCATGTCCCGGGGGGGTAGTATCGGATCAACGGCGCGACGCAGCCTAGATGCTGGCAGATCGCGCTGTAGGCGACGATGAGGCCCGACCCGTCTTCGTTGTCGCCGATCCCGTAGGGGACTTTGGTGATCCCCTGGCTGTTCCCCGCGAGGTTCAGCAGGAAGTTCGGCTCGTCGACGAGCGGATAGGTGAACGTGAGCACCGTCGAGGTGCTGATGCTGTACTGGCTGTTCACTTGGGCGACGGTCAGCGGCTTCCCATTGGTGTCGAGCAACTGGGTCGTCGGGTAGCTCTTGAGGCCCACGGACGGCGGCTGGAGGTACTGGAGAGCGCCGCCGACGAGTCCTCCTCCGGCGGCTCCGATCACGCCCGCGATCGCGAGAAGTTTGAGGACATTGCGCTTCGTCTCATCAACCTCCTCGGCACCTCCCGAGGGAGCGATCGCGCGAACCTGTCCCACCGGAGCGCGCCACGTCGGAGTTGCGGAACCCGTGAAGGGGCAATCGGTCGAGCACGTGGTCTCGCTCACAGGGTCCTCCCACGCGTGTCCGGGACCGTGTCGTCGACCTCGTTGGGGTCGGGAATGGGAGCCGTTCCGGGTAGCTCGGCCTTGTCGCTCCCGTAGTAGACCGCCCACAGAATACCGATCCCGGCCAAGATGGACAGGATCTGCGTGAGCGTGACGAGCTGGTCCGTGGATAGTCCTCCGCTCATCGGGGTCCCTCCGTTGTGGTCCATACGCTCGGAAGAGCAACGGACCAGGTAGGCGCGGGGAGACCGCCCGACCAGGGGATGTCGCTGGGAAGGGCAGGGCGGTATGGAGCCGGGGGAGCGGGGATGTTCGGCGCAGGGCTGGGAGACGTCGCCCCGGTCGGGGTCTCGCCGAGGGCCAACAGTGTCCCGCGAAGGCTGAGCGGCTTGCCCGGGGCCGACGCGGGAAGGTCGGCAGCTCTCGTGAGCTCGCCGATGAGTTCGTCTTTGGCGCGGATGGCTCGGCCGTACCACTGTCCGATCGTGCGCATCGTGCCGGCGCTGTTGGTTCCGAAGAGGAGGAAGACCACCACGGCCAGGAGGATGATCCAGTCGACGTCGCTGAAGAGCGCCATCTAGCCGATCACCCCGCCTGAGCGGTCGGGCCGGCTCGGGTCACGTCGCGCCGCCGCTCGAATCGGACGGCGAAGTACGCACCGCCGAAGTACAGGCCCATCATCGGGATCGCGATCAGCAACATCGTAATCCCGGAGTTGTCCGGCGTGATGACCATCCCGAACACGAGCGTGCCGATCACGGCGGCCCGCCAGTGCTTCATCCACGCTTTCGCGGGGACGATGCCGAGTCGCGTGAGCCCGTAGATGAACACCGGTAGCTCGCAGACGATCCCGAAGGCGAGCGAGTACAGGAGGGTGAACGTGACGAAGTCCTGGACCCCCATCACGGGGGCGATTCCGAGCGCCCCCACGTACTTGAACAGGATCAGATAGGTGAAGGGCGTGAGCCACAGCAATCCCGCGATCGTTCCCACGGCAAACAAGACGGACGCCGGGAGCGCAATGTTCCGGATGAGTTGGCGCTCGTTGTGACGCAGCGCCGGCGCGAGGAAGGCTCCGAGCTCGTGAACGATCCAGGGCATCCCGAGGATGACCGTAAGCAGGAGACCGATCTCGAGTTCCACCATCACCGAGTCGCCAACCCCGATGTTCAGAAGCTGGACCCCGGCCGGTAGCATGTAGTGCTGCAGCAGGCCGAAGACCTGCGCGGTGACGTTGTAGAACAGATTCGGGTACGGAACCGGGACGGGGAACGTGACGGCTCCGAGCGAAACGGGGATGAGCTGGACGTTGAACACCAGCATGAATCCGAACAGAGCGCCCAACACGATCGCGACGCGGAAGAGGCGGCGCCGGGCCTCGGTTAGAACCGCGATGATCCGAGCGAATTCGCCCATCAGTCAACGAGGGACCTCCTACGTGAATCCATGCCTCGCCGTGCTCTCGTCTCGGCTTCCCGGGGGCCGCATGGCCCCCTTAATGGGAGGAGCCCGGAACACCCGGCGTGCCGCCCGTCGCCGGTGCCCCCGCCGAGGTCGCGGTCGTATCCGCGGTCTGCTGCGCGCGGATCTCCTTCTCCACTTCCAGGCGACCCCGTTTGAACTCACCCATGGAGCGACCGAGATTGTGGGCCAGTTTTGGAACCTGCGACGAGCCGTAGAGCAACACACCCGCTACCACCGCAATGATCAACCAGTCGTCGATGGAGTCGAACATCGAA
The DNA here is from genome assembly GCA_021826685.1 of Thermoplasmata archaeon. Lineage (GTDB taxonomy): Archaea > Thermoplasmatota > Thermoplasmata > Lutacidiplasmatales > UBA184 > Lutacidiplasma. The sequence goes on from JAKAYT010000009.1 coordinate 26,730, forward strand.
CCCCTCCGATGGCGACCACCGAGGCGAGGGCGATATGGCGTTCGTACGGTAGGATAGAACGGATACGACTCGTGCGTACTTCGCCCTGATAAAGGGGCGATTTTGGCGTTGGGAGCAGAGTTCGGAAACGTATCGAGCCCGTCGGCACGCTCCGAAGAATCGACGCCGGTCCGGTGTCGAGCGCGAGGGTGGGTAGCTCTAGGCGGCCTCGACCAGCACGGTCTCGTGGCCGTTCGCGACCGCTCGATCGATTCCGACCTCGGCGAGCAAGCTCAGAGCCGCCGCCGCTCGCTGCAGCACGACCATCGAGGCGGAGACTCCGTTCTTGCGTGCCGCCCCCTTCAAGTGGAGACGGATCGAGGCGGCGGACGTCCAGAGCTCTTCGGCCGAGCCGTAGACCGCGCACGAATGCTCCAGGCTCGGATGCATGAGGGCATCCACGACCTCTTTGAGGGAAGTCTTGACGAGGGGCAACAGCTCGGTGAGCGCCTCGGCCCCCTCGAGCTTTCCGGGCTCTTCGTTGAGGATGACCAAGGTCTCCCCTAGGAGGGTCGCGAGTTCCCCGAGGGCGTGGACCACTACGCGCCACTCCAAGAGCTGACGCGGGTCGGGCGAGCCGATCCGACGCGCGAGCGACCAATCGCGGCTCGCGAGGAACAGCTGGCGGACCAGGAGCGCGAGAACTTTGTTCGCCTCCTCTTTGAGCGTGGGGATGCGACGCGTATGCGTCCGTCGCCGGACGAGGTCCTCCGTCTCCTCGACGAAGGCGATGAGGATCATCTTCATCCGCTGGACGAGTTGCGGCAGCTCGTACTTCGACGGGTCGATGAAGTTCTGCAGGAGGATGCGGTTCGGTTCTTGGGCCACCACGCTCACGCCGAGTAGGCCACGCGCGGTCGCTTGCAGCTCCTCCATGCGATCCGCGGTGAGAGGAAGGTCCGTTCGGATTTCAATCGAGTCGTGCCCGACGCGATACGCACCTACCACGAGCCGTTCTAGGACCCCCGGGGTATCGAACGAGCGGGCCTGGACCAGATACGGGGTGCCGGCGGTTCCGGCCCCGGGCGTCGGCGCGGGCTTGAGATACAGGGTTCCGTCATCGTTCTGGTCAAATACGATGAGGTCGCCCGGCCGAAGGTTCATCGCTTCGGCCCATGGCTTGGGCAAGGTTACTGCGATCGACGAATGACCGGCCTTCAGAACGCGTCGCTCACGACTCGGTGTGGACCATGCCATGCGTTTCGGATGCTCCCAAACCTACTACGAGGCTCGTAGCTAACGGAACCCGGCCTTTTTACGTCTTGTGACCGGACCTGCGGTGGGATCCTCGACCCGGCTGTGGTCGCCCCGACCGGGGCTACGTGGGGGGCCGGGGTGGGGGAGAGGGGGGAGTCGGGGGGAGCGGTGCGCCGGAGGAACGGGGTGAGGACGGCTCGGGGTACTCGGGTTCCTCGGGAGGTGCCTCCGGCCGTTGGTTACGCGGCGCCCAGGCGAAACCGAGCACGACGGCGAGGACCACGAGCCCACCAATCGTCCCGGCGATCACGAAGACGGGCCAGCCCACCGTCTCCGCAGCACCACCGCCGGTGATGTTGGCCGGGGCCGGGACCCCGAAGCCGATCGCGTTGAACATCCCGGCAGCAAAGTGGCCCGGCTCGGAGCAAACAAACTCGTACCAACCGGTCGGCGGGGCTTGGAATGTGTACGCCGAGTGCGTCCCGGTACCGTTCTGGTAGAGCACAAAGAGGAACGGGTGGAAGTGACCCCCGTAGGACACGCCGGTGAAATTGACCGAAGCGGTCGAAGGGATCGCAACCCCCTGTACCGAGAACAGAGAGAAGGTATGGGCGATCGTATCGGTATTGGTGAACGTGAGCGTGATGCTCGCGTTCGCCGCGACCTCGTCCGTGCTCTCCGTGAAGTGGAACGGGGCGCTCGCGGTCACGGTAAAGCTCGTTCCGGCCGACGAAGGGGGAGGAGCGGATTGCTGCGTGGCCGCCGGCACGACGACTCCGTACCAGCCGAACGCGGCCAGGGAAATGATTCCGATGGCGATCACGATGAGGGTCGCTGCGACCCAGGCGCGGCGGTGGCGATTCGAGGGAATCCGGTGGCGGTCGCTCAAGGTCGGTCGGTCCACGAGCGATTTGATTAAGCGGCCTTGGTAAGTATTCTTCCGGCTCGCGACCCACCCGGCCCTCGCGTCGATCGTTCGTTGGTACGTCAGCTCGGGGATCTCGGCGGTGGTCGAGAACCATCGGGAGGAAGCGAAGCGCTCGCGGTGCTCGTCACGGGAGGTTCCGGGTACCCGAGGCGCTCGGGAGGCATCTGGTGCTCCTCGCCGCGCTGACCGTTGGCGAAGCCGAGGACGAGGCCCAAGATCACGAGCCCGACAATCGTACCCGCGATCACGTAGACCGGCCAGCTCACCGTCACCGGAGGCCCTCCGCCGGTGAGGTTCGAGGGCGCGGGGACGCCGAAGCCGATTGCAGAGAACATGCCGGAGGAGAAGTCGCCGGGTTCCGAGGAGACGAACTCATACCAACCACTTGCCGGGGCGGGGAACGAGTAGGCCGGATGTGTGCCCGTTACATTCTCGTAGAGCACGAAGAGGAAGGGATGGAAGTGGCCCCCGTAGGTCACGCCCGTGTAGTTGACCGTCGCGTCCGAAGGGATGGCAATCCCTTCCACCGAGAAGAGCGAGAACGTGTGCGGAAGCGAATCGGTATTTGCGAAGGTCAGCGTGATGGTCGCATTCGCGGCGACCTCGTCGGTGCTCTCCGTGAAATGGAATGGCGCGCTCGCGGTCACGGAGAAGCTCGTTCCCACCGAGGAGGACGCGGGAGCCGAAGGTTGCGTGAGCGCCGGCGCGGGAGAGCCGTAGCTCCCGAACGCGACCAGCGAGATGATCCCGATCGCGATCAGGACCGTTCCCACCCGTACGTAGTGCGGGCGGCCCGAGCGATCCCAGTGGCAGGCGGTCAAGGTGGAGGAGCCCACGGAGGGGCCGATTATGCGGCCTTGGTAAGTATCGGCTCGAGTCCGGCCGGATTCCTTCGCAGGTTCTGGGGAGCTCGGGGATACGGTGCGGTTCGTACGAGGCCCATATGTAGGAGCCCCTTAGGATACGGTCCGTGGTACGTGCATCGCGCGTTTCGCCGTTCGCGCTCGCCGGCGCCCTTCCCTGGGCCGCAGCACGAGTTCTCCCAGCGGCGACGAATCTCTCGATGCAGTCCGAGATCATCTGGGTGATCACCGGGATCGCGACGGGGGGGGCGGTCATCACGTTCGCGTTCCTCGCGTACGCCCTGATCAAGTTCCGAGACCCGGCGACCAAGGGGCGGCGGTATGGTTAGTCGCAAGCTCGAGGTGGCTTGGACGCTCGCGGTCGTTGCGATCCTCGCGGGCATCACCGTGTGGTCGACGTTCGTGCTCTACAAGGTCGACGCCCTTCCATCGGATCCCGCAGAGTACGTGGTCGTACGGGCCCAGCAGTGGTCCTGGACGTTCTGCTATTCGAACCAGACCTGCTACACCTCGAACTTCGACGCCACGACGAACACCGTCTCCGGCGGAGAGTTATGGGTCTTACCGGGGACGGTCGTGCAGCTGAACGTCACGAGCCTTGATGTCGACCACTCGCTCTACATCCCCGGCCTCGGCGTGCAGACCAACGCTCTCCCGGGCCGCACCAACCGCGTCGCCTTCCAGATCCCGAACGTGACGCCTGGGACGACCTACGAGATCTTCTGTACGGAGTTCTGCGGACAGGGCCACGCTACGATGCGCTCGTTCGTCGACGTACTCTAAGAACCGCCGCGCGGCCTCGTTCGTAGGCGGCTCGAACGTGTTCCCGCTCGCCTCCCCTTCCGGAACACGGCGGGAGGTGGCGGGACTAGCGACCGACCGTAGGATCCATCCGGCCGCCCCGCCTGCGGACAGGGCGAATCGTTCAGTAGTGACCGCCCTCGGGGGGCGCGCCGCCGGCGGGCGGCTTCGGGAATCGGCCAGTATAGGAGACGACGAACGAGAGCACTACGCCGACCCCGACGATGCCTAATGCCACGGCCAGCACCCACGCATACACGATCGTGGTGGAGACCGCCGAGGGGGGCGGGGGCGCAACGCCGACGTACAAGTAGCCGTACATGCCCGACGCGAAATGACCGGGCTCCTCGCAGATGTACATGTACACGCCCGGTCCGTCCATCAGAAACGATCCCGATCCCCCCGACGGTGTCACCGTGATGTTTGCGAGCGCGGGGTGGGCCTCAAAGTAGGCCGTGAAGTTCGTCGGCGTGATGTTGACGCCCGCCTGGGGAACCAAGGACCATGTATGCTCGAGAGAGCCCAGGTTCGTGAGCGTGATCGTGACGTTGATGGGGAAGTGGATCCCGGTGGTGTTGATCTCGAGCACGTCGGGCACGAAGCTCAGCGCGTTCGTCGTGTTGTCCGAGAGCGTCGCGTTCCCTCCGATCGTCGGTATCACCGACAGCGTTCCGTGCATCCCTGCCTGAAACTGGTAGGCGACAACGCTGAGGTATTCGAACGTCATGGAGTAGGTGGTCAGAGGGACGTCGTATGTGACCGAAGCGGTCCCGCCCGGAGCCACGGACTCGTTGATCGCCGACCCGTTCTCGCGGAGGTAGGCGTTCAGCTGGTCGGGCGTGAGCGAGGGGCTCAGCGTCACGTTCGCCTGCCGAAGCAGCGTGAAGGTATGCGTGTAGTTCCCCACGTTCTGAAGGTCGAACGTGACGTTGCTGCCCGCGTCCACCGAAATCGTGTTGGGAACGAATGCCGGCGCATCGGTCATTCTGACGAGCACCGTGGATGGGGCCGGCGCGGAAGCCGGCGTCGTGTGTGCGACCCCGACCGGGTCGCCCACCTCCATCGACAGGGGTAGGGCGATCGGCGTGACGAGCGTAACGGTCAGCAGCAGCCCGCCGGCCACGAGCAACGCGAGGGAGACCCGGGCCAGCCGGGAGGTATTCCACCGTCTTCGCGGTCTCACGGGGCACTCCGGCGCGCGTTCGACCGGGGTGCGGTTGATATCGGTAGTGTACGAATCCCGCCCGACGCTTGCGACTACTCGTCCGCCTCCGACACGCGCGTCGCTTCGATCCCGTCGACGCGGCGTAGGAGCTGGGTGGTGACCTCGACCAGAGGATGGTGCGCCGCGCGATCGATCTCGATGTCCTCGAGCCCCGTCAGGTGGTGCTCGCGCGCGGTGCGCTCGAGCCCGGTCTCGAAGTGGGAGAACTTCTCGGGCTCGTCGCTCGAGAGGATGAACGCCTGGAGCTGCGTCAGGCCCATCTCGCGCGCCGCGAGGGCGCGATGGTGTCCGTCGATGAGGATCCACTTCGTCCCCTTTTCGAGCACCAGGAGCGGCTCGGCGAATCCCCGCTCGAGCTCGTAGCGGCGGCCCTCGAGCTCGTCCTCGAACACCTTCCACTGCGTCGGGCTCAACCGTGCGAGCGGCACGCTGCCCCGGTGGTAACTGAACCGCAGCCCGTAGCGCTCGCTCAGGAGCTGTTTGAGCGTGTCCGCCTTGGCCGGGGTCGCACGCTCGAAGTGGGAACGGACGATGTCGAGGTTCGATAGGATCCCGCACAGGCGGCCGTGGGCGTCGATGATCGGCAGATCGCGCAATCCGTAGCGGAACATCACGCGGGCTGCGTCATCGAGGGCGGTCTCAGGGCTCGCCGTGTAGGTACCGGGCCGCAAGATCGCCCGGAGCGGTTCTTCGGCCCGGTGGCGCGCGCGCAGCAGCTCCTTCGTGCTCACGAACCCGACGAGCCGCCCGTTCGTGTCGGTCACCGGGAAGCCGTGGTGGCGGCTCTGCAACACCCGCTCGATCGCCTCGCCGATCGGCGTCGAATCGGCTACGTGCTCCACGGCCAGGATCATGTAGTCCCGGACCTGGACCGGGCTCATACGGCGGGGGGAGGGGCCTCGTCCCGAAGGTACGCGGCGAGGAGATGGAGCATGATGTGGTGGAGGTCCTCGATGTGCTGCATGTTGCTCGAGGGAACGACGACCGAGATATCGCACAGCGCTTTCATCTTGCCCCCGCCGGTCCCGATGAAGCCGACGGTCCGCAGGCCGAGCCGACGCGCCTCCTCGAGGGCGCGGAGCACGTTCGGGGAGTTGCCGCTTCCGCTGATCCCGATGGCGACATCGCCCGGACGGCCCTGTCCCTTGATCTGCTCGGCGTAGATCTCGCTGAAGTTCGCGTCGTTCGCCCATGCGAGGATGAGCGGCATGTGGTCCGACAGGGAGTGCGTGCGGAAGCGGGCCCGGTCGGCGACGATCGTCAGCTTGGCGAGGTCTTGGGCCATGTGGCTGGCGGTCGCGGCGCTGCCCCCGTTGCCGAAGAAGAAGATCGTTCGTCCCTCGGTGCGGGCGCGGAGGAGCTCCTCGGCGACCCGGGCGATCCCCTCTTGGATGTACTCGTCCTGCAGGGCGGCGCGGATCTCCCCGAGGTAACGGTGGACGTATTGGGGAAGGTCGGGTTTTGCGGTCATCGTCCTACGAACAGGATCCGCGATCCCTCGGCCGAGATCCGGACCGGTGTGCGGGGCATGGGCGCGAGCGCCTCTTCTATCTGACGGGTCGCGCTGGGGGGGTGGGCCAGCAGCAGGAAGCCGCCTCCGCCGGCCCCCGCGATCTTGCCCCCCCAGGCGCCCGCCTCCTTCGCCTTCGCGTACCATCCGTCGATCGTCGAGCTTGAGATCCCCGTCGTGAGGCCCCGCTTGAGGGACCACCCTTCGTCCAAGACCGCTCCGAGCGCTCGGAAGTCGGAGCGTAGGATCGCTTCGCGGGCCTCCTTCGCGAGCGCCTTCATGCGGTCGAGTGCCGGCACGTTCTCCCGCGTCCGCGAGCTCTGGCTTTCCAGCAGTCCACCGGCGCGGCGCGTCTGGCCGGTGTAGAAGAGCGAGAGGTGGTCGCCGAGAGCTTCCCGGGCCGCGGGCACGATCGGGATCGGTGAGGCCCGGACCGATTCGTCGGCATGGAACTCGAAGTACTGGACGCCGCCGAATGCGGCAATGTAATGGTCCTGCTTCCCGAGGCTGCCGCCGAGGCGGTCGATCTCGATCGACGCCGCTTCGGCGGCAAGCTCGGCCGGATCCTTCAGGAGTCCCCGGTATGCATAGAGGGCCTGGAGGAGCCCCACGGTCAGGCTCGAGGAGGAGCCGAGCCCGGTCCCTTCGCCCGGAATGTCCGCGACCGTGTGGATCTCGACACCGCCGGTCACGCCCGTGACCCGCATTGCCTCCCGGAAGAGCTCGTGCTGGAGCTGGTCGATGTGCTCGACGTTCTCGGTCCTCGAGTACGCGACCCGGATCGCGGGATCGAACTTCTTCGACACCAGGATATGGATGTACCGGTCGATGGCAGCGCTCGTGACCGCGCCCCCCCCGTGGGACCGGTAGTAGGACGCGAGGTCCGTGCCTCCGCCCGCGAAGCTGATCCGCAGAGGGGTGCGCGTGATGATCACATACGGCCGACGGCTCGGCAGGTTTTAGGTTTCGCCGTGACCGTCCGTGTCGGAACCGGCCACCGAGCTCGCGGGTCCGCGGGGCGACGCGGGAGGCGACGAGCTCCAGCGCGTCCGACGCCCGTAGAACGCCCGGGCGGTCGCGGCGAGGTCCCCCAAGGGCGTGAGCCCGGGGAGGACGCTGCCGAACGATACCGCGCGCCGGTCCATGATGATCGCGATGCCACGGTCGTTCTCGCTGCGGATCATCCGACCGATCGCCTGTACGATCGTTCGACGGGCGGGCGCCTCGAACGCGGAGCCCCAGCCGTTCCCGTACCGCTCGTCCATGTACCGCCGCAGCGCGTCTCGTCGGGCGGTCGGACGGGGGTACGGGATGCCGACGATCACTACGGCCTCGAGGTCCTGGTCTGGGAAGTCGATCCCTTCGGCGATCCGCCCCCCGGCGACACCGAGGATGACGCCGGTCCCGGGCTCCCTCTTGAATCCGTCGATCGACCGCCACAGGTCGCCCGGACTGACCAGAGGGTGCTCGCGTACGGAGTTCGCGGGGAGGCTGTATTGGAGCCCGGCGCGCAGCACCCGGTCCATGAGGTCGAAGCTAGGAAAGATCACCGCGGTCTTCACCGGAAGGCTCTGGAGTACGAAGCCGATGCGGTCGGCGAGATGCGCGATCGCCTCCGGGTTCGCGTGCAGCGCTTCGAACTGGGTCGTCACGCTCGGGTCGTAGAGGTAGCGGACGTGGGAAGGAGGAAATTGCGAGGGAACCTCCACGGCGAACGTCGCGGGGTCGAGGCCGAGCGATTGACGATACTCGTCGACCGGGCTCAGGGTGCCGGACATGTGGACCGAGAGATGGCACTCGCCGACGGGGCTCGCGGGCTCGGCGGCGTCGAGGCTGAACGCCTCCAGTCCCGGTCGGGGCGACCGGATCGCGACCTTCGCGTACCCCGGGCCGTCGAGCTGCGGCCAGGAGAGCAGAGTCAGGGCGACCGTGTGGACCCAGGAGCGCGGAAGGCGACGCTCCCGCCGACGCTCCTCCTTGAGGTTCTCTCCCCAGGTCGCCAGCGCGCCGAGCCACGTATCGAGCCGATGCGAAGTGCCCCCCAGGCTGGTCAGCAGCACCTCCTCGAGAAGGTTCGGGGGAAGGATCGCATCGTCCTCCCGGACGATCGATCGGAGGATCTCTTCGATCGCGGCATGGACGATGTCGAAGAAGCGCGTCGCGCTCGGTCCGTCGGGGAGCTGGAAGTCCCCCCGCTCCTCGAGCTCGTGCCGGGCGTGCCGGACCGATGACTGAGGTAGCGCAACGCTGGTCAGCTCGCGCAGGTACTCGGGCAGCTGGTGCGCCTCGTCGATGACGAGATCGATCTGCGACGGCCCAACGTTGAGCCAGCGCAAAAGGGATCGGCGGACGTGCGGGTGGAAGAAAAACGCGTACGGAGCGGTGACGATGCGCGCCTTAGGGAGCATGCGCTTCGTGAGCTCGTACGGGCACAGATTCTCCTCGGCGCACATCCGGTCGAACTCGGGGGGAGTGGGGAGCTTCGTGCGCATCCGGTCCGAAAACACTTCAACGTCCGTCTGGAGCACCCGCGCGTAGTAGGCGCATCCGTCGAGGTCGACCAGATCGACCACGCCCCCTTCGGGAAGCTCGGGAGGAGTCTCGACGTTGACCCCTTCGCTGAACATCTTCTCGGTCGCGCGCTTTCGGTCGGCGCAGAGCTGACCGTGCTCCTCGGCGGTCGCTCCCTTGACCTCCGCGACGTTCTCCAGAAGGAGGCAGCGTTTCGCGCGACCTGAGAGTCCCAGGACGAGCGGCGGCTCGCTCATGCGGTGCGAAATCGCCCGCGCCTCGTTGAGGACCTGGACCTCTTGCGAGTGGGTGCGCACGAGGTAGACGATCGTGTGGTGGGCCGCTAGGGCATGCTCGAGCAAGGGGGCGAGCGTCGCGACCGTCTTGCCCGAACCCGTCGCGGCTTGGACGAGGACCGCACCCCCACTCTGGGCGGCACGCGAGACGGCCGTGACGACGGCCTCCTGGCCGGAGCGGAGTCGGTACGGAAAGAGGGAGGTGAGGGCCTGGGGATCGCCGGTTTCGTAGGAGTTCAAGGACGTCGGCCGCCCCACCCTTGTCGCAACGCTTTAAGCTAGGTGTGGAACGGCACGGTGCGTAGCTCTGTGCATCGCCCCCGCGTCAGCCGTACCGATACCGGACCCCAAACGACCCCCGCGGAAGGGTCCAGGTGACCGACCCCTGGTCGCAGGCAATGTCGCACGCGCCGCACTCCACGCAGTCCTCGTAGCGAAAGACCAGCTTCCCCTCGATACGCTCGTAGCATTTGGCCGGACACGCGAGCGTGCAGAACGAGTGCGGACACCGCGCGCAGATCTCGGGCTTGACCGTGATGTGGGCGTGGTCCTTCGAGTCGGTCGCATACCGGAGGGTCGAGAGCCGCCGCTTGATCTCCACGAACTCCGGACCCGGTCCGGCCCCTGCGCTCGCGGCCACCACGCTCCGATCCCTCCCGTCCGCCCCCGCGGTCTACGGGGTCGAGCTCAGCAGACGAAGGTCGTCCCGGACGGCCCTCACGCTATCCGCGAACGCGGCGCGTTCGGCCGGGGTGACCTCAATCTCCACGATCCGCTCAACGCCGTTGCGTCCCAGGACCGCCGGGACGCCAATCGTGATGTCTTTCTCCCCGAACTCTCCGTTCAAGCGAGCGGTGACCGGTAGTAGCCGGTGCTCGTTCCGGGCGACCGCGGTGACGAGCTCGGCCTGGCTCGCCGAGGGGGCGTAGTACGCGCTCCCGCTCTTCAGGAGGTTCACGATCTCCGCACCGCCTTTCTTCGTCCGGTCGACGATGGCGCTCACGCGATCGGCAGGGAGCAGGCGGGAGAGGGGAACGCCGCTCACGCTCGTCAGCGAGAGGATCGGGACCATGGTGTCCCCGTGGGTCCCCAGCACGAACCCGGTGACGTCCCGAGGAGCGACCCCGAGCGCTTCGGCGACGAACCAACGGAACCGGGCGGTGTCTAGCGTGCCGGACTCACCGAACACCCGTCCCACTGGCTGACCGCTCACCTCCCGGAAATAGTGCGTCATGACGTCCACCGGGTTCGATACCACGAGGACGATGGCGTCCGGCGCCTGCGCCTTCACGGCTTCGGCGTGCGTGCGGATGATCTTCGCGTTCACTCCGAGCAGGTCGGACCGGCTCATCCCGGGCTTGCGGGCGATGCCGGCCGTCTCCACGACGATGTCCGAGCCGCGGATCGCAGAGAGATCGGTCGTACCCGAGACCCTCGTTGAAAAGCCGAGGATGGGGGCCGACTCTTGGATGTCCAAGGCTTTGCCCTGGGGAAGCCCGTCGATGATGTCGATCAGAATGACCTCGCGCGCCACCTCCGCCTCTGCGAGGCGCTGGGCCAACGAGCCGCCGATGTTTCCCGCTCCGAGCACGGTGATCTTGGACACGTCCGTCATGGGTTCCCTCGGGGCCGGTCACACACCCGCGGGTAAAATGCCCACCGCCCCGCTTTCCGGTCGGTCGAAAGGTTGATTCTCCAACCCGTCCACTTCGGGAGGATGCCGGACCCCTCACCCGTGCTCGCGAGCACCGAAGAGCGAGAGAAGTGGCGGCATCGCCTTTCCCTGCTCCAGGCGACCCTTCGGGAGACGCGGGCGGAGCGCATCCGGCTCGAGCGCCGGCTGGCCGCTCTCCGCCGGGAGATCTCCCACCTCGCCGAACTGACCCAACCCCGTGAAGGCCGACGCCTCCGCCCGGCGCACGAGGGGGTGACAGATGGTCCCCGCTCCCCCATCCGTTAGCTCGGCCTCCGAGCTCCGGGCGGAGCGGGAACGGGTCGAACGGGAGCTCGACCGGCTGCGCCGTGAAGAGGAGGACCTCCAAGACCAGATCCGCCGGGCCCGGGAACAGGTCCGCTACTATGACGGACTCTTGCAGCGGCTCAAGAGCGAGTGGTCCCGCGCGCCGAGCGCCGACGAGATCGTTCGACGCATGGGCTAACGCGGTCGTACCGTGCGCGTTGCCGTCTACGGAGCCGGGGCGATCGGGAGCCTCTTGGGCGCCCGACTCGCCGCCGCCGGCCACGATCTCCTCCTAATCGGATCTCCCGCCCACGTGACCGCGATCCGGAAGGACGGTCTGCGCATCGAGGGTCAAGGGGCCGGTCTCTGGCGTGTGCCGGCAGTGGAGAAGCCGCCCGAGCCCCTCGCCGTCGATGCCGTCCTATTGACGGTCAAGGGGTACGACGTGGAGCTCGCTGCCCGAGCGCTCGCCACGAACCTGGTAGGTTCGGTCCCGGTGCTGCTTCCCCAGAACGGGCTCGGGATCGAGGACCGATTCGCCCGGGGGGTCGCTCGCGCGCGCGCGCCGTCCTCGCCGATCCCCGTGCGCGCGGTCAACACCCTCCCGGCCACCGTCGTGGCCCCCGGCATGGTCCGACAAGCGGGACGGGGGGAGATGCGTCTCCCCTCCCCGACGTCCGTTTCGGCGGAGGCGGCGCAGTGGGTCATCCTCTTCCACGACCTCTTGGCCGACGCCGGCATCCCCGTGACCTACGTTCCCGACTTCGATCGGGCGCTATGGACGAAAGCGGTCGTGAACGGAGCGATCAATCCCGTCACGGCCGTCCACGGGATCCTGAACGGAGCGCTGGCCCGCGCCCCGTATCGGGAGATCTCGGAGCGCCTCCTCGCCGAGGGGACCGCGGCCGGGAGGGCCAGCGGGCACGCGCTCGACTCCGGCAAGATCACGGCCGAGTTCGAGCACACGATCCGGGCTACCGCCGAGAATCGCTCGAGCATGCTCCAGGACCTCGATCGGGGCCGACGGACCGAGATCGGCACCATTTCCGTGGTGCTGTGGGAGACGGGCCGCTCCCACGCCATCGCGATGCCGGTCACCGAGGAGTACATCGCCCGGATCCGGGCCCGCGAACCGCCGGCGGCGCAACCATCTTAGTCCCCGACGACTGCGCGGACTATGGTGGCGAAGCGCGGTGTGCAGCAGGCCTCCGTTCGGGGCCGGCGGGTGCTCGTGCGAGTCGACTTCAACGTCCCCCAACTGCCCAACGGCCAGGTCGCCGACGACCGGCGGATCCGCGAGGCGCTCCCGACACTCGACCACCTGCGGACCGCGGGCGCCCGGACGATCCTGATGAGCCACCTCGGTCGCCCGGGCGGCCGGCGGGACCCCCAGCTGACCTTGCGCCCCATCGCGCGCCAGCTCAGCGGGATTTTGGGCCAGCCCGTCCCGATGGCGACGGACTGCGTTGGGATCGAGGCGATCCAACAAACGGCTCGCCTCGCGAACGGCCAGGTACTGCTCCTGGAGAACCTTCGGTTCCACCCCGGCGAGGAGGCCAACGACCCCGCGTTCGCCGCGCAACTCGCCCAGCTCGGCGAAGTTTTCGTCGAGGAGGCGTTCGGTAGCGTCCACCGCGCCCACGCGTCGACCGTCGGGGTCCCTAAGCTGCTCCCGTCGTATGCCGGGCTCCTCGTCCAGCGAGAGATCGAGGAACTCTCGCCGCTACGTACCCAGCCCCAGCGGCCCTACGCCGCCCTGATCGGGGGGGCGAAGGTCACAGACAAACTGCCTCTTCTCGCGAGCTTCCTAGGACGGGCCGACACGCTACTGATTGGGGGGGCGCTGGCCCATCCGTTCCTCGCCTACCACGGCGCACCTGTCGGCGGGGAAGCGTTGACCCCCGGGCTCCAAAAGGCGCTCGGCGAGTTCGATCGGCGGGCGGAGGAAACGGGAACCCGCATCCTCCTCCCGATCGACCTCAAGGTCGAGATCGAGCGGGACGGGAGGATCGAGGTCGAGATCGCCCCGGTCTCTGAGCTCCCGGTCGGGGCGATCGGTCAGGACATCGGCCCCGCGACGATCGCGCAGTTCATCGAGGCGATGCAAGGGTCGAAGACGGTCTTCTGGAACGGTCCTCTTGGCCGCACGGAGGATACCCGGTTCGTCGCCGGAACGAAGGCCGTGCTCGACGGACTCCGCTCGATCCCGGGTCACCACATCGGTGCCGGGGGAGACTCGGCCCGCGCGGTGCGGGAGCTCGGGGTCAGCGACGCCTTCGCCTTCCTGTCGACCGGGGGCGGTGCGGCGCTCGAGTACGTGCAGGGGGCGGACCTCCCCGGCCTCTCCGTCCTTCCGGACGCATAGCGCCGCCGCCGAGCGGGGGCGGGGGCGACGCCGGATCGAGCACTTCTGCAAGGTAGCGGAGATAGGAAGGATGGACGCGGTGGACGTCGACCTCGGCGATCCAGGGGACGTCGTACGGGTGACCGCTCGCGATCGCACGGAAGAGTGCCCCGACGAACTTCGGCACGGTCTTGAACGAGACCTGGACCTCCCGGGCCGAGGTGAGTTCACCCCGCCACCAGTACTCGGAGTCGACCGATGTGAGATCGGCGCACGCGGCGAGCCGGGAGCGCAGGATCCGGTCCATCTCCCGGCGGGCGGTCTCGGGGTCCGGGTACGTCGTCAGGACCACGCGCATCGGGCCCCGCGCCTCGGAGGGGTCCATCGGATACGGGCTCATGCCGGGATCCCGCTCCTGACCTGCACGTCCCGGCCCGAAGCGTCGATCGTCACCACCGAAGAGCGGTGCGTCGGCTGCGTGAGGTCGACCACGGCTGCGCGCGCGGGCACCGCGGAGATGTTGCGCATCTTCTGATACTCCGTCTCTCCCTGCCACGTCGAGACGTTCAAAAGCAGCACGTCCCGGTAGCGATCGATGCTGAACGTATGCGCGTGACCGGTCACGAAGATGTCGGGCGCCGGGTCGATCACCAGCCCGTCTCGCGGCAGGGGCGCGAGCGGGGTCCGGCTCCCGTAGATGGGGGCGAGGTGGCGCATCGCCAGCATGCGCTTCATCACGTCCGTGGGACGTGAGTAGCTGGTCCCGGGCAACGCGGGGATCAGGTCGTCGAAACTGCGGCCGTGGTAGGCCTCGATGACGACGCCGTGGAGCGCGAACGTCGATGGATTCGGGAGCGAACGGACGTTGTCGGGAAGGTGCTTCGCGAGTCCGGCGGCGAGCGCGGGCTGCGGCTCTGCGGGAGATACCGCGTCGTGGTTCCCCGGGACGACCACGATGGGCATCGACGCCGGGAGCTCCCGCAACCGGCGCCCCAGTTCGGCGTACTGCTCGACGATGTCTCCGATCGCGAGGTCCCGTTCCTGGTGCGGATAAATCCCAATCCCGTCCACGAGATCTCCCGCGATCACCGCGCAGTCGATCCCACCCGCAGCATCGGCGTCGGGGCCCTCGCCCCGAAGAAAGCCGATCAGACGGCCCCACTCGTCCTCGAGGAACGATTTCGATCCGATGTGAAGGTCGGAGAGGAAGAGCGTCCGATGGGGCTCATCGGCCCGACCCGTCGCTCGCGTCAGGGGGACGTCGGGGCGCTCAAGCGCTTCGACCCTCGCCAGTTGGCCCCCGTCCTTCGGCAGCGCGAGTGCGAGACCGAGCACTTCGTCCGATAGGATCGGTTGGTGCGCGAGGGGAGAGTCGCGCGGGATTAGGACCCGCAGCGAGCCCGACTCATCCTCGACCGTGAGAACGATGTGGTGCTGCTGGGACGTCGTATGTACCTCGCGCACCATCCCGATGATCGAGGCTTCTTTGGCCCGGTGGCCGAGGTCCCGGATCGGGTCGACGGTGCCGAGCCCCGGTCGCCCTCGAAGCATCCGGCTCAGCCTGCGGTACCGGTCTTGGAAGAGACGACCGTAGGCCCGCAACGGATCCTGGTGCGCCGGGGGTGGAGTGAATCCCTCCTGAAGCACCGCGAACGGCTCTCGGGGGGAGGGCGCCGCTCCTCGCGCCGAGGTCCCGGCCAAGGGCGGAGGGGCGCCCCGCCTCGGTTGAGGGGAGATCCGCCGCGCGACGACCTCCTCGACCATCTCCTGAGTGATGATTGGAGCGTCGGTCCCGATGACGTCGAGGACGGCCCGGCAGAGGATGAGTGGCTGACGATCCTTCAGCAGGAGATCGACTGCGCCGGCTTCGACGATCTTGTGGTTGAGCTCGAGGTAGGCGATGACATGGTCCCGCAGAGGCGTGGCCACGCTCACTTCCTCCCTTCTCCCGGCCGGATCCCGAGCGCCTCGGGTCGGCCGAGAGGGGGGAGGGCGCTGCGGATTATTACGGGTTGGTCGGAGGGTCGACGCGAGGAGGAACCTAGCGGTACGACTCCTTGGTGTACGACGTACCGGGAGGGTAGTGTTCCTTCAGGTGCGCGACGAGCGCCGCCGGATCCTGGTTGAGATGGGCGGAGTACCACCGGACGGCGATGTCTTTGAGCGTGTGCTGCAGGGCGGCGAGATCGACCTCGTGCTCGAGACCATCGACGATCACCGCCTGGTTCATCGTTCGCATCCAGCCGGCGTAGCGGTGGTAACTCTCGCCCTCGGTCCACTCAAAGATGCCGCGCATCCGCGCACGGCCCTCCGCGTCCCGGTAGTACCAAAAGCGGAGGCCATAGCCGACCCAGCCGGCCGCGCGGTCCGCGAGCTCGATGCTCGTGAGGGCCCCGAAGTCGAAGTTCTCGCGCAGGGTGAACTGAGAGGGGTATTCCGCGAACGTGGCGAAGAGCGTAGCCGCAGGTTCGAGCGTGAGATGGACCGATATCTGCTCGAACTGATTGTGGACCTCCCACAGGTCTTGAAGGAGGCGCCGGTTGATCTCGGCGCGATGGCCGAGATCCTTCTGCTCGGTGCGCTCCACCTTCGCGACCGTCGCCTGGACCTTCGCGAGCTCGCGTTCGAGCGAGGCTGCGAATTCATCGGTCCCGGAACTCGGGCCGGGGGTTGTTCGGCTACGGGGCTTCGCACGCGTGCTGCGGCGCCGAGGCATCGATCGATCAGCTCCGAGCGCGGATTGATTGCGTTGCTATTAAGTCACAAGGTCCAGCGGTCCCGGCCACCCGCCGCACCGAACGAGGGCTGCGCGGCATCGTTCATAGATTCATTTAAATACCCCCTCTGGCTCGCTCCGAGCGAAAGGCACCCGGAGACGGAAGGAGGAGGAGTCCTCACGTCGTCGCGTCCGGAATCACGACTTATGTTCCACACCGGTTCCAGTCGTAGGCTCGGTCGCATCGTGTTCGACGTGGGTCGGCTCTAGACCTTTCGTGGACGGGGACGCGCGGCCACTCGCCGTGCGCCTTTCGACACGGAGAAACACACCAACCATGACGAACGATCCCAGTGCCGCCAAATACCAGATCCGAGCCCGCATCAGCGCCGAAGGCGTCATCGACAAGCCCGACGTAGTCGGAGCCGTATTCGGCCAGACCGAAGGACTTCTCGGAGACGAGCTCGACCTTCGGGATCTGCAGAAGTCCGGACGCATCGGCCGCATCGAGGTGGAGATCGACAGCCGCAAAGGGCGCAGCGAAGGGGAGATCGTCATCCCATCGTCGCTCGACCAGGTCGAGACCGCGATCCTCGCTTCGGGCCTCGAGACCGTCGACCGCATCGGCCCGTGCCGGGCCAAGATTGAAGTGGTGAGCGTCGAGGACATCCGAATCTCGAAACGCCAGAAGGTCGTGGAGCGCGCCAAGACTCTCCTCGCGAAACTGCAGGAAGAGTCGAAGGGCGTGGGCGTCGACCTCACCGAAGCGGTCCGCAAGGCGGTCCAAGTCGAAGAGATCACGACCTACGGACCCGAGCACCTTCCCGCCGGGCCCAACATCGACCAGGCCGATGCCCTCATCGTGGTCGAAGGGCGGAGCGATGTGCTCAACCTACTGCGATGCGGCATCAAGAACGTCATCGCCGTCGAAGGGACGAGCGTCCCGCAGACGGTCAAAGACCTATCGCGCGGCAAGACCGTCACCGCCTTCACGGACGGCGACCGCGCCGGGGAATTGATCTTGCGGGAGATGTTGCAGACCATGGACCTTGACTTTGTCGCCCGCGCCCCGCGAGGCAGCGAGGTCGAGGAGCTAACGCAGAAGCAGTTGCTGAAGTGCCTGCGCAACAAGATCCCGATCAACCAGTACCTCGAGATGACCGGGTTCGAGCAGACCGGCAATACGCGGGGCCCGATGGACGAGGGGGGGCCCTCGTCCGGGGGTCGACCCGACCGCCGCGAAGACCGCGACCGGGCGTCCCCTCCTCCGAGGCACCATGAGGACCGCCCCGCCGCTCCGCCGCCTCGTCCCGCGCCGGTGGCCCCACCCCCGGCCGCGCCTGCGGCGCCGCTCCCCCCCGACCTCCAGCGCTACTTCGAACTGCTCGGCACGGTGGAGAACTCCTCCCGGAGCCTCATCGTCGGGGAGAACGACGCGGTTCTCCAGGAAGCCCCGGTGAAGGATCTCATCGACGCGCTCGCCGGCCTCACGGTCCCGGCGAAGGCTGTGGTCTTCGACGGTATCGTGAGCCAGCGCCTGCTCGACGTGGCCCAAGAGAAAAACATCGGTACGGTCGTCGCTTCGCGCATCGGACCGGTCGGCAAGCTTCCCGAGAAGGTGCGCATCTTCACGCGTGCCGACCTCGGTGGAGCCCCCGCGGCGACCTAGGGGCCGAGGAGCCTTCGGAGCCGGGCACTTCCTCTTGGGAAAGTGCCCGGCGAACCCTTTTACCTTGCCGGAGCGGTAGAATCCCCGACAGAGGTCCCTGCCCGTGAGCTCCTCGGAACCCGAACGCCGAACTCCCTCATCGGTCGACGAACTGGAGACGACCGAAGAGATCCCGATCCCCACCGACCCTCTCGACCGCGTCATCGGTCAGGAGAAGGCGGTCGAACTCGCGCGTATCGCCGCGTTCCAGCGACGCCACCTCCTTCTGGTAGGACCCGCGGGCATCGGGAAGTCGATGACCGCCCAAGCGCTTGCACTGCATCTCGAGCGACCGCATAGCGAGGTCCGCGTCGTCCACAACCCCGAAAATCCCGAGCGGCCGACGATCGAGGTCGTGAGCCGCGAGGAGGTCTATCGCGATCGCGAGGTTGCGCGCGCCGTCGAAGGGGAACTGATCGATCCGAAGGAGGCCCCGGGGTCCGTCGCCGAGCGGCTCGGCTACCGCTGCGCCCGTTGCAAGTTCTACTCTTCCCCGAACGAGCGGTTCTGTCCGAGTTGTGGAGCGCCCAAGCAGACCGGCGCGACTCCCGCCGGCGGGAACAATCCCTTCCGCGATCTCGTCGGCCCGCTCATCGAGATGACGATCAACCCGCAAGGCACACCACCGGAACCGATCCTCACCACCCGCACGCACGACGGCGTCGAGGAGGTTGTCGGGTACGAGCGGGCCGGCGAGCGGATCAAGGTCCTTGACCAGCGCGCCCTCGAGCGACGGCGGGCG
This sequence comes from Thermoplasmata archaeon, assembly GCA_021826685.1. Lineage (GTDB taxonomy): Archaea > Thermoplasmatota > Thermoplasmata > Lutacidiplasmatales > UBA184 > Lutacidiplasma. Next base: position 45,570 of record JAKAYT010000009.1, read on the forward strand.
CTGCAGCGCGAGAGCCCGCGCAAGGTCCTCGTGAAGCTCGACCGCCCGACGTTCGTGATGGCGACCGGGGCGAGCGAAACCGAACTTCTGGGCGACGTCCGTCACGATCCGTACGGAGGGCACCCTCAGCTGGGCAGTCCCCCGTACGAGCGCGTGATCCCGGGGGCGATCCACGAGGCGCACGAGGGCGTCCTGTTCATTGACGAGATCCCGCACCTCGGCAACCTCCAACGGTTCATTCTTACCGCCATGCAGGAGAAGCGCTTCCCAATCACCGGTCGCAACCCGCAGTCGGCCGGAGCGGCGGTGCGCGTCGACGCGGTCCCGTGCGACTTCATCCTCGTCGCGGCCGCGAACATCCAGGACATGCATCAGATCCTCAGCCCGCTGCGCTCGCGCATCGCGGGAAACGGATACGAGCTCCTCCTCGAGACCACGATGCCGGACACGGAGGCGAACCGGCTGAAGATCGCCCAGTTCTGCGCGCAGGAGATCCATCTGGACGGGCGCATCCGACCCGCGACCCGCGGCGCGGTGCTGGAGATCATCCACGAGGCGCGCCGACGCGCGGAGACGATCGACGGGAAACGCAACGCGCTGACGTTGCGGCTGCGCGAACTCGGGGGGCTCCTCCGTACCGCGGGCGATCTCGCCGCGATCTCGGCCAGCCCGGTGATTGAGGCGGACCATGTGCGCAAGTCCGTGGCCCGCGCCCGCCCGATCGAGGAACAGATCAAGGAGGCCTACGGCTCCTTCCAAGGCGGTCTCCGCCAGGAAGTGACGGAGTCGCAGCGTCAGTCGATGGGGTACTACAACTGGAACCAGTCGGCCGATCCGTCCGGCAATCCTCCGGGCGGCTACGGGTAGATTCGCTATTGCATGCGCGGCGCGGGTCGCCTTCCGACAGTGCTATGTGCCCGATTTCGGTCGGACCCGACCGTCTGGGCGCGTAGTCTAGTGGTTATGACGTCACCCTGACACGGTGAAGGTCGCCAGTTCGAATCTGGCCGCGCCCACCTCCCGTCGGTGATCTTCCCGGCGCGGCGCGTCGTCCCCGCCCGAACAGCGCGGAGGAACACGCTTATGCGCACCCATCGCGTCGGACCATGGACGCACATGACGCTCCCCCGATCCCCCGCCGGTACGGGCGAACCGCCGGTGGACGTCACGCCGTCTCGTTCCCGCTCCGTCGTCGACCCCCGGGCCGACCGACGGAATAATCCGGCGTAGAGGGTCTTCGCCGGCGGAGGGCGCGCCCTGCGCGCCTTCCGAGCGGACCCTCGGTGAATCGAACCATGCAGCGAGCGGAAGCTCCGCGGGGCGGAACGGGAGAGCGCGAACGACGACGGGTGCGGTTGGGCCTTCTAAGCGACGTGCTGTGGCGCACGGTCGGGTTCTTCCACGAGGAGGGGTTCACCCAGCTCCTGCCCGTGATGCTCGGTCGGAGCACCGATCCGCTCGGACCGGATCCGGGATCCTCGGTGATTCGGACGGCCGAGATCGACTACCTGGGCGACCGGTTCTACCTGATGAACTCGATGATCCTCCACAAGCAGTTCGCGGTTCGCGAGGTCGGTCCGATATGGATCCTCTCCCCCAACGTCCGGCTCGAGCGGCCGGAGCGGGGCGCGTCCGGCAAGCACCTGTTCGAGTTCACGCAGGTGGACTTCGAGATACCGCGGGCGCGCGCAGCGGAGATCCGAGCCCTGGTCGAACGCTACTTCACGGAGCTGGGCCGCGCGCTCCACGGTCATCCCGCCTTCGCGGCCTTGGGGATCGAGCCGCCCACATTCTCTCCTCCTTGGCGGACCTACACCACGCACGAGCTCGAGGCCCGGTACGGGGCCGACTGGGAGATCGAAGCGTCGCGGGACCGCGACCAACCGTTCTGGGCGTTGTGCCATCGGCGCGAGTTCTACGACCGGGAGGATCCGGACGAGCCCGGTCACTACCTCAACTACGATCTCGTCTATCCCGAGGGCTACGGTGAGGCACTCTCGGGCGCCGAGCGGGAGTGGGAGATCGATCGGATCCGCCACCGGATTCGCCGGGACGGTATCGCCCCCGCGGCGTTCGGTGCGTACCTCGAGCGCGCCGAGGGGTTGATCCCGTCGGCGGGCGCGGGCTTCGGGGTCGAGCGGCTCGCGCGCTTCCTCGTCCGCGCACCCCACGTCGGGGACGTCCAGTTGTTCCGGCGGGTCCCGGGTGAGCGCGCAGATCTGTAGGAGAGATCTGGGGCACCGGGAAGCGGGGAGAATTCCTGCAGGGGGATCGACTAGGACTCTCTCGGCCCGAGAAGGCCGAGCTCTCGATGCCGCAGATTGTCCGGGTCGGCCCCGGGCCCCGACACCGACCCGATGGGGCTCGCCGTAGACGACGAGCACCCCAATCGCGAGGGCTGCGCCCCCCGGACCACCCGTCGCGTCACTGGCCGGAACGATACCGAGCCCCGCGCGGTGGCAGATCG
>JAKAYT010000032.1 GCA_021826685.1 Thermoplasmata archaeon
GGAATGTCCGGGAGAGAACCGCGCGGTGTCCACGCCCAACGGAATCGTGACCACCGGGCCGGGCGGGGGGAGCTTGCGCAGGGTATCCAGAACGGTTGCGCGGAGCGCGTCGGTCGGTGTGACCGTCGCCGCCGCCCGTCGAACGGCGCGGCACTCGAGACGAAAGCCCCAGCGTTCGCTCCAGCGGTCGCGAACGAACCAGTGCCGCGAGTGGGTAGTGTAGACGAAAGGGATGCGGGCCCGGGCGAGGCGATTCGCGATCACCGGGGTATGGGCGTGGACGATCGCGCTTTCGAGCGTCGAGCGATAATGCCCCAAGTGCGCCGCAAACCGGTACTCTCCCGTGCGACTCGGATGGACTTCGTTGATCACAATCGCCTCGTCGCCGGCCCGGCGGAGCGCGGCGGCGAACTCGGCAATCGTTCGCTCCACCCCTCCATAACCCGTCGGCGGAATGGGGCGCTGACCGCTGCCGACGAGCACGACGCGCACGAAACGCGATGCGAGCCCGAGGATATACGGTCCCCTCGCGAGCGTAACCCGTATGGGGCCGGGAGTCTGGCAGGACTCGTGGCCCACTGGCTGATCAAGGAGGAGCCGACGCACTACTCGTTCGCCGACCTCGTCTCGGACGGCCGAACCCGTTGGGACGGGGTTCACAACCCACTGGCGCTTCGCCACCTCCGAGCCATGCGGAAGGGAGACACCGCGATCTATTACCACACGGGAAAGGAACGGGCGTGCGTAGGAATCGTCCGGGTGACGACAGACCCCCGGCCCGATCCGAGCGATCGTCGGGGTTCGTTCCTGGTCGACGTCGAGCCGGTGCGAGCTCTCGCGCGCGCGGTGACCCTCGCCGAGATCAAGGGCGACGCATCCTTCAAGGGTTTTGATCTGGTCCGCATCGGCAGACTCTCCGTCATGCCGGTCGACGAGCCTTGGTGGCGGCGTATCCTCGCGTTGTCCGACTCGACTTAGAGGGGGAACTCTCCCCGGCGTCGTGCCCAGCGCGCGGCGGCCTCGCGCCACCGGGGCGCGGCATACATTACAATCCGGTCCCGGGACGGGCCGAGTCGCGCGAGCTGTCTCCATGGTCCATCGCCGCGGAACGGGAACTCCATCGAACTCCCGTCAACGAGCGCAATCGTCCTCCCGTCCTCTTCCGGACGGTCCCGGGGCTCGAGACCGGCCAGATCGAAGAGGATGCTCGCGGGCGGAGCGCCGAGCCGGTCCGCGACCGCGTCTTCCGTCGATCGGCGAAGAGCCGGATCCCGCGCGAGCCTCTTCCACGCCTTCTTGCCCGGCCCCGTGAGTTCGACCAGGCCCGTCACTCGCTTGTGCAGCTGCCGGACGCGCAATCCGCGCGTCAGTCGCCGACTGGTCTCCGAACGGTCATGGCCGAGCTCGGCCAGCAGGTCCCCGTCGGCCGCTGTGAGCCACTCGTGCGCGACGGCGGGGTAGCCGTCGGCGCGCTCGACCGCCGCCTGGGCCATCAGTTCGGCGGCGCGGACCGTCTTGTGGTAGTAGACCGCCGCATACATCAGGGCGCGTCCCACGAGGAACCCTTCGACCGCGCTGCGCGCCTTCGCGGCGAACGCAAGCCGGCCCCGCGCGAGACGGCTCGTGTCGATCAAGCGGACCGCGTCGATCGCCCCGTGGGCGACGCCGGTGTAGTACGCGTCCCGCTGTAGGTAATCGATCCGATCCGCGTCAATCGCACCATGAAGGAGCGACGAGCGCGGCGACGGGCGCCGGGAAGGGATCGGGTCGATCAGGTCGGCGAGGGTCGCCGGCGATATCCCGGCCGATTCGAGCAGCCCCGGTAGCGTCGGATCCACCCAACCGTCGGCGGTTCCCTCGATCAAAGCTCGAGAACGGTGCTCGTGGCCGTAGCCGAACACCTCCTCCATCGTCGGCTCGAGAGTGTGGGAGAACGGGGGATGGCCCACGTCGTGGAGGAGGGCGCCGGCGGTCACGAGGGTCTGTTCTCTCTCCGACAACCGAAGGGTCTCCACCATTCGACGCGCGACCCAATAGGTTCCCAGCGAGTGCTCGAGACGAGTGTGATTCGCTCCGGGGAACACGAGATGGGCGAAGCCGGTCTGCCGGATGCCCCACAAGCGCTGGAATTCCGGAGATCCGATGAGCTCGAGCGCGAGCCCCTGGAACGAGATCGGTCCGTGGACCGGGTCGTAGATGGACTTGTGGGCACCGATCCTCACACGGACCACGCGAGACTGAGCAGGGCCGCAGATAAGAGGGGATGCCTGCCGAAGGGCTTTCCGACCCGGCCGAAGCTATTTATCGCGGGCTACCCGAGTTCGGTCTACCTCATGCCCGGCTCCGACGGTTCCGACGCACTCCGCGTTCCTCCCGACCGGCGGGTCGAGCTCGCGTTCGGACAGGACCTTCTGCGGCGAGGGTCGGCCGCACAGGCGCTCGAGCACTTCCGTAACGTCCTCCAGACCCATCCCCGGGACCCCGAAGCTCGGCGAGGATTCGCCGCGGCGTCCCTTGAGGTAGGCGCGTTCGACGACGCGCGTCGAACGGTCAATGCAATCTTGGCCGAGAGCCCCAAGGACCTCGAGATGTGGCGTCTCGCCGCGAGGATCGACCGAGAGACGGGCGATGCCAAAGGGCTTCTCCGTTGCCTCACCGAGATCCGTACGCTCGATCCGAACGACCGGCGCGTCGCTCTCGATCTCTACCACCTGTACGATATCCAAGGCGACCGAGAGGCCGCCTACCACGCGCTCGGTGAGGCCATCGCGGGCGGGGGGAGCCCTTCCCCCGACGAACCGTACGGAAATTTGCTTCTCGCCCGGGCCGAGCTTGCCCATAGCCTGGGCCATACCGAGGAGGCCGAAGCGGGATTCGCAAGGGCCTCGGAGGCCGAGCCGGCGCTCAACCGCCGCGTGGCACTTTGGAGAGCGAAGAAGGAACTCGCGGACGGTCGACCGGATCTCGCACTCGAACAACTTCGCAACGCGTTCGGCTCGGTCGACATCGCCCAACGTCCTCCCGAGGCGCTCGCGCTCGAGGGCGAGGTACTGCTCAGCACCGAACGGACGAGCGAGGCCCAGTCGCTCTACGATGCATGGCACGCGCACGACCCGACTTCTGCAACCGCCCTCGTGGGGGCCGCTCGGTGCCGGATCGAGCAGGGGAAACATCCCGAGGCACGGGACCTACTCCACGAAGGCCTTGCCCATGCCTCCCGAAACGAGTCGCTCATTCTCTGCCTCGCGGAGGCTGAGAGCGGATCGGGAGACCTCTCGGCCGCCGAACGCGCGGTTCGGGACGGGATCGAACTGTTTACCGAAAGCGAACGACTCCACGTACGGCTCGCCGAGCTGGCGACCGCCCGAAACGACTGGGAGGGGGCGGACCGGGCGTACGCGCGTGCCGAGGAGCTCAACCCGACGTCGGTCGATATCGCCCTCGGCCGAGCGTTCGTCGCCGAGAAGCGGAACGATCCGGAGAAGGCGCTAGCCGAATATGCCCGCGCGGCCGAAGTAGCGCCGAACGATATACGCGTCTGGAACCGGCAGGGCGCCCTCTTGCTCTCGCTCCGTCGGCCTTCGCAGGCCGTGACCTGCTTCGAGCAAGCCCTGAGGATCGACCCGGAATCCGACATCGCGCGCGACGGTAAGCGCGTCGCCGATCGGGAAGCACGGAATCGGACTGTCGATGACTTCGCTCTCGCCGCGCTCCGATCCGAGTACGAGCTCGGTCGGCCGGTGACGAAGAGCGATCTCTTCGTCGGGCTCCACGTGCCCTTCGATCTCTTGGACGGCGTGCTCGCCGCGATGGCCCGCGAGACGAAGATCGACATCGCCGCTCTCGCTCCGAGCGATCTGGAGGTCCTCGAGCGACGCTCGCGCACCCTGGTGGAACGTGCGGCCGAGCAACCCTCCTCGAGTGGGGACGGCCGTTCCCTCACGCTTGTCGATGTCGCCGCGCTCGCGGATCCGGACGATGCGCTGAGCGACGTCCAGCGTCTCTTCGCGTACGTGGACGCGGTCCTCAAGATGGACCTACGCCCGGAGAACCTCCACCTGACCCCGGAGATGGAGGATACCGCTCGCCAGGCCCTTGCGCTACCGTTGGAGGAGCGAAGCCTCTTCGGCATCGTTCGTTCCCTCCACATAGGTGTATACCGTGCGCGGATCGTCAAGGCGGTCGAGCGCTCGAGCGCCACGCCGCGCACCCCGCTGCCCACGGTCGATCTCGCCGCCCACGTCGAGGGGGGGCCGGACACCGAGGGGGATGGCTCCCGCTTCTTCTCCTCCCAGAGCATTCCGAACGTCCCCTACTCGGATTCTCGGCTCGCCGAAGGCGACGGCCCACCCCCTCGACCCCGAGGTTGGCCCGCCGGAATCGCCCCGCTACCGACCTCCCGATCCCGGGTACGGGATCGCTGTCTGGGCTGCGGAGGGATCGCATCGTTGCAACACGATTGCGGGGGCAGCCTCTGCCGCCTGTGCGCGAGCCAGTTCCAGAACTGCCCGAGGTGTCGGGCGCCGATCGGACCGCTCCCCGAGGCTCCCAAGCGCACGGTGACTTCCCGATCTCCGGCCCGGTCCTCGACTGCGGCCCGCCTCGCCTCCCGCGTTACGGCTGCGGTAGATCGCGCCCCGTCGATCGGCCCGGTCCCCCGGTCGGCACCGGCACGTCCCGCAAGGCCTCCCGCGCCGACCGCTCGCTCCCCAACCCCCGACGTTCCAACGGTGAGCGCCGGTCCGGCCAAAACCAAGAGCGGCCCCTCAGGCGCTCGATCCACCTCCGCGCCCACCGCGAAGGCCTCCGCCGCGCCGACCCCCGCACCCCCGGCCCCGAAACCGGTACGACGGGAAAAGCCCGACGACGAACCGCGCTTGTAATCCGTCGCCCGGCCGAATCGACTTATATACGGGTCGGGGTCATAAACGACGGGCGGTTCCTTCATGACCGGAGCATCTACGGCGGCGACAGTCAACCGGATCGCCGCCGGCCTGATCACCGGGATTCTGGTCGTCGCGGCGGGGATCCTCTTCGTCGGATTCTATCTCCTCTTCCCGGCGCATGCCCATGCCTTCGCGCTACTCCTCATCGGAATGGTCGCCGTAGTGTTCGCGGCGATCGCCTATCTCTTCGAGTCGTTCTCTCGGCGGCCCACCTACCAGCGCGCCACCGCCTGGGGGTTTTACGCGTTCGGCTTTGCGGTGCTGCTCCTGACCCTCGGACTGAACCCGACGGGGTACCTCAGCCTCGCGCAACAGCTCGTGGGGGTCGTCGTCACGCTCCTCTTCCTTGCGGGTTCGATCGCAGGGATCGCGTGGCGCTACCGCAGCGCGGCGAGCGTTCCTCCTCGCGAGGCCGGACGAGTCGCTTGGCGCGCGTCGACGCCCCAGTCGGCGTTCGATTACCCCACGGCCCGCTCGCCGACCGCACCGGTGACCCCGCCGGCGACTTCGGGCAAGAGCCCTCCGTCTGGAGGAGGTGCCTAGATGGCCACCACTCCACCCGCCGGAACGTCTCCGCCCATGCCGTCCGTGCCGACGGTGTGTCCGACGTGCGGGGCCAAGGTTCCCGTGAACTCGCGCTTCTGCCCTAACTGCGGGGCGTCACTTGGAACGGCGACGGTAGGCACTTCGACGAATCCTCCGGTGGACCTTCGTCAGCGGGTCGACCAGGACCGGGGGACGCTCAAGCGTCTGGAGCTTCTCATCCCCGGATACCACGGCTACCGCCAAGGCGAAGATGTCCGCGCCGCGGACAGTCTGCTGCGCCGCCAGGTCGCCGACCGACTGCGGAACGCCCGCTTCACCGCGGAGAATGCCCGTACGGCCCTCACGCAGGCGAACCAGTTCAACGCGCTCATGGACCTCGCTCCGCTCATCGCAGACCTCATGCGCATCGAGCCGAAGATCCGCAGCGCGGAGCAAGGATATTCCGGAATTGCTGCGGCGATCAAGGTCGGCCCGCAACAGCTCGATAAGCTCTACGAGTACGACTACGGCTTCGCGATCGCGGCGGATCAGTTCGCCGCGACGATCGAGGGCCTTCCGGCCCAGGTCACCGGCGGCGACTACGCGCAGGTTTCGCGTACCGTCGCCGCCGCTCGTGCCGAACTCACCCAACTAGATTCCGCGTTCGGGGCACGGATGCGGGTCGTAGAGGGAATCCAGGTCTAGAAGAGGAAGAAAGAGCATGGTCACCAACCAACCGATACCGCAGAAGGGCGGGAGCCTGTTCGGCTCGACGACGATCAACTGGGAGGATGCCTACAAGGGCCCCAACATCATGTGGCGGGTGCCCCGCAACATCCGCCTCAACGACAACATCGTCGTCCGAGAGGACGAGATCGCGGTATTCTTCCGGGACGGTAAGGTCCTTGCGTACTTCGACCGGCCGGACCGGTACGCGCTGACGAGCCTCAACGCCCCGATTGTCGGTGGGCTGGTCCAGGCGCTCTCCGGCGTTCGGCAGGAGGCCGAAGTCTACTACCTCCAGAAGCGAATCTTCGATGGCAAGTTCGGCAGCACCGACCCATACGTCTTCCGCGACCCCGACTTCGGCCTCGTGAGCCTGCGGGTCTACGGAAGCTATCGCTGGCGGCTCGGATCCCCGGACGTCTTCATCACGCAGTTCGTCGGCACGTTCGGGGCGGCCACGAGCGCCGACGTCGAGGGACGCCTTCGGGATCAGATGGTGATCCTGATCTACAACACCCTCGGCAAGATGAAGGACCAGGGCCTGCGGGTGACGGATCTCGCCGGCCAGCTCCAGACGATCGAGCAGGCCATCCTCGGGATGGCCCCCCAGCACTTCGGTCCTCTGGGGGTCGAGGTCCAGCAGATCCAGGGCCTCTCGATCAACCTGCCGGACGAGGTCCAGAAGGCGGTCAACACGCGCTCGACGATGGGTGTGCTGGGGGTGAATTATCTCCAGTACCAGGCAGGTCAGGCGATGACCGAGGCCGCTTCCAACACCGGAGGCGCCGCCGGTGCCCTGGCCGGTGCCGGTGTCGGCCTCGGAGCCGGTCTCGGCGTGGGCTACGGGATGACCGGCATGATGGGCGGCATGTACGGGCAGGGGCCGTCAACGCCCTGTCCCAGGTGCGGTGCCCTGATCCCCCCGGGCACACGGTTCTGTCCGAGCTGCGGCGCTCCCGTCGGCGGTTCTCCTCCCGGGGTGCCGGGTCGGACGGAGACGGTTGCCTGTCCCAAGTGCGGCCAGCCCGTTCCCGCCACGTCAAAGTTCTGTCCGAACTGTGGCGCCTCCATGGCTCCGCCCGCTCCTCCCCCCCCGCGAACGTGCCCGAAGTGCAATGCCACCGTGACGGGTTCGGGCAAGTTCTGCCCCCACTGCGGCGCGGCGCTCCCCCCGTAGGTATCGGTCGAGGTCGTCCATGGTCTACTGCATTCAGTGTGGGAACCAGCTTCCCGATGGCGCGAAGTTCTGTTACAAGTGCGGGGCCGCGATACCGGCGGGCGCTTCCGGTGCCGGCGGTACCGGGCCCACGCCGTCCGCCCCGTCGACCCCGACGCTGGCGCCCGCCGGCGCCCAGGAGCTGAAATGCCCCGCGTGCGGCGCCCCGGTGCACCCGGCCTTCGGGGAAGCGGTCGTCACCTGCGACTACTGCGGCAGCTCCGTGGCGTTGGGTGGCGCCGGCTGGAAGGAGATCTCGAAGCATTCGATGCTCCCGCTCAAGCTGGCCGATCCGGCCCAGGCGCTCGAAGCCGTCCGGGCCGCGATGGACACGGGGTTTCTCCACCGCAAGGACTTCCAGGAGTCGAAGGTCACGGGACAGAAGCTGACCATGGTACCCTACTGGGTCATCCCCGCGACCGCGAGCACGAACTACCAGTATCAGGACGCGGCGGTCGGCATCGGCTCGACGGTGGCCGCCGTGGGCGCATCGGCGCTCCTCGGTTCCGCCCTGAGCGGTGGCAACCGCGGCGGGATGATCATGATGCCCATGTTCGCGGGGCCGGCCGTCAACCCGACTCGCCAGGATACGATCACGGGAAACTACGAGTTCCCGGTCGTCGCGGTCAAGGCCCTGGGCAACTACCAGCCGAAGAGCTATCAGTTCCCCCTCGCCGAACGAACGCTCTTCGACAAGAAGCAGGTGCCGGCCGGCACTCCGGTCCTGAACGGGGATCTCACCGAGGACGCCGCCCGGAACTCCGCCCGCGCCTACGTCACGCAACTCCAGTCGAACGAGGCCCACAAGAAACATCGCATGGTGAGCAACTTCAAGACCGAGGTCGATGTGAGCGAAGGCGAGCTCCTCCACGCCCCGATCTGGGAGTTTGTGCTCGAACGTAAGGGAGAGACCGAACGGTTCCTGGTCGATGCCCACGCGGGGCGCGTCGTCGCCTAGATCCGCGGCGTTTCGATCGATCCACGCCGACCTTCGCGAGACCGGATCTCGTCTTCGTAGAAACGCCGGGCGAAATCCCCCTCCGCCCGACCGATCGGGATCTCGGGGACATCGGGCGCGGCGAAATAGGTGAGCAGCGCGGCGGCACTCGCGAGCTTGACCGCGCGCGACTTGAGGCGCGGTGAGAACCGGGGGTGATCCGAGCGCTCGAGCGCGCGCTGCGACACCCCTCGGAGCGTCCCGTAGAGGGCGCGATCGAGTTTCACCGGTCGAGGCCGAAACCGGCCCGCGACGAGCGGATGGCCGAGCTGGATCGCGTGCACGAGCGTGAGGTGGTCCCGGATCCGCGCGGCGAGCGAGAAGTCGAGTTCTCCCAGGTCGAGGCGTTCGGCGCTTTCCTCGACGGCTCGGAACCGCGCTTTCGTCATCGGGTGGAACCGGAGCAGCATGCGGTCCTCGAGGGCCGCGAAGTTGGGATCGGCGATCGTCGTCCAGTAATCGTCCGTCCCCGAGGTGCGGACATTGTAGTTCACGGAGAAGAAAGAGCGAAACGTGTACGGCCCGATCGTGCCGAACGTCGTCTCCCACTTCACCTCGCGCTGCTCCATCACCAGCTTGAGCGGCTCGACCATTCCGCGGTAACGGAACCAGTCGTTGAACTCGGGTACAATGAAGTTGAACGTCCGGCCCGTGTAGAACGAGCCGACCCGGAGGAACTGGGCCGGGGTAATCCCGCCGCAGTACCGGTTCCGGCCCGGGAGCCCGTGGGGAGGCACCGCCTGGCGCGGGTTCCCTCGGACCATATCGTCGATCGCGAAGGTCTTTCCCGTGCCGGGGGGCCCGAAGAGCGCGAGATGGAAGCCCGTGGACCCGGTCGCGCGACCGGTCGGGGCGAGGAGAGGCACGTCGGCGAGGGCGTACTGCTGCAGGAGGGAGACCAGCGAGTCAAAGTAAAGCTCCTCTCCGAAAAGTCCGCGCAAGTATTCGGCCAGGACCCGCACGTCGAACGTCCGCCCGAACTCCAGGGTATCCTCGAGGCGCCGGTCGAGCACTTCTCGGAGGGTCTGGACGAACTCCGAATCCATCGCATGGATCTCGGACGACTCATCCGGTAGCGATGGGAGACCCACCGGTTCGACGGCTTCGCTGCGCGCAAGCTCCCCGATAAGCATCGTCCGGAGCTCCTCGGGATAGGCGACGAGGTAGGTCTTGTCCGTGCGACCCTCGGTAACCTCGGTAAGGAGCCCGCGACGGCGAAGGCGGGCGAGCAGGCGTACCGGGTCCTCGAAGACCCGGTCGCGCAAAAGGCGGCCTCTCAGCTCGGAAAGGCGGAAGCGCGCGGGCCCGGTCGCGCTCCCCCGGATACGGCGGCGCCGGTCGGCGTCGGCGATAACTTCCGTGAGCCGGCGGGCGACCGCGAGGTCGGCGTCGGAGAGCTCGACCGCAGATTGGTCCGCCACAGCACTTCCACGAGACCTGAGTTGTTAATACCGCGTTCGCGCGCTGAGGGAGCCGTGCGGCGCGGCGCGTCGGCCTACGAGCGCGAGCTCAAGGACCTCTTCCAGGGGGACCCCGACCGAATACGCGCCTACGGGCGGTCGCTGCCGCCCGCGGAGCGCGTGGAGTTCGAGCGCATCATCGAACGTCCGTTCCTCGTCATCCGCGCCGCGGGATCCCTCGGATTCGACCTCGTGGCACTCCGCCGAGAGTTCGCGTTCCCGCTCGAAGTGAAGGCATCGCAGGAGCCGGTCATCCGCTTCTCCTCCAGCAGCGGGCGGGCCGCGGATCAGCTCGTGGCCCACCGGGCCGCCGTGGACCGCGTGGGGCTGATGGTCCTCTATGCGTACCGACGCGTGGGCCAGCGATCGGAAGAGCCCTGGCGCCTTTTCGGCGCCACGCGAACAAGCTCGGGGGGGATGATGGGAGTCCTGGGACGGCGCCTGCCCCCAATCGAGACCACCCGGGAAGGAAACGCGATCCTGCGATGGCAAAACGGCATGCCGCTTTCGCAATTCCTTCAGACGTTCCGGTTCCTTGCGGAACCCCCGGTGACGGGCCCATGAGCGTTCGGATTGCGGGCATCGGCATCGGTCGGTTCGGCCGTCGGACCGAGTCCGGTGTGGAGCTTGCCACGGAAGCCGGGTTGCGGGCGATGGAAGACGTGGGGCGCAAGCCGATCGATCTGCTCGTCGTCGGAAACATGCTCGGGGAGGTTCTCGAGGAGCGGGCGAGCCCTGTTCCACGCCTCGCGTCCCGCCTAGGTCTAGAGACGGCGGCCGGCCTGAGGGTCGAGGCCGCTTCCGCGACCGGTGCAGCGGCCTTTCACGCGGGCGCCGCCGCGGTCGCCTCGGGGCGATCCGATCGCGCCTTGGTGGTCGCCTACGAGAAAATGACCGGTGCGCCGACCCCCGTCGTCGCGCGGGCCCTAAGCCGCGCCCTCGCGCCCGAGGAGGTCGCCGTCGGCGCTACAATGCCGGCACTTGCGGCGATTATCGCCCAGCTATACGCGTCGCACTACCACGTCCCCCTCGCTGCATTCGATCGCGTAAGTGTTCACATGCGCGCTCAGGCAGCGCGCAACGCCGCCGCCCAGTTCACGAAGCCGGTCACGGAGGAAGAAGTGGCTCGAAGTCGGGTCATTGCCTCCCCGCTTCGCCTGCTGCACTGCGCGGCGATCAGCGACGGGGCCGTAGCGCTCGCCCTCGAACGCGGCGACGACGGCGCCGTCGTGCGTGGGATGGGCCAGGGGCTCGATGCGTTTCGGGTCGTGGACCGCCCGGCCCTCACTCGCTTCATAGCGACGCGGACCGCCGCGACGCGAGCCTATGAAATGGCTCACGTGACGCCGAAGGAGCTGGAGGTCGCCGAGATTCACGATGCCTTCGCTCCGTTCGCGCTGATCGACCTGGAGGACCTCGGTCTGGCGGACGAGGGGACCGCGGCGCAGTGGTTCGAAGGAGGAAAGGGAACTCCGAGCGGCCCGATTTCCATCAACCCCTCGGGAGGAGTACTCGGTCGGGGCCACCCGGTCGGAGCCTCGGGGCTCGTGGAGATCGCCGAGGTAGCGTCCCAGATCCGTCGCGAGGCGGGATCGCACCAACTGGACCGGCCGGTCCGGCTGGGCCTCGCGCAGTCGATCGGGGGGCTGGCCTCCCACAACTTCGTTACGATCCTCGGGCAAGGGAGCGCGCCGTCATGAACGCCCCCCCTCTCGTGCTCAGTCGATGCGAGGGATGCGAGCTGCTCTACCTCCCTACGCCGGGCCCGTGCCCCCGCTGCGCGTCGCGTCGGGCGACCCCGGTAGAGGTTCCTCCGACCGGCATCGTC
>JAKAYT010000033.1 GCA_021826685.1 Thermoplasmata archaeon
CCGGAGCGATCATCCACAGCGCGAAGTCGGCGTCGCCCCGCGTCCCGACGGTGGAGTACGTGCGAAGGATCAGACCGGGCGCTGGCGCGTCGAGCAACGCCGAGAGCCGCTCGCGGCCGGTCCGCCGCTCCTCGGCCGGGAGCCGCCGCCACTCGGGCTGGAGCTGATAGAAGCTGTACTTCACGAACTCGCGTGGCCCCTCGTCCTCGGGCTCCTTCGCCGGCGATCGGGTGCCGGACATCACTTCGCCCCCGCCCCGGCCGCGATCTGTCGGGCGAAGTACGTCAGCACGAGGTCCGCTCCCGCCCGGTGGATCGCTTCGATCGACTCCGAGATCGCCGCGGGCTCGTCCAGCCAGCCCCGCGACGCGGCGGCGCGGATCATCGAGTACTCGCCGCTGACCTGGTATGCCGCGAGCGGCAGATCGAAGCGCTCGCGGGCGCGGGCGAGCAGATCGAGCGCCGGCATCGCCGGCTTCACCATGAGGATGTCCGCGCCCTCCCGCGCATCCCGCGCGAATGCGGCGAGCGCATCGCCCGCGCGACGGGGGTCGATCTGGTAGCCGGCACGATCGCCGAACGACGGCGCAGAGTCCTCCGCCTCCCGGAACGGGCCGTAGAACGCGGAGGCCAGCTTGGCGCTGTAGGCCAGGATCCCGACGTTCGAGAATCCCGCTCGGTCCAGCGCGTCCCGGACGGCTCCCACCTGGTGGTCCATCATGGAGCTGGGGCCCACGAATTCCGCACCGGCTCGCGCGTGGGCGACCGCGATGGACCCGAGCCGATCGAGTGTCGCGTCGTTATCGACCTCGTCGCCCCTAAGGACTCCGCAGTGGCCGTGGTCGGTGTAGGCGCACAGGCACACGTCCGTGAGGACGACGATATCCGGAGCGGCTTCGCGGAACGCTCGGATCGCGAGAGCGACCGCGCTATCGTCGGCGTCCGCCTCCGACCCTCGCGCGTCCTTCGACCTTGGGATCCCGAAGAGCATGACCGCTCGGATCCCCTCGCCGCGCAAGGCTCGTGCGAACGCCACGGTGCGTCCGGCCGAGACCCGCTCGATCCCGGGCATCGCGGCGATCGGCACGGCGGGGCCATCCCCTGGCCCGACGAACACCGGGTAAACGAGGTTACGGGCCGGGAGCGTGGGCGGAGCGACGAGGTCCCGTACGGCGGCGCGCCGTCGAAGTCGACGCGGTCGATGCCGACGCGCGGAGGCGTCGGCGCTCGTCGGCTCCATGTTCGAACCATCGAGAAACGTAGTAGGTTATCTCTTGTGTCGTTACTCCCCCGATGCTCCGGGCTCGGTGAATCCCATGGCCGCGCGCCGCGCGCCGGGTCCGTTCGCCCAGGACCCACACTTGGACCGCCCGACTCATCGAGCGGAGACCGACGTTTCCCAACGCCGAGCGGAGGGCCGATATGGCCGAAGGGCTGGTCATGATCCAAGCGTCCGAGTCGGCGAGCGCGCGCACTTCCCGGGGGGTCAGTCGGGTCCGGGGGCGCACGGAATAGCTCACGAGGTCCAGCACTCGGTCGCCCCGCCTTCGGAGCGTCCGGGCCACGCCGGGGCCGGCTCGGTCGCTGCGCGGGTAGACGACCGATCGCGGTCGGGATCGGCGCAGCGCTTCCACGATGGGAAGCGCACCCAACCCGGCGGCTTGATGCACTCGGAGGAAGCCGCGGTCTCGAAGAGCCCGCGCCGTTGTCGGGCCCGCGGCCCATATCTCGAGCGAGGGACCTTGGGCGTGAATGAGCCGAGAGAGGGGACGAACGAACGTCGTCACGACCTCGGAGCTCGTGACGACCAGGGTGTCGAACGTCCCGAACTCCGTGAGCGCGCCGCGCAACAGGGACACGGGGCGCGGCAGGAAGTCGAGGACCGGGATCCGCACGAGTCGCACCCCGATTGCGCGAAACCCCTCGTCCAGTCCCGGGAGAGCGTCCGGCGCACTGACGAGTACGAGCGTCGCGCGCGGGGAGGCTACCATGCCGCTACCGATACGGCGCGAGGAGGGTCTGCGCTCCGCCCCGATTCAGGTCGGCCACAACGCGGCGAGCCACCGATCGCGGGGAGCGGGGATTTCCGATTGCCTCGGCCGTGATCGTCCTCCGACCGTCCGCGGAGAGCACCTCGGCACGGAGAGATAACCGGCCCCCGCGAACCTCTCCGAGCGATCCCAGCGGCACGTTGCAGTTCGCGCCGAGCATCTCCGCCACCGCCCGTTCGGATTCTACGGCGGCTCGGGTCGTCCTATCGTCGATCGCGCGGAGCGCTCTTCGTAGGGACCGCTCCTCCCGTCGGGTCTGCACCGCCAAGGCTCCCTGCCCGGGCGACGGAAGAAAGTGGGCCAACGGAAGACGGGCGGTGACCCGTGCGGTCTCGTGAAGGCGTTCGAGTCCCGCCCGGGCGAGAACCACGGCGTCGACCGTCTTCGAACAGACGCGCTCCAATCGAGTTCCGACGTTCCCGTGGATCTCCCAGATCCGTAGATCGGGCCTCCAACGCCGCAGCTGGGCGCGCCGGCGTACGCTGCTCGACCCCACGCGGGCGCCCGAGGGCAGGGGCCAACGACGGGCCACGACGCACTCCCCGGGGTCCGCCCGACGAGGGTACGCCGCGATCACGAGTCCCGGGGTATCCCGGGCAGGGAGGTCCTTGGTGGAATGGACCGCCAGGTCGATCTGTCGGGCGCGGAGCGCCCGCTCGATCGTCCCGGTGAAATCCGCGGCGGCGGCTCGTCGATCGCCGGCCGTGGTCATCGGTACGATTTCGAAGGACAGTTCGCGGTGGGTTCTCCTCAAACGTCGCACGACGAGGTCCGCCTGCGCCCGGGCCAACGGGCTCGACCGAGTACCGAGGCGGTAGGCCCGACTCACGGTCCGCTGGCGGGCCCGAGGATCCGGGCCGTCATCGCGAGCCACCGCTCACGCTCCGGTCCGGGGGGGAGGCGTCGCAGCTCATCGAGCGGGGTCCGCAACATCTGTCGGACCAAGCGCTGGGAGAAATGGTCGATCGCTTCCCGCTGCGACACGGTGAGCCGCCCGAAGTACGGCTGCGCACGTTGGAGCTCCTCGCGACGGATGGAGTCGATGGCCCGCATCAGCGCGTCGACGTCCGGAGAGCCGAGTTCCTTCGAGAGCTGCTCGGAGCGCTCGAGGGCTCGGGCCCGAGCGACGCGGTCGAGGGCCGCGGAGTCGGCCGGAGGGGGATGACGCAAATGCAGTTCGGCAAGGTCGACCAGTCGGATGCCGGGGAGTTCGGCCACGCGGGGGTCGATGTTCCGCGGCACCCCGAGATCTACGAGGACGATCCCCCGATCGCGTCCGATGAGGTCGATCGGACGCAGGATCCTCTCCCCCGCTTTCGCGGCCGCGACGACCCCATCGCACAACGGCAGTTCCGCCGCGATCGCGTCGATCGATGCCGCCCGTGCGCCGTTCGCCCGGAGGAAGTCATCGGACGGCGGCTTGTGGCGATAGAGGATGGTGGTGCGCGCGTACGGACCGAGCGCCTCTACGACCTGGGACCCTACGGTTCCGGATCCCACGACGAGGACACGGGGGAACGGTCGGGCGATCTCCTCCAGCAGCGTGGTCGCCGCGATCGAGGCGATCGATCGCCGGGAGGGGGCGGGTCCCTCCCAGTGGTCCGTAGCGTCGATCGCCGAACGAAAGAGATCCCCGAGGACGCTGCGGGGGTGACGGGTACGGATCCGGTGTCCGGCGGCGCGAATCTGTTCGCGGACCTCCCGCTCGCCCCACGCGAGCGACTCGAGCCCAGCGGCCACGCGATACAGGTGATGTACGGCCTCCGTACCGGTCCACTCCCTCCACGCGTCGGCGCGGCCCGGGAGGGATGCCCGGAACGAAGCGATGGGCGCATGGTGAAGCACGACGCACTCCACGCGGTGGCACGTCCGCACCAGCGCGAGCTCCTTGAGCTCGGGGTGGTCATTCCAAAGGGCGGTGAGCCGGTCGGGGCTGGCCGCCTTCGTGACGGCTTCCAGCTCGTCTAAAGAGGCAGTGGACAGGCTGAACTCCAGGATGGTCAGGGAGAGGCCATCCGGGGGTCGGTCCCAGGCCACGTCGGCCGATGAGGACCTGGGAACGGAATCCGTTGAGAGGGCCACGGTTCCGGCGAACTCCTCCACCGATGGACGGAGCGTTTCCGCCTTTATTCGGGGATGTATGAACCACGGCGCCGACCCCAAGGTTACCGATCCGCCGAGGGCCGGGGCGAGCCCACCTCATTCCCGCCGGCTGGGCCACGTTCCGTCGGATCGCGGGGCCGCCGGGACCACCGAGGGGGGAGCCCCTGACACGGCGACGCACGAGACTGGCCCGCCGGCGAATGTCGCTGCCTACGTCACGAAGCCCTTAAGTCCCAGTCGTCCTCGTTTCTCTCGGAGAGCTACCATGTTCGCTATCGAGGTCAAGCCGGCCGCCGCCCAGCAGGTCAAGCAGTTGATGGCCGGGCAGAAACCCGGCATCGGGGTCCGCGTCTATGCCCAGCCCGGGGGCGGGAGCTGCGGGAGTGGGTGCGGATGCGGCGCGGGTCCGGCCGCGGCCTCCTTCGGGATGGCGTTCGCTAAGCCCCGACCCGACGACGAGATCGTGAACGTCGACGGGCTCCAGGTCATCGTCGACCCGTCCAGCGTACCGCTCGTCAACGGGGCCGTCATCGACTACGTGGAGGACATCCACGAGTCGGGGTTCAAGATCACCAACCCGACCCTTCCCGTTCCCGACGAGGCGGGAATGGCCGGCGGCTGCACCTCTTGCGGATCGAACTCGGCCAACGGCGGCGGCTGCGGTTGTGGGTAGGGTAGAACCGCACGTTCGCTCCGTAAGGAGCCGCCACGCGCGGCGACGGACCCACCGCGGGGATTGGTTAGGTTTGTCCAGCGCCGTCCCTAAGTATCGCGCTCGGCGTGCCGCGCTCCTCCCATGAGCGCGGAGCCTCTTCGCAGCCACGACCTTCGGAAGGTCTACCAGTCCCGCGGGGCGCCGCCGACGACGGCCCTCGCCGGCGTCTCCCTGGAGGTGCACCGCGGCGAGCGCGTCGCCCTCCTAGGTCGGAACGGGGCCGGCAAGACCACGTTCCTGAGGATCGCGAGCACGCTCCTGCGCCCGACCTCCGGCACGATCGAGATTTTCGGCCATGACGCGGACCGGGACCCGGAGCTCGCCCGGCCGTTAATCGCGGTCGTTCCGCAGGAAGGGAAGCCGTTCTTCCACCTGACCCCCTACGAACAGGTATACACCTACCTGCGCGCCCGCGGCTTCTCGCGCGAGGTCGGGAAGGCGCGGACCGCGGAGGCGCTCGAGAAGATGGGGCTCACCGATATCCAGGACCGTCTCGCGATCACCCTTTCCGGCGGACAGCGTCAGCGAACGATGGTCGCGACCGTGATCGCGACCGAGGCCCCGCTCCTCTTCCTGGACGAACCGACGATCGGGATGGATCCCTTCGCGCGACGGGCCGTGTGGGATGCGCTGCGCGAACTCACGCGCCGCGGATCGACGATGCTCCTGACCACCCACTACCTCGACGAAGCCGAAGCGCTCAGCGACCGCCTCTACATCATCGACCGGGGCCGGGTCCTTGTGAAGGGGACGGCCGAGGAGCTCAAGGCGTCGGTCGGGGGGACCCTCAAAGTCACGCTCGCGAAGGGAGCGGAGCGTCGTCCGCTCTTCGAGTCGTTCGGCGAGTGCGTGGTCGACGGGAGCTCCTGCACCGTGATCGTCTCTCCCGAAAAGCTCGGGGAGCTGATGGCGGTCGCCGTCCGGGAACAGCTCACCGCCACCGTGGGCCCCGTCACGCTCGAAGAGGCGTTCCTGAGGTTCGTCGGCCGATCGATCAATGAGGACGACAACTGAAGGCACGGCCCCCGCGCGCTCGCGGGCGTTCCGAGGACTACCGGCGTTTTTCTGGACGGAGGTCCTGGTCCAGGCGAACGAGCTCACCGCGATGGCCACGAGCATGGTCATCCAAGGGGTCGTGCTCGTCTTCGTCTGGATCCTAGACCCCTCGCTGCTCGGCATCGCCTTCGTCGGCGCGCTGATCTTTTCGATGTTCACGATGGGCCAGCGCCTCCTGAACGAGGCCGCCTACATCCGGATCGACCACAAGGCGAACGACCTCTACCTCGCGAGCCCGCTCTCGCCAGAGGGGTACTTCCTCGGGATGGCCGGCGGGATCCTCTTCGTCTACATCACGCCGGTCATCGTGATGGGGATCCTCGCGGAGATCGTCGTACGCTTCACGTTGCCCGAGGTCGCCCTGCTCCTCGCGCTGTGCTTGTGCGTGTGGATCTCGAGCGCGTCGATCGGATACACCTTCTCGACATTCTTCCGGGACAACCGGGCGATCTGGGCCTACGCGAGCCTCTTCTTCACGACGTTCGGGGTGGTCTTCCCGGTGTTCTACCCGTTGACGGCATTTCCGGCCGGCCTTCAGCCGATCGCGCTCCTTCTCCCGCCGAGTGCGGCCGCGAGCCTGATGCAGGCGGCGATCGGCGCGATCCCGGTGGTGACCTCGCGGATCCTCTTTGCGGCCATCGCCCTGGTGGCCGAGACGACCGCGCTCTTCGGGTTCGCGATCTACTGGGCCCGTCGCACGGTCCGGGAGGGTTAGCGCATGGCGAGCCGTGCCGTCGACATCGTGGAGGAGGCGAGCCGCCGCCGGGGCCACGCCCTGCCGGCGTTCGCGATCGTCGGCTGGAGATGGATCGGTCGGAACCCGGCGGTCGCGATCGCGCCCATCCTGTTGCCGTTCATGTTTCTGTTCTTCCTGCGCCTCATCGGACCGCAGTACTTCGCGCTCGAGATCGCCGGCGCGATGCTCTTCACGATGCAGAACATCGGCTCGTGGACGCTCGGTGACAGCGCCGTCTGGCGGATCGAGTGCTCGCTCCAGGACCTCTTCGTCGCGAGCCCGCTCGGGCGCCTTCGCTACCTCTTCGGGATCGCGTTCTCGAACCTGATCGCGATGATCCCCGCCCTCGCGATCCTCGGGACGCTCCTAGCTTGGCAGGTTACCCAGGACGGAGCCGTGTTCGGGGTGTACCCGCTCCTCGTGCTCGTCGGGAGCCTGTTCGTGCTGTGGGTGCTGTTCAGCGCGATTGGGATCGGCATCTCGAGCCGCATCAAGACCCAGCGGGCGATCTACCCCGTCGGCAACCTCACGTTCACCGTCCTCGGCATGCTCGCTCCGCTCTACTACCCCATCGCGATCCTCCCCTCGGTCTGGCAGGACGTAGCGCACTTCGTGCCCACGACCTATGCGGCTCTCCTGGTCCAGGGAGCTCTCGGGATCACTCCGCAGCCGGTTACGAACATGGTCGTCTACGCCGGGCTCCTCCTCTTCAGCGCGGCGGTGGGGATCTGGATCGCCCTACGGCTCTACCGGTGGCGGACCGACTGACGCTCCCTCGGCTCCCGGCTGCCGTTGGCGGGGGCCGGACCCCGCGCGGTTTGGGCCGATCACGGGTCCGAACCCCGTTGGGCCGACCCGCTCCCGCTGCGGACCACGGAGGCCGAAATGAGCGGGCGGGGCCTCTCGCAACGAGACACCGCGGGTGCGGCCCAACGGCCCCGGGGGCTTCTGCGGGCCCGCCGGCGCCCGCCGGCCTGCCCCGTCGGGAAACAATTATCGGGCTCCCGACCCGACGACCCGCGAGCAAACGTTCAAACCCTCCGTCGACCTAGGACCTTTGGTGGCTGCGAGCATCGAACCCGGTCCTTCCTCGGTTTCCTTCGGTACCGGCCGGCCCGCGGCAGCTTCGGTCCTTGTTCCATTCCTCTCTCTACGCGAGGGAGGACCGTAGGAAACCTGCAACGATGTGTCCGGACGAGTTTGACGAGATTTTGAGCGCCCTCGACCGAGAGACCGCGCGTATCCGCGTACGGGCGGAGCCCCGAAGATACAACAAACCGGCGACGGTGATCTCGGGATTCCCTCCGGGCGTCGATCTGGAGGAAACGACGCGCGCGCTCAAGAACCGGCTGGCCACGGGAGGTAGCGTCGTGGACGGGGAGGTCTACCTGCAGGGGGACCACCGCGCCCGGATCCGGGACGAGCTCGCCCGGCTCGGCTTCGACCCGGAGACGATCGAGGTTTCGGACGCCGCGCTACCCAAACGAGGACGGCACGGGTAGCCGAAGCACCGTACTCGCTGTGAGCCACCTGACGGTCACTCCGGCTCTTCCCCGTGACCGGGAAGGGTGTGCGCGGTCCCCACGGCCGAGATCGGCATCGCCCACCGCACCGTGATTGGGCCGAATGGGCGGAAACCGCACAAGTTGGCCAGAGACGTGGGGTCCGAGGAACCTGTTCCTCCCCCACCTGAACCCGAGGACCCGATGAAGGCCCCGAGCGGACTGCGGGGGGCCGGAGTGTTGCTATCTCGGCGGGGGGCTTCAGACCGAGCCGTCTCCGTCAGAAACCGCCCCTCGCTCTCGGGGGAACCCCGGTTTCACCCGTGCCTGCCGCAGCTGGGACACGAGCAAGGGGAGCCTCCGCGTGATGAACTCCCACACATCGTCCGGGCGAATCGAGGCGTAGCCGTGATGGTAGTCCTGACGTAACCGGCTCAACTCGCGCCAATCGATACGCGGATTGTCGCGGGCGAGGCCTCTCCACAGCTTATCGGCTTCCTCGGTGAAGTTCGAGAGTCTCCACATGACCGCATCCTGAAGCTTCTGGTCGGTGAGGAACGCCTTGCGTCCCTCCCGAGCGTATGCCAACACATCTTCGCCGTTTTCGATCATTCGGGCGAGGCGGACCTTGTTCTCCGCAGTCACAGAGGGACCGCCTCCGCCTCCACCTTGGGGCGAATCGACCAATGCAGCGCCTCGAGAGTCACGACATCTGCCTTCCGGCCCAGCAGATCTTCCAGCGCGAGGGGGAGGTCGAGGAACGCCACCGGCGGGTGCTCTCGTTTCCACTCCACGAGGAGGTCCACGTCGCTGTCGGGACGGGCCTCTCGGCGGCGGACCGAGCCGAAGACGCGGAGCCGTCGCACCCCGAACTTCCGGGCCAGCCTCCGAATCTCATCCCGGCGGGGCGTGATGATCTCTTCGATGCCGAGCCCCTTCCCGAGCTTCACCGGGCGAATCTTCGGAACTGCGTAGAGCCTCGACCGGCACCTCGGGCATGCGGGGACCCGGGTCTTCCTCGGAATCCACTCGTAGGTGCACCGGTAGCAATGGAGACGGGGGAGGACGACGTCGGGCATCGATAGTGCGAGGAACTCGGGAAAGTTAAGAACTTCGGTATGGCGAAGAATCGTGTTATCTTGTATTGATGGGCCGTCACGACCGGTCGTGGGCGTCGTGGCCCGTCGCGTTGCGATTGCGCCTCATGCGCTCAATTTGCATAAGATGGCTGGCGCTGTGGGGTCCGACGAACCTATTAGGCGCTCATCTAAGGCTGACCGGAGAACCATGAGCGAGTACGCCCATCCCGAAGTCTTGGTCGACACCGACTGGGCCGAGAAGCACGCCAAGGATGCGAACGTTCGGATCGCCGAGGTCGACTACGACCCCGCGGCGAACTACGACCAGGGACATATTCCCGGATCCGTCCTGATGGACTGGCGCAAGGACATCAACGACCCCCTCTCCCGGGACATCGTGTCGAAAGACGCGCTCACGGCCCTCCTTCGCAAGGCCGGGATCCACGAAGACACGACCATCCTTCTGTACGGGGACTTCAACAACTGGTTCGCGTCGTTCGCGTTCTGGGTCTTGCAGTACTACGGGATCAAGAACGTGAAGCTGATCAACGGTGGTCGCAAGAAGTGGATCGCCGAGGATCGACCGCTCACGAAGGAGGTTCCGAGCTATCCGGCCGGGCGTATCACGGCGGGAAACCCGAACGAACACCTTCGCGCCTACTTGGACGACGTGCGCAAGGAGCTCCGGCACGTCCAAGCCGGGAAAACGGTACTGGTCGATGTCCGTGGGCCCAAGGAGTTCTCGGGCGAGATCACCGCCCCGCCCGAGTACCCGACGGAGCACGCGCAGCGCGGGGGCCACATCCCTGGCGCGAAGAACATCCCGTGGGCCTCCGCCGTCAACGACGACGGGACGTTCAAGTCCCGGGAGGAGCTCGAGGCGATCTACGGGGGCAAGGGCGTCACCGCGGGGACCCCCACGATCACCTACTGCCGGATCGGGGAGCGCTCGAGCGTGACGTGGTTCGTCCTCACCTACCTACTGGGCCACGAGAAGGTACGGAACTACGATGGATCCTGGACGGAGTGGGGGAACCTCGTGCGGACCCCGATCGAAAAGCCCTAAGCGGGGCCACCCCGACCTCAATCCCTTCGGGGCATCCGAGGCACGGGGTGCTCCTCCTTCCGGACGAGAAACGTGTACAGCGCCTCGTCCCGGCGGGTGGCGAGCACCGCGTGGCCGGTCTGGTCGGACCATCGTTGCATCTCGATCGGGCTCGTGGGGTCGTCGGTCACGAGCATCACCGCGGTGCCGGCCGGACGCCGGGCCAGTTCGTCATTGAGCTGCGTCAGGATCGCCGAGCACTCCACGCCGATCTCGAACATCTGAACGTCCGGGGTCTGGGGCCAGCAGCGGATTCGATCGTGCGCAATCCATTGCGCGACGCGCGCGCGCACCGCTTCGGCGGTCTCGAGGCCCGGGGGCGGGGCCGCCCCGGGCGGGGGGCGCACCCTCGCGAACCAACCCTTGCCGTACGGATCGTCGTTCAACCAGCGCGGGTGCGTCACGAGATCGGGGTTCTGCGACACCCAGTCCCCGGCGACCGGGGTCCTCACCGGGCCCGTAAACCGAACCGTCTCCACCATTCCGAGCGACCGGCCGCGTTCGATGGTCGGCGTAAGGGGCCGGAACGTGACCCGGGTGACCGGCCCGATGAACGCCATGAACGGTGCCAGGAGGCCGATAGTCCACGTACCGTCCGCTTCGGACCGCCGGGCCCAGACACGATTGTCCATGTCGTACATCCGGTCTTCTGGTAGTGGGCAACCGTCGATCTCCACGACAAGACCGAGCCGGCATGACCACTTACGGGTTGCCACTCTCCGCGCGCCGAAGCCGAGCCGGTCGCCCCCCTCCGTGCTCTCCGGCCCCTCGCGACCCCGGTGGGGCCGCCGACGATGATTCCGGACCGAGCCCTCCGTGGGTTCGTGAACGCGGCGTGCGAGCTCGGGCTCGCCGCGCTCGATACGAAAGGCGCGGGTGCCGTACCGTGTTCGAACGTGGC
Organism: Thermoplasmata archaeon; assembly: GCA_021826685.1. GTDB lineage: Archaea > Thermoplasmatota > Thermoplasmata > Lutacidiplasmatales > UBA184 > Lutacidiplasma. Next base: position 11,248 of record JAKAYT010000033.1, read on the forward strand.
CCGCGGTTCCGAGTACGCCCGGCACGTTCACCATGCGCGTCACGTGCCCGGGGAGAGTCGGCGCCCGTCCAGGGAACCTCCTCCGGGTGCCGTATTCGAAGGTTACCCGGGGAGCACCGCCGCCTGTTCCGCAGCGGTCGTGCTACGCTCGATATGAAAGACGCACGCCTCGTCACCCTTCGCGATGCACTTGGTCTCCTGACAGGAGACCGGCGTCCCCAGGACACCGCTAAAGTAGCCGGCCAGCATCCCGCGGACGGCCTGGCTGTAGGGCGAGGCAGCGCCCGTGATTCGGTAGCATTCGAAGTTCTCGTAGGC
>JAKAYT010000034.1 GCA_021826685.1 Thermoplasmata archaeon
CGCGATCGCGCTCCCGCTGCCCGCCGTGGGGGTCGCGATCGCGCTCGTCGCGGGACTGCTGATTCCGCCGGGCGAGCTGCGGGTCGGGATCGCCGCGCTCCTCCTCGTGGCCGCGCTCGCGCTCGTGGCGATCGTCCTCGCGCACCTCCATCCGGCGCGCGAGAGGGTGGCGTCAATCCTATAGGAACGCCTCTCGATGGGGAGGTGTCGCGCCGAAGGGCGCGTCCGGGTCCCGTCGAAGGGTCCCTCTCGACCGCATGCGGACGGGTCGTCCGCCGGAATGACGTGAGGACAACCCCGGGGTCCGACAGTCCCCGGCCGGGGTCAGACCGCCGAGAGGGCGTGGGCCTTGCCGTGACGCGGAAACGTTACGGTCGGGGGATACGGCGCGGGCGAGCGCCCAAATAGCGACGCCCGCTCGCGGCGTGATGGCCGCGGGGGCGGGGGCTCCGAGCTCGGAAGCGATCCCAAAGGTGCGCGCGGCAGTCCACACGGCGGTCGTGGGGCGGGACGAGGCAGTCGACCAGATCCTCATCGGGATCCTCGCCGACGGGCACCTCCTCCTCGAGGACCTTCCCGGACTCGGAAAGACACTCATCGCGAAGTCGTTCGCCGCGGCGCTGGGACTGTCCTTCCAGAGGATCCAATTCACCAGCGACCTCCTCCCGCACGATATCCTCGGCACGGAGATCTTCGACGTAGCCCACGGGACCTTCGTCTTTCGTCCCGGTCCCGTCTTCGCGAACATCCTCCTCGCCGACGAGATCAACCGCGCCCCGCCGAAAGTCCAGTCCGCGCTGCTCGAGGCGATGCAGGAGTATCAGGTGACCAGCGAGCGGACGACGCATCCGCTCGAGCGCCCGTTCCTCGTCCTCGCGACGCAGAATCCCCTTGAACTGGAGGGAACCTACCCACTTCCCGAAGCCCAGATCGACCGGTTCTTGCTCCGGGTGAGCGTCGGGTACCCCACGCCAAAAGAAGAGCGGGAGATCCTGCGACGCCGCGCCGAGCGTAAGCAGGACGCGGCCCCGGTCCCTACAGTTCTCGCCCCCGGAGAGTTCCTCCGAATGCAGCGCGCCGTCGAGGAGGTCGAGCTCGACGCCTCGGTCGAAGGATATCTCGTGGACCTCGTGCGTGCGACTCGGACCGATCCCCGTGCGGAGGTCGGCGCCTCCCCGCGCGGCTCGCTCGGGTTGGCCCGCGCCGCGCGCGCGCACGCCCTGGTCGACGGCCGGGACTTCGTGCTGCCGGACGACGTCAAAGCGATCGCCGGCCCCGCGCTCGCCCATCGGATCACCGTCCTGCCCGAACCCTGGATCCGGGGGACGCGCGGCATCGATATCGTGCGCTCGGCGCTCGAGCACACCGCGGTACCGAAGACGCGTTAGGGCGCGCGTCCCACCGCAAGCGCTTTTCGTCCGTCGTCCCGTCGCTCGGATGTGTCCGACGCGCACCGCACGATCGTCATCGCAGATCCGATCGACCCCGGGGCTCTCGACCTGCTCAAGGACGAGGAGTGCCGGGTTATCGATGCCTCCTCCGGCGCGTCCGCGTTGAACGCGGCCCTCTCGGACGCGTGGGCGCTGGTCGTGCGCAGCCGTACGAAGGTCACGGCGGAATTGATCGCGCACGCTCCGCACCTCGCGCTCATTGCCCGCGCCGGGGTCGGCGTGGACAACATCGATCTGGCGGCGGCGGCCGCGCGGAAGATCCGGGTCGTGAACGCTCCGGTGGCCGCCACGACCAGTGTCGCGGAGCTCACGGTCGCTCTCGCCCTGATGCTCGTGCGGGAACTCTGGCCTTCGGTCGCCGGCACCAAGGCGGGGCGCTGGGAACGGGGAACGCGCGGAGGAGAGCTCGCCGGCCGGACGGTGGGTTTCGTAGGGTACGGCCGGATCGCCCGCGAGGTCGCGCGCCGGCTCGCACCGTTCGATGTGCACGCGCTCGCCTACGACCCGTACGTGCCTCGGACCGAGGACGGGACGTCGCTCGTGGCGCTCGACGAGCTCTTCGGGCAGTCGGACCTCGTGAGCCTTCATGCGGCCGCGACGCCCGAGAACCGACACCTCATCAACACGGCGGCTCTCGCCCGGATGAAGCGCGGTTCCTTCCTCATCAATGTCGCACGCGGATCGCTCGTGGACGAGGCCGCGCTCCTCGCCGCGCTTCGTTCGGGCCAATTGGCCGGAGCCGCGCTCGATGTCTACGAGGTGGAACCGCCGATGAACCCGGAGTTGCTCGGGCACCCGAGAGTGATCGCGACGCCGCACGTCGGTGCATCGACCTACGAGGCGCAGCGACGCGCCGGTCGCCAAGTCATGGACGAGGTCCGCCGCGCGCTGCGCGGCGAAGCCCTCACGGCGCAGGTTCCGATTCCCGGAGGAAGCGCGTGACGTTCGATCCCGAGACCGCGACCTTCCTCATCGCGGGCCCGGTGCGCATCCACCCCCGGGTGCTCCGCGCGATGTCCACGCCGAGCCTGAACCACCGCGGGGACTACTTCCACGGCCTCGTCGCCGAGATCCGGCAGTTGCTCCCGATCCTCTTTGGTCCCGCCGGACGGACCGTGATCCTGTCCGGCAGCGGCACCGCGGGGCTCGAGGCGATGTACGCCGGGCTCGTCCCGAAGGAGGGACGCACCCTCGTTCTGACCAACGGCAACTTCGGCGAACGGACCGACGAGATCGTGCGCCGCTACTCTACGAACGTCACGACCCTCACCGCCCCCTGGGGCCAGCACATCCCGATCGATGCCGCGCGCGCGGAGCTCGACAAGGGGGACGTCCACGCCGTCTGCGTGGTGCACAACGAGACGAGCGTGGGGCTCGCGAACGACCTCTCGCAGCTCGCTCCCGCGGTGCGCAAGTCCGGGGCGCTCTTCCTCGTGGACGGGATCAGCGCCCTCGCCGGGATCCCGGTCCCGGTCTCGGACTGGGGCATCGACGCGGTCGTGGCGGGAAGCCAAAAGGGCCTTGCCGCGCCCGCTGGGCTCAGCCTCGTGCACCTGTCCGAGCGCGCGATGAAGGCGCTGCACCCGGGGACGTTCTACCTCGACCTCGCGTCGCATCTCAAGTCCCTCGACAAGAACGACACTCCCTGGACCCCCGCGGTCCCGCTGTTCCTCGCGCTGCGCGAGGCCCTGCTCGTTCTCCAGGAAGAAAGCCTCGAGGGTCGGCTGGCGCGGACCCACCGTCTCGCGACGGCATCGCGCGACGCGGTGAAAGCGCTCGGGCTCGAGCTGTTCCCCGATCCGCGCTATGCCTCCGATACCGTGACCGCGGTCCGGAACCCGGACGGACTGGACGACGCGAAGCTTCGCAAAGCCCTCGAACGCGAGTACAACGTGCTCGTGCAGGGCGGACAGGGCGCGCTCGCGGGGAAGATCTTCCGGATCGGCCACATGGGGATCGCCGACTGGCCGGACCTGCTCGTGACGTTCGCCGCCCTGGAACGGATCCTCGGTAAAGCGGGACGCCTGCCGCGGCCCGGAGCCGCGCTCTCCGCGATCGTCGCGCAGATGCCCTGACGGCCTAGATGTCCACGATCAGCCGCGCCCGGCCGTTGCCGAGATCCACCCGCGCGGCGTGCAGAGTGATCGCCTTGACTTCCATGCGTGCCGGGTGCCGTCCGGGATCGAACGGCTCGCCCCGCACTCGGGCGACCAGCGCGGTCGGAGGCGTGCCGAGCGTGCGGACCTCGATGTCGCGCACGAGGAACCCCTCCGTCTGCTGGAGCAGGAGCAGCTCCCCCAGGTAGGCGACCGCGAGGGAGACCGGGTCATCGCCGGAGGCGCTGACCGCTCGCTCGGCGTGGGCGCGTACCGTCCTGAGGTCCGTGATCAGCGCGAAGAGGCCGAGTCCGAGAGCCTCGAAGAGTTCCGAGGGGCTCGATCCCCGCGCCCAGATGCCGATGTCGGCGGTCGTCGGGAAGCGCCCCCACCGGCGACGGGCTCGGGGACGCGGGGCCATCCTGCCGGCACTCGTCAAGAAGTTTAAACGTAGAACGGCTCCCGAGCCGGTGTGCACGCCAGCCTCGTGATCCCCACGCTCAACGAGGAGCGTTCCATTGTCCACGTGCTCGACACCTTCCACAGCGCCGTAGCGGCGGACGAACGGAACGTCGCGCCCGCCGACCGTATCGAGTGGGAGATCCTCGTGGTCGACGGGCTCTCCACCGACCGAACCGCGGAAGAGGCCCGCGCGCACGGCGCCCGCGTCATCGCCGAACCGCGCCGCGGCTACGGCCGCGCCTATCGCACGGGTTTTGCGGCGGCGAGCGGGGAGGTCATCGCGACCTCCGACGGCGATGCGACCTACCCGGTCGAGGCGATCCCCGAGCTCGTACACCGCCTGCGGCGCGAGCATCTCGACTTCATCACCGGGAACCGCCTTGCCTACCTCGCGCCCCGCGCGATGTCCACCGAGCATCGCATCGGGAACCGGGTGCTGAACCTGACCACCGGCCTCCTGTACCATCGTTGGGTCACGCGATTGCCGGGGGCGGCGCTGCACGACAGCCAGAGCGGCCTGTGGGTCTTTCGCAAGCAGATCCTGGACCGGCTCCGGCTGACCCAGAGCGGGATGCAGTTGAGCGAAGAGATCAAGATCGAGGTGCTCATCCACGGGCTACGTGCCATCGAAGTGCCGATCCATTACCGGGAACGCTGGGGGGCGCCGAAGCTCTCGAGCTGGAGGGACGGGATGGCGAACCTTCGCTTTCTGGTCGCGAAACGGGTGCAACTCGAGCGCGAGCTACGCGGGGAACCGCCCGGCGCGGCGCACCCTTGACCGGGGGGCTTACTGGGTCTTCCCCGAGCGTTCGCGGGACTTGACCCGAAGGCCCTTGTAACCGCACTTTCGGCACCGCACGGCCTTCGGAGGGTTCCGGGCCGAGCAGTTCATGCAGATCTTCTTGTCCAACAGGCGGTGGACGGCCTCGGGGAACGGCATCGGTGCGAGGGGGCGGGACCCCCGATTCGTATAAAGCGTGCCGGGACCCGCACGGCGGATAGGAGGGCCGCGTACCCGCATCGGGCGGGGGTGGGCTCAATTCGAGCCGCGCCTGCGCGAGAGCGGCCGTCCGTGCCCCGGCCCGAGCGGTGGGGCCCCGTAACTCGCCCGAGGGAAGGGTCGGAAAACCGCACGGCCAGGATGCGAGCCGCGTTAACTCGATCGCCCGAGGACGCACGTCATGCAGTGGGCGCCCCCGTATCCGCCGGTGATCTCGCGGAGCCCGAGCGGCGTGGCTTCGACCCCGTGGTCGCGCAGAGCGGCCAGGTGCGGGAAGAACTCGTTCCGTTCGCTCAACTCCGCCCGCTCCCGCCGCGCCAGCCGTAGCAAGCCGTTGTAGCGGCGCGGATCGGCCCGGGCGCTCTGGGCGAGGGTCGCTAGCACCCGGTCGATCTCCTGTTCGACCTCGACCGCGAGGATGTGGCGATCCTTGAGGCAAAGGAAGTTCGACGCGTAGCTCATCTGCTCGAGCGTCGAGATCGGGATTAGGTCGAAGTGTTTCGCCTTCAAGTATTCGGTCAACGACACGGTCTTCGGCTCGCGGACGAAGCCGCGGCGACCGTGGCGATGGTAGACGTCGACCCGCGCGGCGTTCAGGAGCGGTGTGCAGCCGACGGCGAGTCCCTCGCCGGGGACGTTGAAGTACGTATCGAGGTGCATGTCGATCATTGGGTCGAGTTCGTTGCCCGGGATCGCCGGATGGCTCGGTTGGTGGACGACGCCGACCTCGTCGAAGCCGATCGGCATCGCCAGGATCTGGCGGATGCCGGCCGCATTGGTCCGGTCCCCGTTCCCGAGGAGGGCGAAGGAACCCATCGGCATGAAGTCCCCCCCTTCGAAGGTCCCGGGGGCCCGCACCTCGCCGGCGATGTCGCATCCCCCTACTTTGAGGAGCGTGCCCGTGAGAAGCGGCTCGTTCATCCGTTGCGGCTTGGACATCCGCCCGAGGATGAACCCGCCGCGGCTGAGCGCCTGCTGGTCCCGCATGAAGTATAGGTTCGCGAGCGGCACCTCCAAGCGCACTTCGGGAAGGACGATCCGGTAGCCCGGATGCCGCTCGAGGTGGACCGACGGGCGCAGCAGCAGGAAGTTGAACAGGGTCTCCGCGTCGAAGCGATCGAGGTTGCGGCGCAGGGCCTGTTTCGACCGCTCGACCATCGCCTTCGGCCCCGTGTAGTGGACGATACCGAGGATCGCGTTGCGCACGCGGTCGAGGAAGTCCGGATGCTTCGCCTCGACGTCGACGGCGAAGCGCTTGAGGCGCTGCACCTCGACCCCGGCTTCGGTGAGCGCGTGTTCGAGCGTCGTGTGCTCGTAGATCGCCTCGTCGATGCTGAAGGCCCGCTCGTAGAGGAACGAGTACGGCTCGGTCAACCCGAAGAACATCTCGATCCCGGGTCGGTGGATGAGCACCTCCCGGAGCGGATCCCACTCGGCTCGTGCTCGGTTCGTCATCGCCGCGATCCTCCCTTCCCTAGGCACCGTCCGTCGGGGTCGGTGGGAGGGTCTCCGTGCCCGAGGTCCGTGGTGCCGACGACTCGACGGGGAGGGCGGCTACCGGCCCGGGAACTGCTACCGGGGCCGAGTCCGAGACCGGCTGCAGGCCCTCCCCGGGCCGCAGCGCCGAACGGTACCCCCAGACGAACATCGCGATCCCGAAGAGGACCAGCACGACGAGGTCCCAAGGTGTATTGATGACGCCCATGGGCTGGATCGTGACCGGCCAGGTCGGGGGAGCGAGGAAGTTCTCGTAGACGAAGAACGGATTTCCGAGGTAGCTGATGACCGCGATACCGCCGACGTAGGTGGCGATCCAATAGGTCGCCTTCGACTCACGGAACGTCGTCCGCCGGAACATCAGCGTCAGGAAGTACGCAGGGATGCCCACGAAGATCAGGATCGTCCCGAGGACCGGCCAGCCGGCGATCCCATCGAGCGTGAACGACGATGCCGGGAAGGCGTAGACCATGAGGAAGCCCACGACGACCAGCGCGAGCGTGACCACTCCGATCTCCAGCAGCTTCGCCGTCGCTCGGAACGACGGCTGTGTAAACAAGAAGTACAGCGGTATTCCCATGAGCATCAGGAGGACGCCCAAGAGGGTCCAGGGCCAGCTCGCCCAGTAGACGAGGACCGTGGCCACGACGAACGCGGCCGGCGCCCAGACCCAGGCCCCCGGGAGGCGGAAGGGCCGATCGACGTTCGGCTCGTTGCGACGCAGGACGACCAGAGCCAGCGATGCCGCGGCGTACGGGATCAAGGTGGTGATCGAGGCGAGCAGCGCGACGGGCGGGAAGCTGGGGAGCGCGACGAGGAAGACCCCCGTGAGCACGCTCGCGAAGATCAGCGCGACTGCGGGCGTGCCGAAGCGGGGGTTCACCCGGGCGAGGGACTTGAAGAACAGGTTGTCCTTCGCCATCGCGTAGGGCATCCGGCCCTGGAGCAACACCCAGTCACCGCCCGCTCCGAGCGTCGAGATCAAGGCCCCGGCCACCACGACCGTGCCCAGGATCACGAGTCCCCAACCGTTCGCGATGTTGTTCAGCAATAGCGAGCTCGTAGCGCTCCAGTCCCCCGTGGGGATGCCGACGGCGCTCCAGTTGATGCCGCCGATGAAGGCGACCGCGACGAGGATATAGATCGCGATGACGATCAGGACGCCGTAAACGGTCGCCCGCCAAATGTTGCGCTTCGCGTCCTTGACCTCTTCGGCGGGGATCGTCCCGGACTCGAAGCCGGTCATCGCGAAGAAGGTCAGGGCCATGGCGAACGCGACCCCGGTCCAGCCGAACGGGGCAAAGCCGAAGGCGGTGAAATTCCCGGCGCGCAGGAACAAAAGGCCGATGACCCCGAACAACACGAGCGGGATGATCTTCGCCCAGGTCGTCACGACGGCGAAGACCGAGCCCCACTTGATCCCGGCGATGTTGATCAGAGTGAAGACGACGAGGAAGACGACGGCCACCAACACGCCGAGGTAAGAGATCGTGAGCCCGAACGTCGTGCTGTAGGTGAGCCCGGGGACGTACGTTCCCAGATACTCTACGAAGACATCAATAATCGCGGCCGTGCCGATGAACGCGTAGAGGAAGTAGCCCCACCCCATCATGAACCCGGCGAAGTTGCCGAGGGCGCGACGGGGGAGCGAATAGGGCCCGCCGGTGATCGGGAACGCCGAGCCGAGTTCGGCGTACGGCAGAGCGAGAAGGATCACCACAACGCCGAGGAGCACGAGCGCGATGATCGCCGCCGGGCCGGCGACGGATCCCATCGTGGCGGCGAGTGCGAAGATCCCCGACCCGATGATCGCACCGACCACGATCGCGGTCAGCCCGCCGAGGCTTACCTCACGGCGAAGAGTGGCTCCCGGTGGAGACGGGGAACCCTTGGTAGCGGGAGCGCTGGAACTATTGGAGGCAGACATGAACGCACCGTGCGGCGAACGTTGCCCGCACGATACATGAACTTCAGGTCAACCGAAGTCTACGCAGTATCTCATTCGCGGGAGCCCCCCGTTCGGCGCGACCTCGACTCCTTCCGCGGGGAGCCCGAGCGCGCGAGGGCTGGCCGGTTCATCACGGGCTCGCTGGTCGCACGATGCACCACCGATAGAAGCTGGGCCGGGCGCACTGGTAGATGGATGACGTAGAGATCACCGTGGCTACGCTGGTGTGCGTCCCGAGTTCCGATCAGAACGAGCGGCCGAGAGCCCAGCGCACCCACGGTCCAACGGCTCACGGTCTCCGAGCTCCAGGCATTGCTGGCCACGATCAAAGTCGCTCCCTCACTACCGGGGCGACGGAGAACGGTCTGGGCGGCCCTCACGCTCGGAACGGACCGTACCGAATATCCCTCCGCCTCGAGCAGGCCGAGCAGAGCCGCACCGAGGCTCGAGGTCTCCGCGACAAGGACGATAGGGCGCGGCATCACCAACCTCGAGGGGGCGGGCTTCAGGGTATAATCCTCCGGTGCGGTAGAGTTGACTTGGTGACCCTGTATAATCCTCGGTGGTACCCCGAGCGAGCAGAACCGCACATGGAGCCGATCGAAACGTTCGCGCCCGAGATCCTCAACGAGCTCCCGTATGGTGTCGCGCTCGTGAGCCCCGGGGGTCAGATCGCTTGGCGGAACCCTCGTTTTGATCTGCTGGCGGCGCCGGAAGTCCGCCCGGCACCGGCCTCCGTGGACCGGATACCGGGATGGACGGACGATCCCGGTCTCCGAGCCATTATCGCCTCCGAGCCGAGCCCGGATCAATCCTATCGCGCTCGGCTCGCTCGCTCGGGTCGCCGGCCCGTGAGCAGCGCAAGCCAATTGGACATCTACGTACGGAACGGACCCATCGGGAAGTGGCTCTTGACGGTCGTGCCGATCCAAGGCACAACGGACGAGGAGCAGGGGCGTCTCTTCTACGAGGCGTTCCTGACGAGCTCGAACGCGATGGAAATCACCGACCCCTCGGGAATCCTCATCGATGTGAACCCGGCGTTCGAGCAGATCTACGGATACTCGCGCGCGGAGTGCATCGGCCGGAAACCGAACCTCGTCCGCAGCCGCCGCAGCCGTCCCGAGATCTACGAGCGAATGTGGGCCGATCTGCTGAACCCCGCCATCGGACACTGGTCCGGCGAGATCATGAACCGGGACCGGCGCGGCCAGGAACGCCCCGTCCTGCTCACGATCACCGCCGTTAAGAACGATCAGAATGAGACCACCCATTACGTGGGCGTTGCGGTCGATCTCTCTGAACGGCGTCGATGGGAGCAGTCCGCTGCCCATGGTGATCGCCTCGCTTCGATCGGTCAACTCGCCGCCGGCGTGGCTCACGAGATCAACACTCCCCTCGCCAACGTCATGCTCGTCGCCGAGAGCATCCGCCGTCGCGCCTCGGACCCCTGGATACGCGCTCGGATCGAGACGATCACGGCTCAGGTGGAGAGCGCGGACCGGATCGTCCGGGGCCTGCTCGATTTCGCCCGCCGGTCCGAGCCGAACTTCAGCTCGCTCGATCTCGTCCACGTCACACGCGACGCGGTGGAGTTCGTGCGCGGCAAGCAGAGCGCGGACGTCGAGATCGATACCCGCTACGCCCCCGGGCCGTGGCCGATCCGTGGCGATCGGGGACAGTTGATCCAAGTGCTGACGAATCTGCTGAACAATGCCTACGAGGCGATCGATGGCCCCGGTCGGATCCTCGTCGAGGTGCGCGGCGACGGGAACGAGGCCGTGGTCGAGGTCACCGATAGCGGCCCCGGCATCTCGGCCAGCGCGCTACCGCACATTTTCGAGCCATTCTTCACGACCAAGCCGGAAGGGAAGGGCACGGGGTTGGGTCTCGCCATTTGCCACGGCATCCTCCAGAGCCACCAAGGGACCATCACGGTCGCGAACGTGCCGGACAGCGGCGCCCGATTCACGGTCCGCCTCCCGCTCGTGCGCGAGGAGGCGCACCCGTGACGCCTTCCCCTCCGTCGTCGACGCGAGTACCGTCGAGCCCTTCGGTCCTGCGCAAGGGTGATGGGGGGCTCGCCGCTCCTCGCGGCCACATGCGCATTCTCGTGGTCGACGACGATGCGGTCTTCCGGCAGGAACTCGGTGACCTACTCGAGGCGGACGGCCACGAGGTCGCCATCGCCCCTTCGGTACCCAAAGCCCTCGAAGAGCTCGAGGGCCGGGACGTCGACGTCGTCTTCACCGACCTCAAGATGCCACGGCACAGCGGTCTTGAATTGCTGAAGGAGGTCCGGAGGCGTTGGCCGCAGACCCTCGTCGTGATGGTCACGGGCTTCGCCACGGTCGAAACCGCGGTCGAGGCGCTGAAGGCCGGCGCCTTCGACTACATACGCAAACCGTTCCAGATCGAGCAGGTCCAGAAGGTCCTGGAGGTCGCTCGCGGAGTGCTGGAGTTCCGTAGACCCTCGGGGCGGCGGGGCGACCTCGACCACCTCTTGCGGGAATGGGGGGCTCGGCCGGAGCTATCGGTGCTGGTCCTCTCGCCGCACGCACCCGCGGCGCGCCCTCGGCTCACGCACGTC
>JAKAYT010000035.1 GCA_021826685.1 Thermoplasmata archaeon
CGTGAGCTGGAGGTAGGAACGGCGACGCTTCGCACCGAGCGTGCGGTTCATCGTGATCGATCCGACGGCGAAGGCAACGGCAACGAGCGCGAAGACGAGGAACGTCGTTACGCCGGCATCCATTTTCCTTCCCTCCTACCGCTCATCCAGTGACGTACGTCCGACCGCGGGGCTTTATTTAAGCCGTGCTCCATTTCTTGACGTAAACGGGCGCAACGGAGCGGTGCGAATGCCCCCGTCGAAGTTATCCGGTGCGGGTCCACAGCGTCGCGATGCGTTCCGACCAGTTCGCCCCCGACCTGCGGCTGAAGGGACGTTACGTGGACCTTCGGCCCTTATCCGTCGACGACGCACCGGAACTCCTGCGCGCCGCCGCTTCGCCCGAGGTGCAGCGCTACCTACGTCATCGGCCTGGGACGACGCTCGAAGATGCTCGCGCCTACGTGCAGGGGTATGACTCGGCGGTCGCGGCCGGCCAATCGGTCATGTTCGCGATACGGCTCGAAACGAGCGGCTGGCTGGTAGGCGCCACGGGATACCACCACATCGACACCGCGAACGAGTCCGTGGAGGTGGGCGGCACTTGGCTCGACTCTGCGTACTGGAGAACACCGATCAACTCGGATTGTAAGCGGGTCCTGTTCACCCATGCCTTCGAGGAGGGTCGGGCGCATCGGGTCAGTCTTCAGACCGACCTGCGCAACGAGCGGTCACAGCACGCCATCCTGGACCTCGGAGCCACTCGCGAGGCCGCGCTACGAGAGAACGTACTGCTCGCGGACGGGTGGTTCCGCACGAGCGTGCAGTTCGGCGTCCTTCGTTCCGAGTGGGCGAAAGTACGGGCCAAGCTCGACGCGCGGCTCGCTCGCCCGTGGAGCCCTTCGCCCACCGGCTCGGCGACTGCGGCGCGCGTCTCGAACGACGCAGGTCTGCCGCGGAGCCGACCGGTCGAACCTCCCCCGCCGCTCCGCTTTCGGCATGCGGGTGTTCTTCGAGGTCGGTGGATCGAGCTCGTTCCGCTAGAGCGCCGTCACATCGCCGGACTCGCCCGAGCGGGTCGGGACCCCCAAGTCTGGCAGTGGTTGCGGATCGGCCCGGGTCGCAACGAGGCGGAGATGACCGCGCTCGTGGAGATGTTGCTGGCGCAGCAGGAACGCGGTGAAGTCCTGCCCTTCGTGATCCGCTCCCTAACCGAGGACCGCGTCGTGGGGATGTGCCGTTACTTGGACATCGAACGAGCCGACCGGTCGGCCGAGATCGGCACCTGGATCGATTCCGCGCTGTGGCGAACGCCGATCAACACCGAAGCGAAGTACCTCCTCCTGCGGCACGCGTTCGAGGCCGAGCACGCGCACCGGATGGAGTTGCGCACGGACTCGCGGAACGAGCGTTCGCAACGAGCGATCGAGCGGCTAGGGGCCCGGCGGGAGGGGGTACTTCGCGAGCATCTCAAGCTGCCGAGCGGTATCTACCGGTCCTCGGTCTGTTACAGCATCCTGGCGAGCGAGTGGCCGGGAGTGCGTCGAGATCTCGAACAAAAGCTCGACCGCCCGTGGCCGGGCCACCCTCCGCCCTAGGCACCTTCGAAACGAGGCGGGCGCTTTTCCCGGAACGCGCGGATCCCCTCGGCGAGCTCGGGTCCTTGGGCCGCTTCGACCGCCCCTTTCCGTTCGAGGGCCAGCTGGGACTCGAGGCTCTGGCCGAACGCCGAGACCGTCAGACGTTTCACCCATGCCCAGGCCCGGGTCGGGCCCGTGGCGAGCTCGTGCGCCCGTTCCCAGGCTCGGGCGGTGAGCTGGTCCGCCGGCACGACCTCGTGGACGAGGCTGAGTTCGAGCGCGCGAGCGGCCGGCACGCGCGCGTCCGCGAAGAGCAGTGCCTGAGCACCGCCGATGCCCAGATAGTGCGGAAGAAAGTACGTAAGGCCGCCGTCGGGGACGGCTCCCAAGCGGGAGAAGGCGGGTACCAGGAGGGCTCTTTCGCTTGCGATGCGCCAATCACAGGCAAGGGCGAGGGAAAGCCCTCCACCGGCCGCGACCCCGGGAATCGCGGCGACCACCGGCTTCGGCATCGTGACGATCTCGCGGATGACCTGCTCCATCTCCGCCGTGAGCTCGTGGAACAAGCGGGGGAGCTCGCCGCGGTCGAGGAATTGACCCATCGTAGCGACATCGCCGCCGGCGCTGAACGAATCGCCCGCGCCCGTGAGGACGACGGCGCGGATCTCCGGGTCCAGGTGAAGGCCCTGGACCTTCTCCTTGAGCTGCCGCATCGCTGGGATATCGAGCGCATTGCGGCGCTCCGGGCGATCGATCGTGAGGAGGGCGATCGAGCCTCGGCGCTCGACTCGGAGCGGGTCGCTCATCGATTCACGTCCACGACCGGCCGGTATTCGATGCTGTCGTTCCGAGCCCGGACTTCAGACCGGGTCCGTGGTCGAGGGAGGTGGGCCGGGTTTGCGCGCCGGTGGAGTCGCGGCGGCCGGGGGTGGGGGCGGTGCGACGGCGTCCGGGTCCGGGAGATCGGGGGCCACTACTTTGGCGGCGTGCGCCCCTCCGAAGGGTCCGACCATCGCGGTCGACTCGTCGGACTCGGCTTTGATCTCGTCCTCGATGGACTTGATCTCCGTCATCAACTCCTCTTGGCGCGGAATCGGGCCTAGGATGTCGTTCATCGAACCGATCCGCTTCTCCAAGTCCTCCATGGTGTTGAGCGAGCGGTCGGGGACGGTACGCGACGTTCCGAGGTACTCGGCCGCCCCCTCCATCAGCCGCGAGAACTCGAACGGGAAGAGGATCTTCGTTGCTTGGCCGTCCCCTACCGCGGTAAGTGTGTCGAGCGAGAGGACGGTGAGCGCCTTGGCATCGAGTGGGCTCGCTCCGAGGGCAAGGATACGGAGGCGTTGGGCCTCCCCCTGCGCCTCGAGGATTGTCGCCACCCGCGCACCCTCGGCCTCGAGGATCTTCGACTGCCGGACCCCCTCCGCCTGCAGGATGCGCGATCGCTTCTGGCCCTCCGACACGAGGATGGCGGACCGCTTCTCTCCGTCCGCCCGTAGCACCGCGGCCCTCCGCTGGCGTTCGGCAGCGGTCTGCTCTTCCATCGCCGACTTGACGGGGCCGACCGGGTCGACCTCCTTGATCTCAACCGCCTCGACGCGGACGCCCCAGCGGTCGGTCGCTTCATCGAGGATGTCTCGGAGGCGGGTGTTGATCCGCTCCCGGTTGTACAAGATCTCGTCCAGTTCCATATCGCCGATGACGCTGCGCAGCGTCGTCTGGGCGAGGGCGACCGTCGCAACGTGGTAGTCCTGTACTTGGAAGAGGGCCTTCGGGGAGTCCACGACCTTGATGTAAATAATCGCGTCGACGTTCGTCGGCGAGTTGTCCTTGGTGATGACTTCCTGGCGCGGGACCTCGAGGACTTGCGTACGCAGGTCAACCTTCAGGATGACCGCGAGAGGGCTGACGACCTGGAAGCCGGGATTCAGTGTGCGGACGTAGGAACCCAGCCGGGTCACCACCCCTTGCTGGTACGGCTGGATCGTGTACAGCATCCGCTGCAGGAGGATGAGGAGAATAACGACGACGACGATGGCGGCCAGTGCGACTTCGACAATAGTGATGTCCGAAACCATCGATGCACCTGAGCCTCCATACGGAAGCCCGTGATTAAGCTCGTCGCTCGCGCCTAGGATGCCGGGGCCGAAGCGATCGGCACGACCTTGATCGAGACCCCTTCTCCCGAGACGATCCGAACAGGAGTGCCGGCTGAAATCGGGATCGACGAGTTCGCGCTCCAGATCTCGGAACCGACGCGAACCTTCCCGCGCAGGGTGTTGGGAATCACGTCGACGACGACGATACCCTCCTTTCCGACAAGCGTCATGGGCATTGTCGTCATCGGAGGATGGCCGGGCGATACGTGCCGGTAGTAGGGAATCTCGATGAGCGCGCCGGCGACCGCAGCCGCGGTCACGACCACAATGCCCACCCAGCTATTGAGGAGCAGCGAAGGGAGGAAGAGGTAGAGCAACCCTCCGGCGAGGAGCACCGATCCCGGGATGAGCAGGAGGGCACCGGGGTGGAACAACTCGAGCGCGAACAGGGCCACGCCCACGACCATCAGGACGATGGCCGCGACCGCTGCTGCATCCACCATCGTCCTCGACCGCGCACCCAGCGGGTCGCATGTATTTGGCGCTGTCGAGGGACCGGGAGTTCCTTACCGGATGTACGTATCGGTCGAGCTCGTATCGAATTGACGGACGATCCGAATGCTCTGGCCGTTGCCGCCTCGGGTGTAGGAAAGGAAAGGAAACATGCGCCACAGGTCGCCGCTCGCCATACGCGATGCCGGGTGGTCCGGCCCGAAGGCGCGCTGGGTCACGTACGCCGTGACCCGACGTACTTCGCCCTCGTCCAAGTAGCCGAGGGCGTGGAGATACTCATATAGACGAGCTGTCCAAAGGGTGAGCGGGCGGCGGGGAGGCTCTCAACCACCGGGTCCCCCTATCATCCTATCCGCTCGAAACGATTCCAATCCTGAAATGCCGCGCCCCGAGGAGATCATGTACCCTACCCGGCCCGAGCGCCTACAGGACCGCCGCAAGGAGGCCCATCAGGGGAAAGTTCTGGACGAATTTTTCGACCATCCTACCCTCCTCGCGATTTCCCGCCTCATCAACCAAGGCTATTTCGACGCGATCGACCATCCGATCTCTACCGGTAAGGAGGGTGGGGTCTTTCGCGGTACGAAGGGAAAGCGGTGGGTCGCGATCAAGGTGTACCGGGTCGGAAACGCAACGTTTCGCCGTTTCCCGCTCTACGCCTTGGAGGAGCTCCGTCGCGAAGTCTCCGTCCGGAACTTGCGCACGCTAATCCCGGCCTGGACGCGGCGAGAGCACACGATACTCGGTCGCCTGAGAGCCGCGGGCGTCCGAGTCCCCGAGCCCTTGGGTCACTTTCGGAACGTCCTCGTGATGGAGTACATCGGCGGCCCCGAGGGAGCCGCTCCTCGGCTGAAGGATGCGCTCGTGGAGGACTTGCCCGGGCTCTACGACGACTTGGTCGAGCAGATCCGCAAGATGTGGGAGATCGCGAGGCTCGTCCATGGGGACCTCTCTCCCTACAACCTCCTTTACCACGAGGGCAAGGTCGTCACCATCGATGTGGCGCAGGCCGTTTCCGCCGAGCATCCGGAGGCGAAGCGACTGCTCGAGCGTGACGTCGGCCACCTGGCCGAGTTCCTCGGACGGGAGGGACTAAAGGTCAAGACCGAGGAGTTCCTAGAACGCATCCGCCCGTCGCCGAAATCCACCGAGGAATAGCAATGCCGGTCCTATACGCGCGAATTCCCGAGGATCGGATCGGGGTGCTGATCGGCCCCGCAGGGCGAACGAAGAGGGAGATCGCGATGCGCACGGGCGCCGAGCTCGAGGTCGATGCCTCCGAGGGCGAGGTACGCATTGCCTCTCCGGACGAAGATCCCGACGCCGCGATGCGGGCGCGGGACATCACCCTCGCCATCGGCCGGGGCTTTTCGCCGGGCCGCGCGTTCCGGCTGACCCGAGAGAACGCCGTGCTCGCGATCCTCGACATCAAGTTCGAGACCGGGAAGCGCGACAAGGCCGCGTTGCGTCGCATCCGGGCCCGCCTGATTGGCACCCGCGGCCGTGCACGGGAGCGCATCGAGGAGCTGTCGGGCTGCTTCATGAGCGTTTACGGGTCCACCGTTGCGTTGATCGGGGACATCGACCAAATCGATCGGGGCCGTCGCGCGGTAGAGCTCCTCCTGCACGGCAGCGAGCACTCCACGGTTTTCCATCTGCTCGCCCGGCTGCGGTTCGACTCGGCGGTCGCCTCGGCGACGACCCCGAGCGATCTCGACGGGGCGGAGTGACCGGTGGCGAAGGTCGTCGAGCTCGATGGTCCGACGCTCGCGTGGGCGCGCGACCGATTCGCCCAGTACTACCGCAGCGCGTCCATCGACCCTCCCCCACGTCTCCTACGGCGAGAGTTCGCCGCGTTCCCCTTCGCCCGAGAGACGATGATGCGCCGGCACGCGTCGTTCCGCACTCCGGAAGAGTTCGGGCGCTTTCTCCGTGGCGAGGTCCCACGCCATGTGTACTACTCCACGGCGTACTATCGTAAGCCGTCCGAGCCGACGATGGCGCAGAAGGAATGGTTGGGCGCGGACCTGATCTTCGACCTAGATGCGGACCACCTGCGGGGGGCCGAGAAGCTGGACTATGCGGGCCAGCTACTCCTCGTCAAGGAGCGACTGCTCGCGCTGGTCGACGACTTCCTGGTCCGCGACTTCGGCATCGATCCCCAATCGATGCTCCTCGCATTCTCGGGCGGTCGGGGCTACCACGTCCACGTCCGGGAGGAGCGGTTCCTTCCCCTCACGAGCCCGGAGCGACGAGAGCTGGTCGATTACCTCAGCGGCACGGGCTTTGACCCGGGAAGCGTGATCGGACGCCGGAGGGAGGGCGACCCTCGCTCGGAGGACGCTCCACCGGCCGGACGGGTCGCACCGACCCGCCATCTCGCCCCCCCCGAGGCTCCGGGGTGGACCGGGCGTGAGACCCGGGCGCTCCTCGCGCTCTTGTCCCGGTGGGAGGCCCTGGGTACCGAGGGTGCGGCCGCCGAGCTCGAGGCGATGGGGGTCCCGCGGCCGAAGGCGCGTCGCTGGGCGGGGCTCTTGATCACCGAGGGTGGGGCCCGCCGGATCCGTTCCGACCCGCAGCTCGCGGTACCCGCGACCCTCGTCCCCAACGATCTGCTCGAGGTCGTGCTGAAGCAGGCCGAGATCGTAGTTCAGGGTGAGACGGACGCGCCCGTGACGACCGATATCCACCGACTGATCCGCCTGCCGGGATCTCTGCACGGCGGAACCGGTTTGCGTGTCACGGCGCTCCCAAGGGACCGGCTCGAGTCCTTCGACCCGTTCCGCGACGCGGTCGTGGCGAAAGCGATGCCCGGACGGGCTCGGGTGACCCCTCGGGTCGACGCCGAGTACCCGTTCCCGGACGGGGGGGTGCGCGTCCGGGCCGAACAGCCTATCGAGCTACCGACGACGCAGGCGCTGTTTCTGGTCCTGCGGGGCGAGGCGGAGCTTCGGCCTTCACCGACATGACCAGGCGCCCGATCTTCTCGATCGACGCCTCGATCGAATCCCCGGCCCGGAGCTTGCGGCTCTCCTTCCCGAACTCGAATCCCGGGGTTCCCCCGAGCGTGCCGAGGCTCAACAGATCGCCCGGCTCGAGCGTGATGCCGCGCGAAAGATGCGCGATCGCCTCGGGGAGGCGGAAGAGATAGTCGTTGGTGTCGCCGGACTGCCGGACGGTCCCGGCGACCTTGAGTTCCATCTTGAGGGGGTAGGGTTCGCCGATCTCCTCCTTCGGCACCACCCAAGGGCCGACGGCCATCGAAGCGTCGAAGCCCTTGCCCATGACCCAATCGGTCGGGCTATCGGGCGGGTACTGGAGGTCGCGGTAGCCCATGTCGAGCGCGATCGTGTAGCCGGCGACGTAGGCCATCGCCTCGGAGGCCGGGATGTGCTTGCCGGACTTGCCGACCACCGCCGCGAGATCCACCGCCACGTCGGGAAACGTTCCCGCGGAATGGATCACCAGGCTCTCGCTCGGGCCGACCAAACTGTTGAAGAATCGGGTGAAGAAGTGGGGCTGGCGCGGGGCGGGCTTCCCCTCTTCCGTAATGTGGCTCTGCGAGTTCGACGACAGGCAGTAGATCTTCGCGCCGCGAACGACCGGCGCGAGCAGCTTGACCCCCTCTTCGGGCTTGAAGAGGAACCGGGCGCCCGTCGCCGCGCGCGGGGTCCATCCGGATGCGCGCCGCCGGTCGATGTACTCCTGGATCTTCCGGGTGATCTCGACCGACTCGGCGCCTCCGGCGAAGAAGGCCCGCATGTCCCGGAAGCGGCTCGGATCGGCCCCCTTGATGGGGTTGACACCGAAGTAGTCCCGACAGGCCGTGTCGAGGTCGATGTACTCGTTCGCGTCGGTCAGCATCCCGAAGTGGAACTGGTCACCGAGAGAGAAGTGCACGAGCTTCATGGTCCGGTTCTTCGCCCCTCCCGGAGGGTGGTGAGTTCATAACTCGTTCGTGGAGCGGGGGGCAGGGTTCCGCTCACGGAAGGCTCGGCTCGTAGCTCGCGACGTACCCATCATCCAGGCGTTCCACGCCCAGCAGTCGGAGCCGGGCCAGTTCCTCGAACCCACGGGCCGCCGGTCCTGCGACCATCGGAGGAGAGGTCTCTTGCCCGATGAGCACCGGGGCGACGTAGACCGTGAGCCGATCGAAAGTACGGGAGGCCACGACGCTCGCGATCACGCGCGCGCCGCCTTCGACGAGGATCCGACGCATGCCCCGCTCGTACAGGATGCCCCAGAGCCGAGCGAGGTCGACCCGATCGGGCCCCACGACGAGGCGCTCGACGTACGGGGGATAGGTCCGCCGGTTGCTCTCGAGCGTGGCCACTAAGGTCGGGGACGAGCCGTCGAACACCCGGGCTCCCTCCGGCAGGCTTCCCTTCGAGTCGAGCACGATCCGCGTGGGAGGGCGACCGACGGTGCGGCCGATCTCTTCCCAGTGAACCGCCAGGGATGGGTCGTCCAGAGCCACCGTACCCGATCCGACCACGATTGCATCGCTCTCGGCTCGCAACCGCTGTACTCGTGCGAGGTCCTGGGGCCCAGAAAGGCGGGCGCGAGCGCCGCGAGCGAACGCGAGTCGCCCATCGATCGAAATCGCGCAGTTCACCCAGATGAGCGGTCGAGCCCGTGGGGTGGGGTCGCTCATCCGTCCGTGCCGCTCAGCTGAGCCGCCTCGGCCTCAAAGTCCGCGGTGGATTGCCCGGCGGCCTTCAGGTCCGCCACGTTGACCCGGACGTTCGCGAGCCCACCGTCGCGAGCGGCCGAGAGGAGCGCAAGCGAGGTCGTCAGATCGCTCGCGAGAGCCGGCTTGGTCCTTGGTCCTACGGAACGCAGAACCTCGGCGAGCCGGACCGCGTTCCGCGCGGTGGATAGCGGAACGTCGGCCGAACGGCGCAGCGCTGCGATGTTCGCGGCGAGCTTGGCCGGGTCCGCCGGGTGGTCCTTGAGCTCCTTGCGGGCGGCGCGAACTGCCTCGTACGCGGCCGCATCGTCGTCCACGGCTCGGACGAAGAAGGTCCGCGCGTCCCGGCAAGCGGTCCGGGCTGCGACAAGAGGATCGTCGCCCGGGGTGTTCGCGCCGATGGAGTACGCGAGGACCATTTCGCCCAGCGCGGCCGCGAGGGCGCCCGCCGCGGCCGCGGCGCTCCCTCCTCCGGGCGTGGGCGTGCGCGCGGCGAGCCGCTCGAGGAACCGTGGGAAGGACTCTTCGGATCCTGCGGCACTCCGGACCTTTCGTTCCAGGATCGCCGCCCGGTCGAAGTGATTGAGTTGGAGATAGTACTCCGCTGCGTCGAAGAGCGCTTCCTCCGGAACGAGGCCAACGATCTCGGACTCCTCGACCTCCACGCCATAGCGCCTCGCTTCGCGGCGGACCGCCTCGAGCGCTCGGTGGATGGGCGTGCGGCGGTAGTCGGTGAGGTTCATCGAGACCTGCGCGCGGTTCCGTTCCTTGATCTCGAAGCCCAGAGCCCGCACCTCCGCGAGACCGCCGTCCCGCGCGCGCACCGTTCGGGCAATCCGCTTCGCGACCTGCACGTCCGGGGTCGTCAGATAGGCATTGTAGGCGATGAGCACCGCGCGCGCACCAATCGCCACGGCCCCCGCCGTGGGGTGAACGTGCGCCTCCCCAAAGTCGGGCGCACGGGCCGGGTCGCGCAGGATGGACTCTCGAAGTCCCTCGAACTCGCCCGCGCGCACGTTCGGCAGCTCGGACCGCTCGGGCCGTCGGGCCGCGGCGCCGTAGAGATAAACCGGGATCCCGAGCTCGCGGGCCACCTGCTCGCCGAGTCGGTTCGCGCACTCGATTGCGTCGGCAATCGTGGAGCCTTCCAGCGGGACGAACGGGACAACGTCGGTCGCTCCGATGCGGGGGTGCTCCCCTTGGTGGTGGTTGAGATCAATGAGCTCGGTCGCCACGCGCATCATCGCCATCGCTGCCTCGATCAACGCCGTTCCATTCCCGACGAGCGTGATCACCGATCGATTGTGATCGGCGTTCGACTCGACGTCGAGCACCACGACGCCCGGCACGTTCCGAGCCGCGCCCGCGATGCGTCCGACTTTGGCGGCATCCCTCCCTTCGGAGAAGTTCGGCACGCACTCGAGCCAGCTCACGACGGGACCTCCTCGAAACGATCGAGGCTCTGTTGGCGCCCGCGCGGGGTGGTCGGAACCGGTTTTGCCTGCGTCGGAGCGCGCCCCACGCGTTGAAGCGCCGAGCGCACCCGCTCCTCCGAGAAACCGTGACGGCGAACGAGAACGTGGGCCACCCGATCGGGGTCCGGTGGACGGAAGTCGAGGAGCGGTGCCGGCGTCGTGTTCGGATGGCGAAAGATCTCGGCGACCTCATCCGCCTCGGTCGGGTCGAGGCCCGTGCGGGCTATCGTCTCGGCCCAACCTAGGTGCTCTTGGACGATCTTCAGCGCTTTCTTCGGTCCGTAGCCCCGAACGCCGTCGTTGAAGTCCGTTCCCACGAGGATCCCGATCAGGATCAGCTCGTCCCCCGAGATATGGAGGAGCCGGAGCATCTCTTCCCGATCGATGAGCTGGGCCGCGTCCGTTCCGCCGGTCCGGCCGGAGCGGCGGGCGGCCAGTCCCCGAACGAGCCGGGGCGCTCCGAAGAGCAATGTATCG
>JAKAYT010000036.1 GCA_021826685.1 Thermoplasmata archaeon
CGTGCTCGAGCTGCGCAAGGCGCATCCGGACGTCGGCAAGATCGGGAGGCTCGGCCTGCTCAACGCGCGGCTGGCGGGCGTCCAGGCGGTCTTCCAGGTGGCCCTGATCTTCGTGATGGCCAGCCTGGCCGCGGGCTTGGTGAATCTCTGACGCGCAACGACGGCCGATAGCCGGGCTCGTTTCCCGACTCCCACGCTGCGCTCGACGGCGAGCGAGTCGAACGGGCGCCGATCGGTTGCGAAGGTCTCTCGGCGGTCTTCGATCCCGTTCGTTACTTCGAGAACATGACCGCGGACGCGGGCGAGGGTGCCGTTGCCCGAAAAGAGGAGAGGGTATATGTGCTGTATTTGTGAGTATGGCAGATCCTCATATAAGCCCACTTGCGTCCTAGCTGTCGTGCCTCGAGTCTTCGTCCGAGCGTGGGCGTGCAATCGGTGCGGGCATCGATGGCTCCCTCGAATCCGGCGAGAGCCCAAGCGCTGTCCCCAGTGCCGAAGCCCGTACTGGAACAAACGACGGGTGCGACCCTCGGCCAGGAGGTCGTAGCATGGCGGGAAGTGGCCGAGACAAGGGAGTGAACGGCTCCGGCCACCCGGCTCACCTTCGCTTTGCGGCCAACAAGGGGCGGGGCACCGACGAACTTCGAAGCCAGATGGACGAGGCCGAGCCCGGCCAAGTCGTCTTCCGTTCCGTCTTCCCGACGCACCTCTCGGATGCGTTCCAAGAGCACCGCTCGGAGTTCTTCCGGGCCGATCCCGAGGAAGCCAGAGATCGAGAGAGAAGTCGCGCCAAGGGGGTGCGCCGGGTTCCGGGGTGGCACGTTGGGAACCGGCCTTGCCGGGCCCCAGGGCGCGCCAAAGGCTCCCGAGTTCCGTGAAGCTACTCTCCTGGAACGTTGCCGGCCTTCGCGGCGCGATTCGTAAGGGATTCCCGCGAAGCGTTACGTCCTCGGTTTACTCCGCGGTCCTCTTCCAAGAGACGCGTACCGATTCGGTTCCGGAGGGCCTCGTGCCCCGGCGGTGGCACGCCTATCTCAACCCGGCCGAACAAAAGGGGTACTCGGGGGTCCTCACCCTGTGCCGAGCGGAACCGTGGTCCGTCGCCCACGGGATGGGCGACCCACGATCGGACCGGGAAGGTCGCGTCTTGACCCTAGAATTCTCGGACTTCTATCTCGTGAACGCGTACTTCCCGTATGCTCAGCGCGACCTCTCCCGCCTCGGGGCCAAACTCGAGTTCGATCGTGCCATGGCGCGATGGATCCGAAAGCTCCGTCGGAAGAAACCGGTGGTCCTCGGCGGAGATTTCAACGTGGCCCATGAGGAGCGCGACATCGCTCGACCCGACTCCAACCGCCAGAGCGCGGGATTCACCCAGGAGGAACGGGACTGGTTCACCCGGTTTCTTCGGACCGGGTTTGTCGACTCCTATCGGATGTTCGTGCACGAGGGCGGGCACTACACTTGGTGGACCTACCGGTTCCACGCGCGCGAGCGGAACATCGGCTGGCGAATCGATTACTTCCTCGTCGCGCGCGAGCTCGCACCTCGCGTTCGGAGCGCGACGATCCTCACGAACGTGCTCGGGTCGGATCACGCGCCGGTGACGATCGAACTGGCGGATCCATCGCGACAGCAGTCCTGATCCGATCCGAACTTTGCCCGGGGCCGCCAAGCCGCACGGACCGGGCATCCCCTGCGACCGGCCGACCACCTACCGATGTTGGGCTCATCCCGCCCCCGGAAGTGAGCCCTCACGATAGAGGAGGGTTGCGTCGCGGTCTATTCGGCTGACAGAATCCGAACTGCCTTGGAGTCTTTTCGCGAGAAGGGAGACTGGCAGGAGTTCTACGGCACTCAGCTTCGTCCTATCTTCGGGTCCAAGATCAACGAGGAGGTTATCAGACGCAGCCTCCTAAGGAAAATCGAAGGGAACCAAGACCCATCCCCCGCGGAGATCATCGACTGGGAGATTGAATCCTACATCGCGGCCGCCGAAGAAGGCAGGCTTGAAGTTGAGTCCAAGGAGAGCGAACCGAATCCCCGGGCAGCAATTCACGTTCTGACGGCGATTAAGCAGACGTCACGAATTCTGGCACGAGAGGGGAAGACGAGAGAAGTCGACTGGCTCTATGCATTCTACGCGTATCTCTCGAACCAGTGCCACCCGTCCGCGGGATCGTGGAGTTACCTCATGCCTCAGGTGGTCGAAGGAGGGGAGTTCGTTTGGAGTGCTCCTTTGAAGGAGGATTTTCGCCAAATGGCATTGGTCGCCTTCGCGCAGCTCGGGAGCGAACACGTCTTGCCTCTGCCGCTCGACGCGTATAGACGGCTCTCTGTAATCTTGGCTGAAGTGGTTGAAGACATCCATTTGTTCGCCGGCCCAAGAACGTAGCATCGCGTCCTTAAGTCGCGAGTGAGAGAGACTCGGGATTCCTTGGGCGACGGTTAGGCAAAGCGAGCGACGGGTGCGGGCGGGTCAACCCCTCGAAAATGGGCGCGGTGGGAGGGCGCTCGTCAGGTTGACTGCTGCTCGGGTCCGCCCGCTGCCAACTTCTCCAACTTCCCCGACCGACCGAGCGATATCTGCGGCTTGCCCTGGTAGTCCTTGACCCAGCCCTCGGTGACTCGGACCCGGTCGCCCTGTTCGACCAAGTCGACCTCCCGGCCCCAAAGGACGAACGCGATCTCGCCCGTGTCGTCCTTGAACCGACCGTTCCGAAGCTTGGTCTTGCCGCCCTCTCGGTTCTCGAACTCACGTATCGGGTCGAGTTGAACGACCGTCGCCTCGATAGTCGCGACCCGCGAGGGTCGGAGATCGGAGATGAAGGTCGCGGGAGGCCTACTGGTCGCCATGCACGTCACATGGCCCGTCTGACTTAGTAGTTGTCCTCGGTCGCATCTTCGCGCACCGAGGGCGGGAATGGGCCGAACTGGAGGCCGAGCGTGAGGGGGCTGGAGGACTAGTATCGGCTGGAGTCTTATTGGTACTACCCCCCCACCCCCGTGGGCCGGGACGGATTCGAACCGTCGATCTCCGCCTTGTAAGGGCGGCGTCCTCACCGCTAGACGACCGGCCCGCGGGGTGGGATGGGACCTGAGCCCTCGCTATTGGTCGTTTCGGTCGCAGGGTGAAAGCGATGGCGTAGGCGAACCGCGAGTCCGCGCCCGAGCTGGACCATCGCGGGGCCCGGCACCATCGCCTCGCCGACGGCGGCGAGCTCTCCGTGTTGCAGCACCGCTACGGCATCTCCCACGCGGATCGCAGGAGAGGCACGGCGAACGCCCGGAACGAAGACATCTCCCGCGAGCGGCATCTCGGGATCGACCTCGACCGTGAGCTCGAGGTCCGGGAGCATCCGTCGAGCTCCGGCGATCGTGAGCTGGAACAATCCCCGTTCCTCCCGCCAGGTGGCAAGGTCACTGCCGGCCCCGTCCGTGACCCGTTGAAACCACGGGCGCCCGGCGAGCCGCACCGGAGGCGCGAAAAGGCGCTCGGCCGCCGGCCGACCGAACTGAAAGGCGGCGATCTCCGCGAGTTCCTCGCGCACCACCGCGAGCGGGCCACCGGGCACGGGGGAGAGCGGTTCGAGAGCGGAAGCGACGGCGGCGCGCAGGGAGTCGATCGCTTCCGCGGAGGTCGTCCGATGGTCCCCGATCGTCCAAACGGTCGGGATCACCGGACTTCGGTTCTCCCGTAGGAACCCGTACGTCCCGGGATCGAGGTGGACGATGATCGAGGCGTACGCACCGGTCCGCACGAGGTGATCGAATCCCTCGCGAACGATTCCCCGCTCGGCCTCGCTCCACTCTCCCGTCACCGGGATATCGTATTGCCGCGCCGGGTAGACGTCCTCGAGCTCTCGCGGAACGAGGCCGATCGGCGAGCTCACCGACACCACGTGCAACCGCTCGGCCCTCGAGAGCCCTTCCCATGCCTGGGCGAAGCGGCGGTGGGTGCGCGAGCGCCGGTAGGGTTTCGTGCGGCTGCACGGAACGACGAGTAGGACCTCCTTCGACGTGGGGGGGCGGTAGCGCTCGATCAGACGAGCACGGAAACGCCGCATCTCGGGCCGACGCAGGGACTCGGCGAGCACGTAGCGTCCCGGCGTACTCGTTCCTACGACCGCGGTCCGCTCTTCGAGCAGCGCGCCGAGCGTGCCGTCCGTGTAGCGCAGCATTTCGGCCAGTGCCGGTTCCGCCGCGAGCCGGGCTTCGACGAGCTCGCGCAGACGGCCGACCTGCAGGGCCCGACGGCTCGCCTCGAGGGCACGGGAGTATTCCTGCCGCGCGAATCCGGGAGGATGGGCCGGGATCCCGGCAAGGATCGGCTCCGTGCCCAGCGATTCATCGAATGGAACCCCCCGGGCCTCGAGCATCTGACCCTCGGTCGTGTCCACAAGGTCGATCCCGAGATAGACAAGGAACGGGACCCGGTGCGGCAGCGCTACGCGAGGCGCCCAGAGTACCGGACCCGGGCCTAAGCGGCCCCGAATGGCTCCCACCGTGGCGACGAACGGCTCTCCGTCGGCCCAGAGGGCCCGGGCGTTCGCGAGGACCACGAGCTCCGCGCCGGTGAGCGCATCCAACTCCTCCACGGAAACCGGGCCGTGGACCATTCCGATCCCCGGAGGGACTAGGCCGGCACGTCCCCTCCCGCCTTCGATCTCGGGTGCGAGCACCGGGAAGCTCAGGTCGACGGCATGCCCGGCGAGCGCGAGGCGCAGGTGTCGCGTTCCGCTGGGCGCATCGGGACGAGCTTCGAGGGACCCGTACCGATCCGTCGGTACGGTATCGACCAGCGTTGGTACGTCGACCGTGGCGCCACCGATCGACGCGGAACCCTGGACACCGAGGCCTTCGAGCGCCCGTATCGATCGGGTCATCGTTCTCCCGGCCCGTCGGATTGGGTGCGCACGCGCCGATCCGCCTCGGGCGGCGCTCGGGGAGACGATCGGCGGTCTTCGCCGTCGAGTCTTCCTGAGCCGAGATCCCCGTCACAACCCCGGGGGGGCCGCCCCGTCGAACCTTCTCCGGGACCCCGGGATCGACCGTGCGCAAATCGGGTCGTCATGTACCCGCCCCCGGGAGGCACACTAGGGGATGAACAGTGCGGCCGCGGTGCCGGCGAGATAGAGGAGCCCGGCGATGAAGTGCCGTTGGAACGGCACCCGCGTCCCTCGCGGCGCGCGCGCGAGCTGCGCGTCGCTGATCCCCGTGAGGATCGCCATCGCGGCGAGCGCCACATAGTACTCGAAACCCACCCCCAGCGCGAGGCCGAATAGCGCGAGGAGAACGAGCGCGATCGCGTGCAGCGTCGGAACCAGGCGAACGCTCGCCGGGACGCCGAAACGCACCGGGATCGACTTCAGTCCCTGGGCCCGGTCGTTTTCGATGTCGCCGAGGCTGTGCACGGTTTCGAACGCGGTACCCCAGGCGAGCATCCCGGCGACGGCGAGCCACGTCGCCCACGGCAGGGTTCCCTGGACGGCGATGAAGATCGCCGCCGGCGTGATCGCCTCGACCAGTCCGAGGAACGCGGTCGTCGCCGAGGTGAATCGCTTCGTGTAGCTGTATCCATAGACGAGCGCGAGCGCGACCGGGGATAGGACGAAAGCGAGGGGATTCAGGAAATATGCCGCCGCGATGACGATGGCCCCGCTCCCGATCGCGATCGTGAGCGCGAACGCGGGCGAGATGCGCCCGGTGACGAGAGCCCGCGAGGCCGTTCGAGGGTTCCGGGCGTCCTGCGCGCGATCGGTCCAGCGATTGAAGCTGTGACCGGCGTTGCGCGCCGCGACGAACGCGATCACGATCAGGAGGAATTTCTCCAGCGTCGGAAGTCCGTGCGATGCGAGAAGGAGGAAGGCGAGCGCGAAGGAGAGGTTGAGCCCCAGGTTCTGGATCTCGAGGAACCGTCCGATCGTCGCGAGCGTGCCCTCGCGGGGCGGCGCGCTCACGGCGGCGCCGGACCGAACCACTTCGCAAGGGTCGGATCGTTGGCCACGAGCCGGTCGATCGCCGCCCGGGTCGCGGGATCCGGCCGTATCTCCTCGGGCCAGGCGCGGGGGAAGCCGTCCTCGGGTCCCTTGCGCGTCGCATCGATCCCGATCTTCGCGCCGTAGTTCGGCACCGGGTTTGAGATGGACAGCTGGTCGACCGGGCCGTGGGAGAGCTCGATGTCCCGGCCCGGGTCTGCCTGAAGGCCCACCCGGTAGAGAACCTCGCTTAGGTCGTGGACGTCGATGTCGTCGTCGACGACCACGAGATAGCGAGTGAACATCATCTGGCCGAGGCCCCAGAGCGCGTGCATCACCTTGCGCGGATGCCCGGGGTAACTCTTGCGGATCGAAACGATCCCGACGTTGATGAACAATCCCTCGAGCGGGAGCTCCATGTCGACGATCTCCGGGAGGACCAGGCGCACGACCGGCAGGAAGATCCGCTCGACCGCCTTCCCGAGGACCGCATCCTCCGTCGGGGGCTTCCCGCTCACGGTGCCGAGATAAACGGGCCGCTCCCGGTGCGTGACGTGGGTCACGTGCAGTACCGGGAACTCTTCGGGAGCCGAGTAGTAGCCGGTGTGGTCGCCGAACGGCCCCTCCGTTCGGCTCTCGGCCGGGTCGACGTACCCTTCCAGCACGAACTCGGCCTCTGCCGGAACGTCAAGGTCGATCGTCCGAGCTTTCACGAGCTCGATCGGCTCGCGGCGCAGGAAGCCGCCAAACACGAAATTGGAGATCCCCTCAGGGACCGGGGCGAGGCCCGAAAAGACGGTCGCGGGGTCCGCGCCGATGGCCACCGCGACCGGCATCCGCTCGCCCCGAGCGGCCCACTTGCGCAGGTTGCTCCGTCCTACCCGATGGATCTGAACGTGGAATCCCAGGGTGTCCGGGCCATACTGCTGGAGCCGGTAGATCCCGGTGTGGGACTCTCCCGTTTCGGGATCGCGGGTGATCACGATCGGGAAGGTGATCGTCCGGCCCCCGTCCTTCGGCCAGCACTTCAGGATCGGGATGCGGTCGAGGTCGACGCGCTCCTCCTCCACGTCCTGACACGGTCCGGATCGGACGTGCTTCGGCGCGAGCGAGCGAAGGGTGCCGAGAGCTTCCATCGTGCCGGAGATGTCGCGAACGGCCCCGAGCACGCCCGCCGGCGGACGCAGGTGAACGAGCCGCTCGACCCGATGAGCGGTCGCGTCGACGGTCTCGTCCCCGAAGGCGAGCGCGATGCGACGCGGCGATCCTAGGAGATTCGTAACGATCGGGTAGGCCGAGCCCGGGGCATTCTCAAAGAGCAGAGCCGGCCCGTCCCGACGGACCACGCGCTGGGTCGCTTCGGCGATCTCGAGATCGCGTGAAACCGGCGAGCGGACCCGCACGAGATCCCCCCGGCGCTCGAGTTCGGCTAAGAACTCACCGAGCGAGCGATAGGCCATGGCGCCCGGCGAGCCGCCGACGATATTTAACGCGCGGAGACACCGGCTAGGTTCATATCGAAACCCCTTTCCTTCCGCACGATGCAGACCGTCACGCTCGAATTCCCGACCGAGCACCTGATCGCGCTCGGACTCATCCCGCCCCGCTTCTTCGATCGCTACGAGGAAGTCGAGCTCCTCGAGACCCTCCGCCTCGAGCGCGGATGGCGCCTCCAGCTCGTGCGGGTCCGCCGGCGCGGCCCGCTTCGCTCGGCCCAGGAGCTCGCGCGCGAGTCGCGGCGGATCCGTCAGGCCTACGGGCTCACGAGCTTCGAGCTCCTCGAACGGCGGCCGCGCACGCGGGACTACATCCTTCTCGTCCGCCAGCGCAATCCCGAAAGCCTCCGCGCACTGGTCGGTCTCGCCGGCGGCCAGATCGCTCCGACCGCGCCCTTCCGGATGACCCCGGCTGCCGTGATCGCCTCGTTCCACGGGGAGGAGCGTGCGCTACGCCGCGTCCTGCGGCGACTTCGGAAGATGGAATTTCCGTTTCGCATCGTCCGCGCTTCCCACCGCCCGTTCCACGACACGGAACAACCGGCCGATCCCACGGAACTCCAGTCCGAGCTGATCGCGCGGGCCTGGGTGCTCGGCTACTACGCCGTCCCGCGTCGGATTACGCTCTCTCGCCTCGCCCGGCTCACCGGCCGCAGCGCTCCCGCCTTGGGGAAGATCCTACGGAGGGCGGAGGGGCGCTTGGTGGCTCGGTTCCTCACCGGGCGGGTGCCGCTCGTACCGGCGGACGCGGAGGGTCGGCTGCCCGGACCGACCGCCTAAATGCCCCGTCGGCTCGCTCGCTACATGCCGCGTCGCGCACGCGTTGTGACGGTCGAGGTAGTGGCGGCGGGCGCGAAGGTCCCGTATCGGGCGACCGACGGGTCGGCCGCGTTCGACCTCGCGAGTCGGGTACGGATCGCGCTCCGAGCCGGGGTCGTCACGAAGGTCCCGACGGGCCTCAAGCTGCGCGCTCCGAGAGGAACGTTCCTCGAGGTGCGGCCCCGCAGCGGCCTTGCTTCCCGCGGGGTGCTGATGACGAACGCTCCGGGCACGATCGATCGAGACTATTCCGGCGAGGTGTTCGTTCCGTTGACGTACCTGTTTCGGGGCCGGTACTGGATCGAAGCGGGCGACCGCATCGCCCAGGTCCGCGTCGTTCCGGACGAACCGACCGCGTTCCGCCGGGGGAGGGTCGCGCCGATGCGCTCTCGATCCGGAGGATTCGGGAGCACCGGCCGCTGATCCCGCGACCGGGGTCACCGGTCGTATTCGTCCAGCACGGTCTGGATCGACGGTTCGATCACCGGGGGCCGCAGCGTGCCGGCACGGGCCTCGGCCTCCACCTCTTCGAGCATCGCGTGCATCCGGCGCTCGCGGGCGAACGAAGCGCGATGCATTCCCTCGTCCCGGGTGCCGCGCGCCACGAGCACGAGCGCTCGCCCGGCCCGCGCCCGACCCGTTCGCCCCCGCCGCTGGATCGTGCGGATCACGTCGGGGATCGGCTCGTAGAAGACCACCAGATCGGTGGACGGGATATCGAGCCCCTCTTCGGCGACCGATGTGGCGACGAGGCAGTTCACCTCACCGCGCCGGAACCGGTCGAGCAACGCGACCTGCTCCTTCTGGCTCAACCCCACGTCCGCGCCATGCGTGGCCTGGCCCACGAAGCGGGCCGGGCGAACGATGCCCGCGGCCTCCGTCTCGAGGGCTTGGACGAGCCGGTCGACCGTGTCCCGGTACTGGGAGAAGACGATCACTCGGGCGTTCGGGCGGTCGCGCAGCTCCGCACGAACCACGCCCACCGCCGTTGTGAGCTTCGGGTGCTCGATCGTCTCCATCGCCAAGCGCCGACGGACCTCTCGCACATCCGGGTCTGCGAGGAACGCTCGCTGGGCCGGCGTGACCCGGCCCCGATCGGGTTCGGCCTGCCGATCCAGGAACGCTCGGAGCGCATCGACCCCCTGGCTCTCCGCGAGCTCGAGAGCGTGCAGTCCCTTCATCGCGACGGATTGCGCGGTGACCGCGGCCCACACCGCGGCCGGGGCCGGTTCTCCTCGGGACCGATGGGCGCTCAGTTCTCGATGGAGTCGGGTCCCGACGTCGAGCAACGCCCGACGAGACATCTCGCCCGGCGCTACGAGCCCGCTCTGACTGAGCCGCTCCACGGCGCGGGCAACGGCGGCGCGCAAGAGGATCGCCACGTGTTGCATCTCGGGGGGCAGGGGGATCTCTACGGTCTCCACCCCAACGGAGTGGATGTACGGCACTACGTCCGGCGAATGCTCGGTCCGATACTCGAAGTGCTCGAGATGCAGGTTGTACCAGACCTCCTCGATGCGCTGCTTGCGCGCGCCGGGCGAGGCCGTCATCGCAAGGACGCGCGCCGCCCGCCCCTCCGCGTTGCGCCGCCCGATCGCGACGTACGGGTAGTCCCCGACGGCGCGGTGCGCCTCGTCAAAGACGATCAGCGAGAACATATCCAGCGTGAACCCCTCGTGGAGGAGGTCGTTCGCGATCACCTGGGGAGTCGCGACTACGATCTGCGGAGGGCGGACCAACTCGCTCCGCCGCTCGGGCGTGATCGCGCCGGTCAGGACCAGAGGTTTCGGCCCATCCAGCGTATCGGCCACGGATCGAGCGTGCTGCACGACGAGCGGGCGAGTTGGGGCGAGCAGGAGGATCGACTCGGTCGGGCGGCGATCGAGGAACTCCGCGATGACCCGCAGCGCGATCGCGGTCTTCCCGAGCCCGGTCGGGAGGACGACCAACGTGTTGCGCGCGACGGCGACTCGCGCGATATCGGCCTGATAGCGCCGATCCTCGAGCGAGCCGGGACGGATCCTCGGGTGCTCTACGACCGTCGCCATCCTCGCTCCGGACCCGGCGAGCCACCGGTCGGGCCTTTAATAGTCGCGGACTCGCCCGGGGGCGATGCTCGCGATGGCCTGGGTCGTCGTCCTTCTCCTCGCATCGACCCTCGTGATCCTCTATCAGGGTATCGCGATCGTGTTCGCCTACCAGATGCCCACTCTCGATCCCGTCAGCCCGGGGACCCGACCCTCTCTCCCACGCATCAGCGTCGTCATCGCGGCCCGCAACGAG
>JAKAYT010000001.1 GCA_021826685.1 Thermoplasmata archaeon
TACTCGGGAGGTCGCCCGAACTCCCGAACGATGGCAGCTTTCACGGTCGGACCCCCTGCGAGGCCGGACTTCCCGGTTCCTCATAACGCGCGACTCTGCCGACGGTAACCAAGTGGAACGGGCGAGTGCTCCTCGCTCCCAATACCCGCGAAGGCGGCCGTTCGCGGCCGTAGGAGGAGAAGCGCGAGCCCGGCCCGATTGGAGGCATCGAAGCGCAGGCCCGGGCGCAAGTCATCCGCGCCGCGGTCGATCGTATACCGCCGCCGCGACCACGATGGCCGCCGCGATCCTACACTCGCTACGGACTCCTTACGCGTAGTGGCTGAGGCTCGACCGTTCTTTGGCCGACTCGCCATGCTCGGTCCCGCGCTCTTCCCGGCGCTTCTCGCGGTCGCACTCCTCTTCGGTGACCCAGGAGAGCTGGACGTCCTCGGCGTGGTCGTGCGCGATGAACACGCCGGCCTCGAAGGCACTGGACAGCAGTTCCTCCAGGTTATCGGCGTCGTTCCCCTCGACACGGCCCGCGAGCCGCCAGTACCAATCCGGCGCCTTTCCGGCGGCTTGCAGATACTCGGTGATCAGATCGTAGATTGCCGTACGCGAGTCCGTCAATCGCACGTGGAGGTGACGGTCGTGGTCGTCCTCCTTGGGTTCAGGGGTGCCGGTCGCCATTGGCGCATTCGAAGCATGGGCCCCGCTTAAGCTCCCCGCCCTCGGCCGGGGCGACCCTTCATGTGGACCGCTTCCTTGCCTACGGGCGGCCATGATGCCTCCTCCTGCGACCCCCCCCACGCCCCCGCCGCCGTCGGCGCCGCCGGCCCAAAACCCGAACACTCGCTACATCTACCTTGTCGCGCGCCTGCGAAACCGGCAGATCACGATGGAGGAGGCGCTCGAACTCTTCGCGCTCATGGACGAATCGATCCGGGTGCTCCGGGCCGCCACGGCTCGGCCCGTCGCCCCTCCCCCTGCCCCCACCCGTGCCGAGGCGGAACCACCCCCGGCCGCTCCCGGCGCGGGTCCGATGGGAGGCATGACCCCGGACGACATGCTCGCGGCAGGGATCCTCCTGATCGGGGCGGGTGCCGGCGTGAGCGCCGCGCTTCGAGAGCGCTCCAAATCGGGCCCGAAGACCCCGCCGACCCCCTCCAAGGACCCCTCCGGCGCTCGAAAGTCGTGAACCGGGAGGCGCCGTGAGCAGGGACCGCTTCGTCTTCGCCCACATGGCCGACGCCCACGTCGGCGCCTGGCCCCGCCAGCCCGCAGTCCGTGCCGAGCTTCGGGAATCCGTTCTGCGCGCGATCGCGCACGTGGAGGAGCTGCGTGCCGAGTTCCTACTGATATCGGGGGACCTATTCCACACGCCCGTGCCAGATCCGGCCGAGGCGGCGCCGGTGACCGCGGCGCTCCGCCGCCTGGTCGACGGCGGCACTCGCATCTACGCGATCTACGGCTCTCACGATTACGTCGCCCACAAGACCAGTTGGCTGGACGTCCTCGCCGAGGCGGAGGTCTTCGTGCGCGTCGCGCCGGAGAGCGTTCGTTCGGAAGGCACCCGATGGACCCTCCCCTTTCTCGTGGATGAGCCCACCGGCGCGGTCATTGCAGGGATATCCGGCCGCTCTCACGGTCTCGATCGAGAGTACTTCCGCGCCGTCGACTCCGAAGCGTTCCGGGCGACGGCGGGGTTTCACATATTCCAGTTCCACGCGGCGGTCGAGGACTACTTGCCCGACTCGATGCGGGGCAAGATCCACGGGATCCTGCGCGCGGATCTTCCCGGGGGATGCCAGTACTATGCCGGGGGCCACATCCACGTGCCCTACATCGGCGAAGGGCCGGAAGGAGGACTGCTGGTCAATCCCGGCGCGATCTACGGGACCAGCACTCCGGACCTGGACGCGCAGAGGACCTTCCAAGGTCGGCACGGCCTAGCGGTGGTGGAGGTCGACCATCGGAGGCCGCGGTTGACCTTCTTCGACCCCTGCCGGCCCTCCGTCAGCGCGGAAGATGCGGTCACCATCACGTCCCGCTCGAAGGAAGAGCTGCAAGCTCAGATCCTCGCGCGAGCCCGGGCCGCTCCTTCTCCCTCACCGGCTCACCCGGTGGTGATACGTTTGGACGGGGATCTGGGTGACCGATCGTACTCCGAACTCGGACTTTCCGAGGCCGCCACCGCCGCTCGCCAAGCCGGAGTCCCGGTGGAGATCCTGATCGGGAACGTCCGTCAAACGGATCCCGCGAACGCTCCTGCCCTGAGCGAGAGCGAGATCGAACGTCAAGAGTTCGAGCGCCTCGTGGAGGGCGCGACCGAAGAGACGGCCTGGCTTCTGGGGGACGAGGGCCAAACGCGGCTAAGAGAATTGCTCCGGGAGCTCGGAACGCCGCGGAGCGAGGGCGAAGCGACGGCCGACTACCTGGAAGCGCGCCGAACGGCGGCCCTACGGATCCTCGACATCCGCCGCTCGGACGCGCGATAGGTTCGTCGCGATGCAGCTACGCCGGCTCCGACTTCGGAACATCCGCAGCTACGAGTCCGCGGAGCTCGAGTTCGGCGTCGGCACGACGCTCATCGCCGGCGATGTCGGCACCGGGAAGACCTCTCTGCTCTACGCCATCGAGATGGCGCTCTTCGGGTTCGCCGAGGTCGACGCCACCTACCTCGTGCGCCACGGAGCTACCCACGCCGAGGTCTCGGTGACCCTCGAGGACGACGGACATTCCTACGAGATCGGCCGGCAATTCCGGCGCCTCACCCGACGGGGCAAGGAGACCTTCGAGGTCGAGCGCCTGAGCTATTCCGAGGACGGGAGCCGGGCGGCCTACTCCGCGACCGAGCTGCGCCAACGGGTGATCGACTTGTTCCGGTTCCCGGACAACCCGAATCCCCGGGCGCACTCCGACCTATGGCGATGGGCCGTGTACGTACCGCAAGAGCGGATGCGCGAGGTCCTCGCGCAGGACCCCTTGGAGCGCCTCGAGACCGTGCGCAAGGCGCTGGGCCTCGAGCGCTACCACACCGCCGCCGAGAATTCGAAGGAGGTCGCGGCCGAGATCCGGCAGATCCTGAGAATCCGCAAGGGGGAGGCCGAGCAGCTACTGCACTGGGAGACGGAGCTCGCGGACCGGAAGATCGAATTGGATCGGCTCGAGGTCCGACGGATTGAGGTCCACGAACGCGAGGTCCGGGAGAACGTGCGGCTCGCGGAGGCCGGGGCCGCCCGGGACGCGGCGGACCAAGCTCTCGTCGCGATCCAGGGCGACGCTCGCGAACTCGAGGGTCTCGAGCGGGAGGATCGGCGCGATGACGGTCAGATCCGGGACCTCGAGCGGCGGCTCGTCGCTCTGGAGTTGGAGCTCGAACAACCCGGGCTCGAGCCGGACCAAGAGCGGATTCTCCTGGAGCGCGCGCGCCGGCTGGAGTCGGAACGCGCCGAGCTCGACCGAAAGCGCGCCGAGCTCGAAGCCGAACGAACCCGGGTCGAGGCGCGCGCGCGGGAGCTCGCCCTGGCCCGGGGGGAGCTGGCGGCCTTAGAGCCCCGCGTGGACCACGCCCGGCTCACGGCCGACCGCGCCGATCGCGAGGTGCTCGACGCCCGAGCCTCGGCCGAGCGCTCGCGGGAGGAGGGCCCTCCCAAGGCTCCCCCGGAGCCCACCCCCCGGACCCTCGTAGCGCTTGACGAGGCACTCGAAGCGGCCCGAAGGGCGGAGAAGGCGGCGGCCGAGGAACACCTCCGAGCCCAAACCGAGCTCTCGGAGCTCGAGTCCCTGCTCCGCGCGGGGATCTGTCCCCGGTGTCACCAGGCGGTCTCTCCTCCGGCGTTCGAGCCGCACCGCGTGGAGGCGACCGAACGCTCGGCGCGCGCGGCGAGCGCGCTGGATCGGGCCCAGCGCGACCTCGCGGCTCTCGAGCAGGAGCGGCGGTCGCGCGAACGGTACGAGCGGCTCGCCGAACGTTTCCTGGAGGCGGAGAAGCGCCGAGAGCTGGCTCGGGATCATCTTCGGCAAGCCGAAGAACGGGCCGGTTCCGCCAACGCCACCCTGCGCGAGGCGGTGGCGGCCTGCGAGCGCCAGCGCACCCGGGTCACTGGGCTGGAAGCGAGGGCGAGCGCAGACGCCGACTGGCACGATCGTTGGTCGGAGATCGAGCGACGCCGGACCGAGCTCGATGCGCGGCTTACGAACGCGCGAAGGGAACGAGAGTCCTTCGAATCCACGGTCGCGGCCCGGCGGGAGCGCGAGAACGAGCGGACGCGGGCCCGCGAGGAGGTCCGGAACCTTCGGGAGCGGATGGCCGGTCGCAGCGAGCGCATCTCCGAACTCCGCGAACGCGCGGCCACCCTTCCGCGACAGCGAGACGAACTGGACCGGCTCCGTCGCGTCGAGCAGGCAGCGCGAACCGAGCATGAACGGACCGCGATGGAGATGGTCGGCGTCCAGCGCGACCTCGACCACGTGCGCGAGCGCCTCGCCGAGGCGCAGCGAGGTGCGGAAGCGCGGGGCCAACTGCTCCGCGAGATCTCGGACCTCGAACGGAAGGCGGCCTGGCTCTCCGGAGCTTTCCGCGAGACGCTAATCACGATGGAACAGCGGATCCTGGCCGGAGCCCAGAGCGCCTTTCAGCACGACCTGGCACGGTTCTTCCGGACGTTGATCGACGATCCGCTGCTCGAGGCGCGCATCGACGCCACGTTCCTTCCCGTCGTCCTCATCGACGGAGCTTGGACCCCGGCCGACGCGCTGAGCGGGGGGGAACGGACCAGCCTCGCCCTCGCCTTCCGGCTGGCCCTGGGAAAGGTCGTTCGGACCCTCGGTAGCCTCCGGCTCGACACGCTCATCCTGGACGAGCCTACGGACGGCTTCTCCCCGGAACAGGTCGTTCGCATGGGCGACCTGCTCGAGGACCTGAACCTCGCTCAGGTAGTGCTCGTGTCGCACGAGTTCGAACTGAGCTCGGTCGCGGACCGCGTGTTCGAGACCCGGAAGAAGGACGGGATCTCATCCATCGGGGGGGTTCGCGCCGAGGCCACGGAGGAGCCCGCGGCCGTCGCGCCGGTGCGCACGCGCTCCCGTCGATCGCGGTCGAAGGATTAAGGCTCCCACGACCTCGACCCCGGGATGCCCCGGAGGAAGTACGGGCGCTTACGGAAGGTGATTCCGCCGGTCAAACCCGAAAAGTGCCGCTACTGCCGCCTGCATCGTCCGTGCCCGGTTCACGGCCGGCTGGCCAAGGGATAGGGAAGCGAGCCCGCGGGAGGGCGGACCGACCAGGTTTGGAGTCCCTCGAGCTCGAACGCGAAGTCGGCCGCATCTCCGCCCGTTTGCTGGACTGCCTTGATCACGTCGCTGCGTCGTTCGAAGTCGCAGAAGAGCAGCAGGTAGCCCCCACCCCCCGCACCCACCAGCTTGCCGCCGAGAGCGCCGGCTCCGCGAGCCTTCGCGTAGAGGGCGTCGATGTGCGGGTTCGTGATTCCCTCGGTGAACTGCTTCTTCAGCTGCCAGCCCTCGTCCAAGAGCCGGCCCATCTCATCGATGTTCCCTCGGAGGAGCTCGTTCTTCATATCGATCGCGAGCCGTTTCGTTCCCTCGAGCGCCTCCATCGTTTCGGTCCGGCCCTCGGCGACCCCGGCCTGCTGGCGTTCGATGATGCCGCCGGAGTAGCGGCGGGATCCGGTGTAGCACAGAAGGAGACGGTAGGCCAGCTCGTTGAGGACGTCCCGGGGGATCTTGAGGGGGGCGACGACCGTCCGGCCCGCGGAGAACTCGATGAAGTTGAACCCTCCGAACGTCGCCGAGTACTGGTCCTGGCGTCCGCCTTTCATCCCGAGCTCCTCGCGCTCGATGCGGTAGGCGAGTTCCGCGATGTCGTAGGGGGTCCACGGCTCCTTGAGGTAGTGCGCGAAAGCTCCGACCAGGGCGACGCACATCGCCGACGAGCCTCCGAGGCCCGTCCCTGGGGGGGCGTCCGAATGGAGGTAGAAATCGACCGAGTCGATGCCCTCGGGCCGGCTGCCGCGGGCCGGTCGGAGGATTTTGAGGGCGGCCTTTACGATGTCGAGCTTCCCGTCGTACGCCAGCTCGGATGGGTCGGCGTAGCGGGCGGAGACGTCGTAGTCGACGCTGGTGACGCCCATGATCCCTTTCCCGTCGGGGTTCACGCGTAGGGTCGCGTAGGCGTACTTGTCGATCGTGCAGTTCAGGACGGCGCCACCAACCTGTTCGGGGAATGGCGATACGTCCGTCCCACCCCCGGCGAAGCTGATCCGCATCGGCGCGCGGCTTCGAAGCGTGTACATGGCGCGACTCGTTCCATAGTTTCGCCCGCTTAAGCGTGCGTCGGCCCTCCGAGCCCGCGGTTCGACCCTCTTCGCGATGCTCTTCGCGTCAGGCTGCCCCGGCGGAGATCGTGGGGGAGTACACCCGAAAGCGGAGAAGATGTACCCCTACCCCGATGAGCCAGGCCAGCCACGGGGCTATCGCGATCCACTCGGCCCCCCCGGTCGATAGGGGTCCAGCTCCGCCCCGAGCCGTGAGTATGGTTCCCGCTAGGCTCACGAACCCGGAGATCATCGTGTACAGGCGGAACCCGCCCCACCGGGGGTCCCGGAGCATGGCCAGGGCGAGGATGAGCATCGACACCGAAATGGCTCCGTAGAAGACGACGAGGAACGCATCTTGGGCGATCGGATTGCGGGCCCACCCCACCCCACCGGAGAGCGAGGAGGCCATCTGGCCGACGAACCCTACCTCGAGCGCGACGAGCCCGATGGTTCGCGTCGACCGGGCCGGGAACGCGGTCCAGATCCCCAGGGCTCCGACGAACCCTAGGAGGCCCGCGAGGGTTCCCGCCGCGACGAAGGCGTAGGAGAGACTTGACACGGAATGGGTTCCCAACTCCGCCAGCGTCGTCACGTTCGGCGAAAAGCGAGAGAGGACGGACGCCGAAATCCCGATGCCGGCCAGATAGACCACCGCGCTCGCAATGAGGAGCAGAGCGCCGCGATGGGCGGCGCGGTGGACCAAGGGGCCGATCCGTTCCATGTCGAGAAGCTTCGCGGAGCTCACTCTTCGCGGGCGTTGCGCTCGTAGGAAGCGTCGCTCGTGCGCTTCAAGCGAGCCCCCTCCCGGTCGCAGACCGGGTGGGCGCTGGGCGGGACGTCAATGACGTATCCGCCTCCGCACTTGGGGCATTCGTAATACGGCATGAGGAGCCTCGCCGCTTCGACTCGGGGTGGGGATATAAGAGCTTTCGCCGACCGCCGGAACCGGCCCAGACCACGCCCCGCACCCCGTGCGCCCACGAAACGGGATCATCCCGCCGGCTCCGAAGTGGATGGGGGCGGCGCGCGGGCCCGGTACCGCGGTCTCGACCGGTACCGGGTCCAGCGGGAGTGGGACCGCTATGAGGGGAACGCGCTGCGGGACCTCTTCCGCGACCTTCGAACGAGGTTCTTGGAGCGCCACCGAGAGACCGAAGGACGCTGGAGCCTCGACTTGGGGTCCGGCCCGGGCCGGTTTTCGCCCCGGATCGGTTCCCCGTGCGGAACCACCGTTCTCGTGGACCTTTCCAGAGAGATGCTTCGAACGGCAGCCAAGGCGCTCCGTCGTTCCCCGCCGGGGCGGTTCGCGTTCGCCCGCGCAGACGCTCGTCGGCTTCCGTTCCGCCCCGGTTTCTTCGCCGAGGTCGTGGTGCTCGGAAATCTGCTCGGGGTCGCGGGGGCTTCCCTACCGGAGGTCGTCGCCGAGATCGAGCGGACAGTAGCGGAGGGAGGGCGTGTGCTGGTCGAGATCGTGCCCGGCGCCGGAGAGCGTTCGATCTACCTGGGCCGTCTTCCTCCCCGAACGGTGCGTCGGCTCGTTCGCGCCCCGTGGACATGGCTTACGACCCGCATCGATACCGAGGGATTCCGTCCGGCCCGCGACCCCTCGAGGCCCTCCCGCGAGTTCCGACGCATATCGGTGGACGAGATCCTCGGGCTTTTCGGCCCGGCGTGGGAGCCGCGGGAGATCGTCGCCGTGGCGCCGGCGCTCGGATTCGAGCCGAAGCGACTCGAGGCGCTGCGCGAGGATCCCGCTTCGTGGGCACGTCTGCTGGACCTGGAAGAACAGATCGGCCGATCGCCGGCACGTTGGCATGAGGCGGCCGCCGTTCTCGTCGCGCTCGAGCGTCGGGCGTTGCCGGTGCCCCCGGACACCTCGGCTCAACCAGGATGGCTTCCCGAGGGCGAAGGATTCTCGACGCGCAGTTCGGCCTCCACGACGCGGGCCGCGTCGTCGGCGAGCCGACGCGCCAGTTCGGTCGTCGGAGCGCGAGCGACGGCGACGCCGAGCCGGCGCTCCCGGTAGCTTTGAGGCTTGCCGAAGAGGAAGAGCCGCACCCCGGGAGGGGAGATCGCACGGGACAGTCCGCCGAAGGAGGGGGCCCACCCGGACTCGGAACCGAGGATCACCCGGGCAGCGGCGGGCGTGGTCGGTTCCGGGCCGACATAGGGTAAGCCGAGGATCGCTCGCGCATGGAGCGCGAACTCGCTGTTCCACTGGCTGCCGAGGGTGACGAGGCCGGTATCGTGAGGGCGCGGCGAGACTTCCGAGAAATAGACCCGTTCGCCCGCGACGAAGCACTCGACCCCGAAAATCCCGACACCTCCGAGTTCGTCGGTCACCGCCGTGGCGGTCCGCCGCAGCGACTCCTCGACCGGCGCGGCGAACCGCTCGGGCTGCCAGCTCTCATGGTAGAGGGTACCGGGCCGAACGTGGGCGATGGGGTCCATCACGGTCGTGGCGATCGCGCCGGAGGGGTCGTAGTGGCGCAACGTGAGCATCGTGACCTCCCGGTCGAAACGGATGAACTCCTCAATCATGATCCGCGGGCTCGGGACCCGGCCGTGCTCGCTGGCTTCCCGGTAGGCCGCGGCGACCTCCGCCTCCGAGCGCAGGACGGTCATGCCGTGACCGGAACTCGACATCATCGCCTTGAAGACACAGGGGAATCCGACGTCGCGGGCGGCGCTCCTCGCCTCCTCCTCCGACTCCACGAAACGGAACGCACTGGTTCGGACGCGGGCCTGCTCGGCGGCGATCCGGCGAATCCGCTCCCGATCCATGGTCGCGCGCGCGGATTCCGCACGCGGGATCACCGTCCACCCCTCCGCCTCGAGGGCTACCAGCTCGGAGGTAGCGATCTGCTCGATCTCGGGTACGATGACGTCCGGTGCCTCGCGTTCCACGAGCGCGCGGAGCGCCGCGGGATCCGTCATCGGGAGGACGCGGGATCGGTGCGCGACGGCCATGGCCGGAGCGCCGGCGTAGCGGTCCGCGGCGATGACCTCCGCGCCCAGACGGACGGCCTCGATCGCGACCTCCCGGCCGAGTTCACCGCTTCCGAGGAGCAGCACCCGTGCGGCGTCCCGTGTGCCCGGAGTACCGATCCGGTCCCGGAACGGGACGCCGGCGACCCGGGGGAGCGTCGCCCGCTCGCTCACTCTTCGCCCATCCCGCGGGGCTTAGGGATCGCCTTCGGTTGCTCCGCATCGGTCGGCATACCGGTCTTCCCCGGGACGAGATCGCAGTCCTGCCAGTTGACCCCGACCGTCACGCGGGGGAAGGCGACCTTCAGGGTATAGTTCGCGAGCTTACCGATCACGAGTCCCTGAGCCCCGGGCACCAAGTTGGGGTTCATCACCGACAAGTCGCGGGTGAGTACGACGCGAGTCTGATTGGGGACGATCCGTTCCAGGTCCGCCCGGTCCTGCATCGGCACCGACCGAGGTACCGCGAGACATAATGCTTCGGAGCTCGCCCGCGGGGGAGACGCGCCGGACCGACCCTGGGAGAACGAAATCGGCCCACCTCCGCGCCAACAGAGGGTTTTTATCCCAATACCATACTCTCGCGTAACATGGCTGCGAGCAGCAATCCTGCGGGGGTACCGCAGGACTACTACAATCCCTCAGTGCCGACGACCTCGGAATGGGCGAATCCAGCAGTCCTCGGGCTGATGGGTTTCGGCACGACGACCATGTTGGCGGGGATCGCCAACACCGCATACACGGGCTATTGGTTTTCCTCGGGGGCCAACGTCCTCGCGATGGCCATTGCGTTCGGGGGCATAGCCCAGCTCATCGCAGGGATCATCGCCTTGCGCAAGGGAGAGATTTTTGCGGGAACTGCGTTCGTGGGATACGGCTCCTTTTGGCTCGCGTATTTCATGTTCGTCAACGCGTATCTTCCCACAGACACTACACTGCTCGTTGACCTGATGTGGTTCTCAATCGTCTGGGCCCTGTTCACCTTCGCCTTCTTGGTAAATGCCCCCAAGCACGGCGCGGGTATCACGGCGGTATTCCTTTGGCTGACCGTGGCGTTCATCTTGCTCGCGGTCAAGTTCGGGACGATGGCGCCGGGCGGGGCCTACGC
Source organism: Thermoplasmata archaeon (assembly GCA_021826685.1). Taxonomy (GTDB): domain Archaea; phylum Thermoplasmatota; class Thermoplasmata; order Lutacidiplasmatales; family UBA184; genus Lutacidiplasma. The sequence continues at coordinate 10,417 of JAKAYT010000001.1, forward strand.
AACGTCGGGGCTGCCCGGATGGCTCGGGAACCTGGTCGGGCTCGAGATCTTCATCACGGGCCTGATCGCGGTCTACGTGGCGTTCGGGATTCTGACGAACACCAACTACGGTCGAAAGATAATCCCTATCTGAGACCAGGCCGAACCCTTTCCTCCCCGGCCCCGCGAGGGGCCGGGGTCTTTCTTTTCGACGGACGGAACTCGGTGAGTCAACGGGGGATTGCGCCTCGCTCGAGAAGGGCGTGTAGGTAGCGGCCCGGCGAACGCTACGCTATCCCGCGAGATGACGACCCGATCCCGAACGGGTCCGGGTGAGTCGGTGAGACACCCGGACGTCCGCCCCGACCGCTCGTCTCACTCGGTCTGGCCGAAGGCCCGGATGTCCGCCGGGCCCTCCTTCGTCACGACCGGTTTAGCGCCCTGGACGTTGACGCGGATCTGTTCGACGACCTCGGGGTTGGCCAAGGTGGTGGTATCGCCCGTGGGCATTGAGTTCGAGATGGACGCCAACACGCGCCGCATGATCTTACCGGAACGGGTCTTCGGCATGTCCGGGACGATCCAGACGGTCTTCGGCCGTGCGATCTTCCCGATCTGGGTCTCGATCGCCTGGACGACCTTCTGCTTGATCTCGTCAGAGGCGGTGACGCCCGGCTTGAGCGCGACGTAGATCTCGGGGACCCGGCCCTTGAGATCGTCGGCGACCGGCACGACCGCCGCCTCCGCGATCTCGGGAACGGTCAGGCAAGCCGATTCGAGCTCCTTCGTTCCGAGCCGGTGCCCGGCCACGTTGATCACGTCGTCGATGCGGCCGAGGATGCGGAAGTATCCATCGGCGGCCAAGAGCGCACCGTCGCCCGCCAAGTACGGCCAGTCCCGCCAGTCGGTGGACTTGGGGTTCTTGTTGTACTTCTGGAAGTAGGTCTTCAGGTAGCGGTCCGGGTCGCCCCAGATCGTGGCCATCAGGCCCGGCCATGGGTTGCGGATACAGATGTACCCCGCGCGATTGGCGCCCGGGGGGACCTCCTTTCCGTTCTCGTCGAAGATCACCGGATGGATCCCAAGGACCCCCGGGCCGGCGCTTCCCGGCTTCATGCGGTGCAGGGCCGGGGCCGTGGAGCAGAGGAAACCCCCCGTCTCGGTCTGCCACCACGTGTCGACGATGACCGCCTCATCCTTCCCGACGGTATGGTAGTACCACCGCCACGCTTCGGGTTCGATCGGCTCGCCGACCGTCGTCATGTGCTTGAAGTGATAGTGGTACTTCTTCGGCTCGTCGGGACCCAGTTTGCGCAGCTGTCGGATGGCGGTCGGCGACGTGTGAAAGATGTTGACGTCGAGATGCTCGGCGATCCGCCACGTCCGGCCCGGATCCGGGAACGTGGGGACCCCCTCGTAGATGACGCTCGTCGCGGCCAGGGCGAGAGGCCCGTAGACGATGAAGGAGTGGCCGGTGATCCACCCGATGTCGGCCATGCACCAGTAGACATCGGTCGGGTGGATGTCCTGGTAGTACTTCGACATCGCCGTGACGTAGGCGAGGTAACCGCCAAGGTTGTGCTGGATCCCCTTGGGCTTGCCGGTCGTCCCGCTCGTGTACATCAGGAACAACGGATGGTCCGCGGGCAGCGATACGGGGGCGACCCTCTCGCCGCGGTACTTCGGCAGCAGGTCATCGATCAGGTAGTCGCGTCCCTCGACCAGTTTCGCCTGGGAGGAGTAGCGGTCCTTGTACCGCTTCCAGATGAGCACCTTCTCCGGGGGCTTCCCTTCCCTCTTGGCCGTTTCGTACGCGATGTCGGCCGCGGGCTTGTGGTCGACCATCTTGCCGCTGCGCCAGTAGCCGTCCATGGCGATCAGCACGCGGCTCGCGCTGTCGGCGATGCGCTGCCCGCTCGCCTCTCCGCTGAAGCCTCCGAAAACGACGGAGTGGACCACACCCAGGCGTGCGCACGCCAGCATCGTGATCGGGAGTTCCGGTGTCATGGGCAGGTGGATCGTGACCCGGTCGCCGGCCTTGAGCCCGCAGAAGTCGCGCAGGAACGCCGCGACTTCGTTGACGCGCGCGTAAAGCTCTTGATACGTGATCGCGACGGGCGGCTCCGACTCCGGCTCGCTCTGGAAAATGATCGCCGCCTTGTTCTTGTGCTGGGCCAGATGGCGGTCGATGCAGTTGTACGAGGCGTTGAGCATGCCGCCGACAAACCAGCGATAGAACGGCGCCTTGCTCGTATCGAGGGTCGTGGTCCAGTACTTGTCCCAGCTCAACAAGTCTCCGAAGGCCCGGAAGCACTCGGGAAAGTGATCGAGGGAGAACTTCTCGAAAAGGTCCGGGTCGGTCAAGTTCGCTTGGCCGATGAAACGCGGTGAGGGCTCGTAGTATCCTTCTTCTTTCCAGTGAACCGCAATCTCGGCTTCGCTGAGCTCCGTCTGCTCTCGCTTCGTTTCCTTGGTCGCTGCCATTGAGGGAACCCGGATGCGTCACCGTCGCACGCTATTTGAGTGATGCGAGTCGGCCACGAACCGTAGATTTCGGAAGTACCGGGCCGGTGCCGTGGTCCGGAGGGGGCTTTGGGTGCCAATCGGCGCCGCTAAGTCCTTTTATCTACCACCCCCGTTAGGGGCTGTGCCTCGGAGTGTCATGGCAAATCCTCGGCACTTGCCCGAGCGTCCGGAGAAGCTCGTCCACTTGCGGATCGACCCGAACGACGAATCGACCACCCTTGAGGACGTCCTTTCGAAGATATCGGAGCTTCAGCGCAAGAACCCGGACCGCGATGTGTTCTTCGACGGCGACGAGTACGCCATCTGTTCGAGACCGAAGCGAACCCGTGCGGCGGCCGCTCGGTAGGGCCGCCCCACTCGGGGCGCCGGTCCTGATCGTCAACCTGAAAGCATACCCCAATGCTCTGGGGCCGGGGGCGTTGCGCATCGGACACGCTTTGGAGGAGTTGGGAAGGAGCGCCGACGTGGACGTCGCGATCGCCCCCTCGGCCCCCGATCTCGCTCTGCTCGCGACCTCCCTTCGGATCCCGGTACTGGCGCAACAGGTCGACGCGTCTCCGCCGGGCGCCCGGACCGGACGAACCGTGGTAGAGTCGCTCCGGGCGGCGGGCGTTCGTGGGAGTTTGGTCAATCACTCCGAGTGCCCCGAGCCGACCGGGAAAGTCCCGGCGATCGTCTCCCGTCTTTCCAAGGCCGGGCTGACGGCGGTCGTGTGCGCCGGCGACCTGCGGACTGCCGGGCAGCTCGCTCGGTCCCGTCCGCAATATCTCGCGATCGAGCCCCCCGAGCTCATTGGCGGCGATCGGGCTGTCTCCAGCGCCCGCCCGGAGATCGTGAGTGGCGCGGTCGAGCGGGTCCGGCGCGTCTCGCGTCGTACGCTCGTTCTGTGCGGCGCGGGCGTTCATGATCGTCGCGATGTGCGCCGGGCGCTAGAGCTCGGAAGCCAGGGCGTCCTCGTCGCGAGCGCCGTCGCGCTCGCACGACGGCCGCGACGCGCGATCCGCGAGCTCTTGGCCGGCTTCGAGCGGTAGTACGGTCGCCGCCTTCAAGTGGCGCGGAGCCTACTGTCGTCGCAGTCCCCTTCTGCAGGAAGCACGGAATGGCGAGCCGAAGCCGCACGCGTCGTCGCCCGGTCGCTCGGCCGCGCCGCCGTTCCGCGGCAGGCACGAAGTCCCGGACTCGGACCGAACTCTCCAAACCCTCGCGGGCGCGAGGCTCGAGCCGTCCGATCGAAAGAGCGGCTGTGTCTCACCCGCGATCTCCTCCCCGCACCGTTCGGCCGAGTCGGTCGCCCTCTACCGCTCCGCCGCCGTCCAATGACGGGCATCTCACGGTGGTGATGGTAGGGTGGGAGTTCCCACCGTTCCACACCGGGGGACTCGGGGTCCACAGCCAAGAAATCTCCCGCGAGATCGCCCGCCTCGGACACACCGTCGTCTTCCTCACGCCTTTCGCTCTCCCCTACGATGGCGCGCCCGGCGTCACGTTTCGAAGCCCCGATGACGACACCCCCGTCCCGCCGGGGTACCCGAGTACCTACCGAATCGAGGAAGGCGCGCGGACCGGATTCCTCACCGTGATCGAACGCTACAATCACTGGGTCGGACAGCTGCGGCTCGCCGGCGTCAACGTTGTCCATGTCCACGACTGGTTCGGCACCGAAGGTGCGCGGGACCTGGCCCATCGGCTCAACGTACCGCTCGTGATGACGATTCACTCGACCGAGCTCGATCGGTCGCTCGGACATCCTTACACGGCGATCTACGATCGCGAGAAGTTGGGGTTTGAGGCGGCCACGCGGATCATCGCGGTGAGCCGCCACCTGGCCGATCAAGTCGCCCAAGTCTACCGAGCGGATCGCCGGAAGATCCGGGTCGTCTACAATGCGGTGCGACCGCCCGACGAAGGCCCGATCGTGCGACGGGAGGGAGGCGTGGTCCTCTTCTTGGGTCGACTGACGGCCATGAAAGGGCCGGATACGTTCCTCCGTGCGGCGGCCCGGATCGCCCCTCAGTTCCCCGATGTTCGATTCGCGATCGCCGGAGAGGGACCCGAATACGCGCACCTCGTGCGCCTCTCCGTCCAGCTCGGGATCGGGGACCGGGTCCTCTTCTTCGGCAAGATCAGCGACGAGGAACGGAGCGCGATCCTCCGGGATGCGGCGGTCTTCGTACTCCCGTCGGTGGTAGAACCGTTCGGGATCGTGGCCCTCGAGGCCATGGCCGCGGGGGTCCCGACCATCGTTTCGAAGACGAGCGGCGTCGCCGAGGTGATCCGAAGTACCTTCCAGGTCGACTTCTGGGACGTCGATGAGTTCGCGAGCCGGATGGCCGAACTGCTCGAATACGCGCCCTTGCGCGAAGAGATGAGCGAGCACGCGCAACGCGAAGCGACGCAGGAAGGCTGGCCGGATCGGGCGCGCCAGACCGTCGAGGTGTATCGCGAGGCGATCCGGGAGTACCGGGAGGGTCGGTGAAGCTCGCGCTCTACCTGCACATGCATCAGCCATGGCGCCTCGCCCGGTTCCGCTACCTCGATCTGGGATCCGGAAAGCCCTACTTCGATATCCCGCGCAACCTCGACATCTTCCGCGGGATCGCGGAACGGTGCTATCGGCCGACCCTCGATCGGCTCATCGAGCTCCTCGATCGGTACCCGGACTTTCGCTTCAGCCTCTCGCTCACGGGCACGTTCCTCGAGCAGGCGGAGATGGCCGCGCCCGACGTTCTCGATCGGGTTCGCACCGCCGTGAAGTCGGAGCGGGTCGCGCTCGTCGCGGAAACCTACTACCACTCCCTCGCCTTCCTCCTGCCGCCGCCCGAGCTCGAGGAGGAAGTGCGCCTGCATCTGCGCAAGCTTCGGGAAGTGTTCGGCGTTCTGCCGAAGGTGATGCGGATGACCGAGCTGGTCTACTCCGATGCGATCGCCCATTTCGCCGGTCAACTCGGCTTCCAGGGGGTTCTGGCAGAAGGATGGGAGGGCGCGCTGGGCAATCGATCCCCCAACTATCTCTACGAATCGAGGACGCGGGGGGTCCGGGTGCTCCTACGTAACTATCGCTTGAGCGATGACATTGCGTTCCGCTTCTCGAACCGGGGTTGGAACGAGTATCCGCTGACCGCGGAGAAGTACGCCCACTGGCTCTCGCAGACCCCCGGGGACGTGGTCGGTCTGTTCATGGACTTCGAAACGTTCGGTGAGCACCAGCCCGCTTCCACCGGGATCCTCGACTTCCTCTCGGCCCTTCCGCCCGAGATCGCCAAGGCGCCCCACTTCCACTGGGCGACCGTCGAGGAGGCAGTACAGGGCCCGGTCGCGGGGGGCGTGAGCGTCGAGGAACCGATGAGCTGGGCCGACGAGCGACGCGATCTGGGCGCGTGGCTGGGCAACGACATGCAGCGCTCGGCGTTCGAAGCCGCGCGAAAGGCCGGCTCCCTCGTTCGCCTGGGCAAGGATGACGCCGTTTGGACGGACTGGCGCCGCCTGCTCACGAGCGACCATTTCTACTACATGTACGTCGAAGGGCAGGAGTCCGACGCCGACGTTCATCGCTACTTCTCGAGCTACACGAGCCCGTACGATGCCTACGCGAACTACATGAACGCGCTGAACGACCTGCGCCGGCGCGCGGTCCGCGATCTTTCCCCGCCGACCTAGCCCCAGCGATCGAAGGCTCGGCGCTCCCGGAGCCGCTTCCCTTCAGGGGGTGGGGTCTGCCGTCATCGAAGGAGGAGTCCTCCAAACCCCGCGGATCGGCAACCGGGTTGTGTTCCCGATCTATTAAATAGCTGAAGTTGCCCAGCCTTTCTCGTATGAACCCCAGCACGTCGGCGATAGAGAGGGCGGCCCCTCGCGAGCCATGAACGCGACGGCCTCTGCCCCGGGAAATTCCTCGCCCGCGTCGACGGGCCCCGCCCAGCACCTTTCGAACGGGATGCGGACCGGATACGGCGCGTTGGGCGTCGTCGCGATCGCGTTCGCAGCCCTGCTGCTCTTTTCGGCGTTCCGGACGGGCTACTTCGCCTCGTTCGTACTGTATCTGTTCGCGGTCGTCGCCCTATTGGCCCTCGGCACTTCGGATATCGTGGCGGCGATGAGCCCCCACGAGGCCCCTTCGAGCCTGCGGACGCTTCGACTGGTCTTGGGCGTCCTCATTCTGGTGTTCGCCTTCGTCGCTCTCGTCGACATCCGCTTTGCCTTCGTGGTCATCTGGGTGTTCGTCGGGCTGGGCCTCCTCTTCCAGGGACTCTTCCTGATCGGCGGCGTCGGCGCCTCCCAGCAGATCGAGGGTAACCTGCGTGGTCTGGGAATCGCCCTCGGCGTGATCGATATCGCGCTTGCCTTCGTCGTGATCCTAATCCCGGCGCTGGCGCTCTACCTGGTGCTGTTCCTCATCGCGATCGCTCTGGTCGCGGCCTCGGTCTACCTGTTCACCATCGCCTCGACCGGCGTGAAGCGGCCCCTGCCGCGGCTTCGGGTCGACGTCCCGGGCTTTCCTCCGTCCATCGGCGGCGGCACGACCCCGCCCCCGTCGGCGAAGCCGTAGGCACCTGGGGTGGTCCGAGTTCGACCCTCGGACTTATCGGACGCGGGTCCTGGAGGGGACGTGATCACCCAGTTGGTGGGCAACGGACGCGTCCTCCTCTGCGTCAACGAGGACGGGGAGTGGGGCTCGCTGTTCTATCCGTATCCGGGGCAGTTCCAGCACCTGCGGGAGGCCCGGATCGGCATCTACGATGTCGGCGCCCGACGGTTCCAGTGGCTGCGCCGCGACGCCGGGATGTCCCTCACTCTGGGGGGGCCGAAGGACGCGGCCCGAACTCCCATCTCTCAATGGACCTCTCCCGACCTCTCCATCCGGATCCAGGACGCGGTCCACCCGAATCACGACCTGGTGACGCGGGAGATCCGGATCAAGGCGGATCCTCCTCGGGCGCTGCGCCTATTCAGTTACCACTCGTTGGATATCGCGGAGTCGATGTACCAAGACACGGCCTACGTCGAGGCGGACATGTCCGCTCTCACGCACTACAAGCGCGGGTACTTCTTCGAGATCTTCGGCGACCCGACGTTCACCAAGGCGGTGTGCGGCGAACACACGCTCAAGGGCCTGCGCGGCACCTACGTCGACGCCGAGGACGGCCGGCTCGAAGGGCGTCAGATCGCCCACGGAGCGGCCGATAGCGTCGCGGAGTGGGACATCTCGCAAGATGCCTCCTCGGACGTCACGCTTCGCCTGTTCCTCGCGATGGGCCAGGGTCTCCAAGCGGTCCACGACCTTCGGTCCTATGTTGTTCAGGGGGGCCCCATCCGCTTCCAGAGGGAGAGCGAACAGTTCTGGTCCACCTGGACGCGGCGACGCCTACCCAAGAGCCCGCAAGGCCTCAGCCCGCGCGTCGCCGAGGTGTACGAGACCAGCGTGCTCGTCTTGCGGCACAGCACCGCTCGCAACGGTTCGGTCATCGCCTCGCCGGACACCCGCTCGCTGGTCATCGGCGGAGATGCCTACAACTTCTGTTGGTGGCGCGATGGAGGCTACGTGGCCAAGGCGATGGACGAGGCCGGCCTGTACGAGTACGCCGACCGGTTCCTCAAGTTCGCGAGCGAGTGCCAGAACTCGGACGGATCCTTCTTCCACCGGCACTGCCCCGACGGCGCCATCGGGAGTACCTGGCATCCTCCTCCGTTCCTCCAGATCGACCAGACGGCCACGGTCGTCGCGGCGGCCTGGCACCATTTCAAGCGGGGGGGAGACCCGGATCTCCTGGTCGACCTCTGGCCGATGGTCAAGGGCGCCGCCAATTTCCTCCGCGACTTCCGAGATCCCACGACGGGACTTCCCGCGCCGAGCTTCGACCTCTGGGAGGAGGTGAAGGGCATCCACACCTACTCGACGGCCGCGGTGCAGCATGCGTTGGAGCGAGCGGCGCGCATCGCCGAGGAGATCGGGAAGAGCCCGACCGAGTGGCGGAAGGCGAGCGAAGAGATCCGCGAGGCGGCGATCTCCGATCTTTGGAACCCCGGCCACCAGCGGTTTGTCCGGACCCTGGAACCGCGGGACGATCGCCTGGATGCCTCCGTCCTTCTCGCTCTCAAGCTCGGGCTCCTTCCATGGAGTGACCCTCGGGCCCGGCTCGTGGTCGATGCCATCGAGCAGCGCCTGTCGGTGCCGGGGCTCGGGGGCCTGGCCCGGTACGAGGGAGACCAGTACTACGGGGAAGAGAACCCTTGGATCATCTGCACCCTCTGGCTGGCGGAAGCGCGCCTGAGCCTGGGCGAGACCGATCGTTGCCGCCAGTTGATCGAATGGGTCGCGCAGCACGCGACGCCGACCGGCCTCCTCCCCGAGCAGATCGACCGGACGTCGAACGCGCCGGTCAGCGCGACCCCCCTCACCTGGTCGCACTCGACGTTCGTCGACGTCATCCACAAGTACGAAGAGGTCACCGAGCGGGGCTCGGTTTCCGAGGAGTGAACGACTGACCGCGGTCGGGGCGCGACCCCCGACTCGGCTCAGTCTTCGGCGAGGTGGTTGGCCCCGGCGACCCCGCCTCCGATCAGTTGGAGGTAGGCATCCTCCAGGACCAAGGTCGCGCTCGCATAGGATAGAACCGGACCGACCGCGACGCAGCGCTTCAGGATCTCCGGACGGGCGTCGGAGTGGCCGCTGTAGTCGATCCGCAGCTTGGTCGGAGAAAGGGCGACGACCGACCGCACGAGCTCCGCGATCGATCCGAGCTGGTCGGGGTGGATCGGCACCGCGAACTCGACGTCGACCTGGGTGTCGACCGCACGTTTCGCGATGTTCTGGACGGTCTCGTTGAGAAGAATCTTGCCGTGGTTGATGAAGATCGCTCGGTCGCAGACTTCGGTGACCTCGCTCAGCAGATGCGAACTCATCAGGATCAGATGTTCGCGCTTGAGCTGGACGAGGATGTTCCGGACCGCGATCCGTTCGGCGGGATCCAGTCCGCTCGTCGGTTCGTCCAGGATGATCACGCTTGGGTCGCTGAGAAGGGACGATGCGATCACGACCCGCTGGCGCTGGCCCTTGGAGAGCGCCCCGGTCTTCTTGTCCAGCGGTGGAAGGTCGAGCTCGCTGGCGAGCTCCTTGATCTTGGCGCGCGCCTCGCGCATCGGGACCCCTCGGAACGCGGCGACCATCTCGAGCGTGCGCTGTCCGGTTTGCCACGGGTACGGCTCCGGTGACTCGATCACAGTACCGACGTCCCACAGGGCCCGCTTGGGGTCCCGGCCGATGTCCACTCCGTTCAGGAGTCCGCGGCCCGCGGTCGGCCGGGCGAGTCCCGTCAGGAGCTTGAGGGTGGTCGTCTTCCCCGCGCCGTTCGGTCCAAGGTAGCCGATAGCGCCCGATCCCTCGAACTTGAACGAGGCGTCGTCCAGAGCTATGAAGCCGCCGTAGCGCTTGGTCAACCCCCGCGCTTCGATGCTCGGCATGGAACCTCCCTACGTCTCCTCCCGCTGGTAAAGGACGTACGCGACGGCAGCGAATCCGACCGCGTACACCGCGGAGATTGCGGTGGCCTGCCAGACCGGCGGCGTGGTTCCGGAGATGCCCTGCGTGACCATCCCGGAGATGGCGTCCGCGGCATAGAGGATCGAGAACCAGAGCGAGCTCGTGCCCGCGAAGGCCGTCACGACGCCATCGATGATCGACAGTCCTACCAAGAGGACGATGATTGTGATGACGAGGCCGATTGCGGGACTTCGTGAGAGCGAGCTAAGGGAGAACGCGAACGATAGCACGCCGGCGGTCAGGAGGAGGGCGAGGAGGAACGAAAGCCCGAAACTCTCCCACGGGACAGCCCCGAACGAGAAGAATCCGATGCCGCCGACCATCGCGATCAGGTAGTAGACGGCCACGATACCGGAGCTGACCAGGAAAGCCGCCACGTACCGCCCCGACAAGAGCACGGAACGCTTCACCGGCTGCGCGAGGATGTAGTAGCCGGTCTTCGTGCCGAAATCGGTGGAGATCGCGTCGCCCCCAAAGAACGCACCGACCACGATCGCCAGGAAAGCGACAAAGCCGAGGATCGCACCAATGTAGTCGGTAGCGGATAGGAAGTGGTGCGCGACGAAGCCCGCACCGCGCGCGGCGAGGTAGAGCGATATTCCGCCCCCGATCGCGAGGACGAGGCCCAACATCGCCCAGAACCGGTAGGTACTGAGGTAGCTACGCACCTGGGTCGTGAGCGCGACCTCGAACTGCTCCGTATCCGATACCGGGGAGTGGGTCATGACGCGTATCGATTTCTATAGAGCATAAAAGGCTGAGCCCGGGAAGCACGTTCCGCGGCTCTTCGCTAACCTAGAGTCGCGCGACCTCCGCGAGAGGAGGGCCCGAACCCTACCGTTTGCGGAGGAAGACGAGCGCGTACCGCGCCCGACTACGCTCCGCACGAGAGAATCCTGGGCTTCGCCCCCGCGAAGCTTCCTGAGGTAAGGGAGGAACGGAGGCCCTGGGGGTCGGGAATCTCCCGGTCCCACGAGTCGAACGGAACGAATATATCCACATATGTGGATGTATATGCATGCCTTCTCAGAACATCGCCGTGCAACGTGCAATCTACGACGCCCTGAAGAAAGAGAAGCGCCCCGATGAGAGCTTCACCCGACTGCTCGATCGACTCCTCCACGAGCGAGGAACCCTCTCGGACATCGCCGGCGCATGGGGCGAAAAGGGGCTTTCCGCAGACCGGCGCGCACTGATGTCCCTTCAAGGGGGCCGGGGCCGCCGACCGTGAAGGGTCTAGATACCTCTGCCCTCCTCGGACTCTTGCACGGGGATCCTACCGTTCGTAAGGTCCTGCGTAGCTGGTCGGGGGAAGAGATCGTGACCTCTGAGCTATGCCTGGCCGAGCTGACCGCGATCGCTCTACGCCAGCCTCCCAAGGTCCGGGCCCACCGTCTCCAGGTCCTCGAACGGCTCCGCCGGAGGATCAGCGTCCTTCCCGTAGACCCTCGGGCCACGACGGCCTTAGCCACGCGCTCGGGTCTCTCCCCGAACGAGGGAGGACTTCTGGGATCCATCGTCCTCGCAGCCCTCGAGACCGCGGGCTGCGACGAGGTACTGACCGGACCGGCGGCTCCTCCCGCGAGGTCGTGGGGAAAGCTCAAGGTCCGAAAGTCGTGAAATGCCTTTACTAAGGAATGTAACACACGGTTCTTACTTCTCTTTAACATCACCAAATAGGAACAAAGGAGTAGGCGGCTGACGGAGATCGATTTTCAGGGCCGTACGGAGGTTTTTCGGTCCGACCTGAGCGCTGGGTCCCTCTGGACCGAAACAGTCGTTTTTCCCATTAACCGCTATCCGGAATGTGTTGTAACGTATATACGATAACTACAACACGTGATTAGCGTAATGGACGAGGGCCTCGCTGGCGGGCCCGCGCCCACCTCTCTGACGGAGAGGCGTATAACTCCAGTTATACGACCCTCAAATGACGGTTCCACCGACCGTTATACGACTCGAGAGGGATCGCAGGGACCTGGGTTCCCAACGACCCCGCCCGGCGCGGCCAGGAACAGGGCCCCGACCCAAGGCGTCCGGGGCCAGGTGCCTGGGGCAAATTTCCGAAATCGATAGATCCGGCGGATCCACCGCTGCTCGTCCTCGATAAGCTCACAGCTCTAATCCACCGCATCAACCGATTTAGGTGACATAGACACGTAAGATACGTGACTCACACGTTTACGAAATGGCATACCGCCACAGCCCCCGGCCGTGAGCGCTAGCGCCCCTGCCATGCGCCAAGCCGACGCCCTCGGCCCGTTCCCGACTTTCCCTCGGGCCGTGCCAGTCCTTCCCGGGCGGGGCGTGGAGCCAAAGATCGTATCGGGCCCACCCCGCTGATACACATATACATATGAATATGTGGATTAGCGACTCACGCGGCGACCGCGCGGTTCGGTTCGGACGAGCCCATGCGCGGAGCGAGTGCCACTATAATCGCGCCGGCGGAGCAGAAAGCTGCCGATACCTCGAACGCAAGCACCGGGCTGACATAGGTCCAGAGCGCGCCGGCGATCAACGAACCGCACAGGATAGCCATCCCTTGGATCAGGCCCAGGCGACCGAACACGCGCCCGGCGAGCCCTTCGGGCACTTGTCGCGAGAGCCAGGCCAGCTCGGCCACCCCTTGCACTCCGATCTGTATGCCTGCCACCGTGAAGGCGAGGACCCCAATCACGAATGCGAGCATCCCGCTTCCCACATCACCGCCCGCGATCAGGAGAAGATCCACGACCACGAAAAGGGCAAAGGAGAGGGCAACGAGGCCGGCGCCCGGAATCCGGTCGGCCCAGTGGCCCGCAGGAAACGGAACGAGCGTATAGACGACGTTGTAGAGCAGGTAGATGACGAGGGATGCCGCGACCGCGAGCTCGACCGATCCGCCGGAAGAAGGGAGAAAGGACTCCCCCACCCGAAGGAGCGCTAGCAGGATGCTGAAGTAACCTAGCCCGAACACCAGCTCAGCGGCGAAGAACCACTGGACCCGGCGAGGCGTCGGAGGGCCACGAGCTCCCGGTAGGCTGGCGCTCGGGCTCGTCCTACGGGCTCGGTCGTGAACGAAGAGGAGGATCGCGGCCACCGCGGCCGCGCTGGGGATGATTGAGAGGGCGAAGATCAGTCGGAACGAATCCGAGAACGCGAGACCGGACCAGAGGAGGACCGCGATGGCGACCACCGTGCCGACGACCGCGCCTAGGGAGTCGAGAGTCTGCTCAATCCCGAACGACTTCCCCTTGTGCGCCGCCGATGAGGCGTTGGATACCATCGCTTGCTTGATCGGTTGACGCGTGCCTCGGCCCAGCCATGCGGAGACCCGCAGGATCAAGACCTGGGGCCATGCGGTTGCGATCGCCATCAGGGCATGTCCGATGCCGGTGATGGCGTAGCCGACGGCGGCGGTGCGGCGCCGTTGCGGGCTTTGGGCCCACAGAGCTCCCGAAACCTCGCTCATGGCACTTTGACCGAACTGAGCAAGTCCGTCGACCAACCCCACGATGAACGGATTGGCAGAGAGGGTGTAGATCAGGAAGAAAGGGAAGATGGGAAGGACCATCTCGTAGCCCCAATCGGCGAAGAGGCTCGCGAACGAGATCGCCCAGACGTCGCGCGGGATCCGTGGGTCGGCCCGAGGCGTTCCCGACGCGGCCCGGAGGGGTTCCGAGGGGGGTGGCGAACTGGACATTCAACCACTTCCCGGGGCCCCGATCTGGGGGGCCGATCGTGGATTTCGTGACGAGTCGACCCGCAAGGGGTGCCGTGGGAATTCCACGCCGGGCTAGGAGTGACACATATATTCCATAGCGCACATCCTTCTCCGTTCACTCCCCAGTCTAGGGAGGGACGAGGACCGCAGGAGATGATCGGACCCAAGGGCCAGAAGGTCTGGATGGACGGAAAGCTCGTCGATTTCGCCCAGGCGAAAGTGCACGTCCTCGCGCACACTTTGCACTACGGGGTGGGAGTCTTCGAGGGGATTCGCGCCTATCCGACGATGGACGGTTCGGCGGCGATCTTCCGCCTCCGTCCGCACGTGGAACGCTTGATCGAGTCGGCTCGGTTCTACCACATGCCGGTGAACTATAGCCGCGAGGAGATCGAGCAGGCGATCGTCGACACTCAAGCGGCAAACGGGATCATCCCGTCGTACATCCGCCCGATCCTCTACCGAGGCGAACCCGGGCTCGGAGTCAAGAATCTCACCGGAAAGGTTTCGCTGTCCATCGGGGTCATCCCAGCCTCGAAGTACCTCGGAGAGGCGTCCGACGAGGGGGTGCGCGCCAAGATCTCTCCGTTCCACAAGCCGCATTCGCTCGCGGTACCCTCGTTTGCGAAAGCGACGGGGAACTACCTCAATGGCTACCTCGCGGGAATCGATGCTCAGGAAGATGGCTACGATGAGGCGATCCTCTTGGATGTGCGCGGAAACGTCGCCGAAGGAACCGGCGAGAATGTCTTCGTCGTTCGAGACGGCGTGCTGTACACCCCGGGCCTCGACTCCGACATCCTGCTGGGGGTGACCCGCGACGCGGTCATTCAGATCGCTAGAGACCACGGTCGGTCGGTGGTGGAAAAGACGATCTCCGTAAACGAGCTGCTGAGCGCTGACGAGGCGTTCTTCTCGGGAACGTTCGCCGAGATCGCGCCCATTCGGGAGGTGAGTCATTACCCGATCGGCGGCGGGAAGATCGGTCCCATCACCCGGGAGATCTCGAAGGTGTACTACCGGGCCGTCCACGGCGAGGAGCCACGCTACGCGAGTTGGCTCACCCGGGTCCCCATGCTGAGCGCGCCCGTCGCTCGCGGCAAGTAGGCCCGCGCCCTCCCATGCCGTTCCCCGAGTCCATCCACGCGCTGCCGAAGGCGAGCCTTCTTGGAGTGGACGTCTACGTTCACGACGACGGGAAGTCGCAAGTGCTGTTCATGGAGCTTCCGGCGCATCGCCCGGAGATCCTGGTCCCGACCCACACCCACGATGTCGAGTGGGGGATCGTCGTCGAAGGAGAGATCGAGATTACCGTGAACGGCCGGGCCGAACGGCACGGACCTGGCGAGACGCATCTCATCCCCGCCCAAGCACCGCACAGCATCCGGTTCACACCGGGGACCTCGAGCGTGCACCATATCGTCGGGCAGCGAGTGAAGATTGCCTAATCGGCCGATCGCCCGGGCAGACAAGGCGCCTGGTCCAACGCATGGGCCGATGGGTCCGGCCGCCAGACGAGCTCGATCTTGATCCCCGCCGGTCCTCGAAGGTAGAGCGACCGGGAGTCTTGGCGCTCCTTCTCGCCGGTGATCACGACACGAGCCCGTTGGACCCGGCTCTTGAGACCGGTCCACTCGCTCACGCGTAGCGCGATGTGATCAACCCCCCCGACGGGCTCGCCGTCCTTGGCCAAATGCAGCCCGAGTACCTGGTCGCCGAAGAGGAGATACGTATGGTCTTCCGCATCGCCGAGGACTTCCATGCCGAGTTGCTCCACGAAGAACCGACGCGCCTTGGCAAGATCCCGGACGCGCAGATCGACGTGGTCGAACCCGACGAGCCCGAACTCGCGGGGAGGGGATTTCATTCGGCCCACTACTCTCCGGCGCGCCGAACGCGGCTGCCTATTTGGCGGTGCCCACCGGCGCTCTGCCCAACAGTGCCCGACCGAGTCCGTTGGCGCTCCGAGTGCGCCGCTCGACCGGCGAGCCATCCATCGGTAACCTCTACCTTCCCTTGATGATCGCTCCCCGCATCCGGGTCGCGGCGGGCGCATGCGGAGGCGGGTGGAAGAGTACTCGAACAATGGTCGCCCTCCCACCGGGCGCCATCTCGGGGCCCGCCGCGATCCGAGGCCCATGCGCCGCTGCCGGGTCTCGGGGTCGGGTAGGGACGCGGGCGGCCCTCGCGAGCGGCTACGCCGATGGCGATCGCCAGATGCGCCGGGCCGCGGTCCTTAGCAAAAGCTCGGTCGAACCATGCGCGATCGGCCCGCTGCGCACGTCCCGCCATCGTTGCTCGTGGATGAGCTCCTGAGAATAACCGGCTCCTCCGCTGAACTGGATCGCGTGATCGATGGTCCTCAAGGCGATGCGGGTGGCCATCGTCTTGGCGAGAGCCGCGTCCTGGTCGACTCGCTCCCCCCGATCCATCCGCTCGAGGGTACGTTCGGCGTAGAGACGCGTCGCCTCGAGCTCGGCCCAGTCCTCCACGAGAGGGAACCCCACCGCCTCGTGCTCGGCCAACGGTCGACCGAAAACCCGGCGTTGACCCACCCGCGCTACGACCTCCTCCCACGAGGCCCGGGCCACCCCGAGGTAGATCGTCGCGAGCAGCGCTCGTTCCCGGTCGAGTTCCGGCAGGACGTAGTTGAGGGCCGCTCCCTCCTCCCCGATGCGGAAGGCAAAGTCCACGGCGACCCGGTCGTATCGCACTCGCCCCCGGCGCATCCAATGCTCTCCGAGATCGGGCACGAGCTCTCTCTGGACTCCTCGGAGCTCTTGAGAGACCAAGAACGCGGTTAGCTCTCCCTTCGCTCCTCCGGAGGGGACTCGGGCATACACGATCGCCCATGCCGCATCGAGAGCGAACGCGGCCTCGCTCTTCGTCCCGGTGAGGAGATACCCGGTCGCCGTCGGCTCGGCCGTCGTCGCAAGGGCCCGGAGATCCGATCCCGCCTCCGGCTCGGTGAGATGATTCCCGATGAGGACCTCTCCGCGGACCAAGGGTCGATAGTACGTTTCCACCAGCTCCTTCGAGCCGTGTTCTCCCAACACGCTCGCGAAGCCGGGCTGGAGGCTGAGCTTCGCGAACGTCGTTCCCGCGCGGTAGGCCAGTCGGTAGAGGAGGCGGCCCGCGCGGGCCAAGGGTAAGCCCCGCCCGCCGTCCTCCCGGGGGCGGTCCAAACCGAGCCAACCGTGCTGACCCATCGCCCGGAACTCGGACGCGGGAAACTCCGGGGACCGGTCGAGTTCGCGATAGCGCTCGGCCAAGCGACGGGCTCGCACGAACGAGTCGAGCTCCTCGCCGAGAGGATCCTCCGGTAGCTCGGGAAGAGTCGCGTTCATGGGGGAAGGGTCCTCCGCTCGGATCCGACGAGATCCGACGGTCGATCCTCGCCCAGCGCCCCGCTCGCGGCCAGCGCATCGATCTGAGCGTCCGAGTATCCCAAGACCCGCGAGAGGATGGCGCGATTGTCCTGCCCGAGCCATGGAGCGCCCCGCCAGATCCGCCCCGGTGTTCCGGTGAATTTCGGCGCGATCCCCGGACCCCGGACCTTCCCCGCTACCGGATCCTCCCAGTCGATGATCATCTCGCGCTGTTGGTAGTGTGGATCGTGGGCGATATCGGCGATGTCGTAGACGCGGACCAAAGCAACGTCGTTCTCGCGCGCGACCCGCTCGAGCTCGTCCCGGCTCCGCGACGCGCAAAAGTCCGCGATGGCTCGATCTATCGGCCCGCGATGCGCCAGCCGGTAGGAGACGTCGTCGAACCGCGCGTCGTCGAAGCCGATCATGCGCTTCAAGCGCGCGTAGGCGTCCGCGTTCGGCGCCGCGACCACCACCCACCCGTCCTTCGCGCGGTGAACATCGTAGGGATGGAGGCGGGAGTGCGCGGAGCCGTGCCGCCCACGGACCACACCGCGCGCGAAGTAATCCAGGGCAAAGTTTTCGAGCAGGGTGAAGAGGATCTCATACTGCGCGACATCGATCGTCTGCCCGACGCCCGTCCGTAACGAGGAGACGTAGCCCATCGCCGCGGCCCCGGCGGCCGCGAGTCCGGTGACGGTGTCGTTGAGCGCGGTCCCCGATCGGGTGGGGGGTGACGGATCCGGGTCGCCTTGCAACGAGAGGAACCCGCTGAACGCCTGGCCGGTGAGATCGTAGGAAGGGGCGTTCACCCGCTCGGGGACCCCGTTCTGTCCGTACCCGGAAACGTGAACGATCGTCAGCCGAGGGTTCGCTTGGTGGACCTCGGCGTCGGAAAGACCCAGGCGGTCATAGGTCCCGGGTCGGGACGACTCGATCCAGATGTCGGCCTGCCGGGTCAGGTCGAGGAAGACCGCCCGTCCCTCGGGCCGGCGGAGGTCCAATCCGACGGAAAGCTTGTTGCGCGAGTACTGGATCCAGGACTCTGAAACTTGCTCGGAGGGGGGCCGTCCTTCGGGAAGCAGGGGAGTAAGGGTCCGGGTCGGATCGGCATACGGACGTTCGAACGGCGGGACCTCGACGTGGATGACCTCGGCTCCGAACTCGGCCAGGTACCCCGCGGCCCAAGGCCCGGCCACGAACCGCGAGGAATCGATCACGCGCACTCCGGCGAGGGGACCGAAGTCGGGGACCACGGCGGGTGCACGCGATAGAGAGGTCATCGTTCCCGACCCGCGACATTCTCCATAAAAATCAGGGTTCACCGCGAAACCTTTTGACCCAAATAGGACCGGCCCCTCGGCTGGGCCATGTCGGAAGCGCCGTGGATCCGTTTTGAAGGCGAGAAGTTCCGGGACGAGCTGACCCGTTACAAGCTTGCGAACCACCCGTTCCAGACCCACCCCTTCTTCCAGAGGCTCGAGCGCGGGACGATCCCACGTCCGGTCGTCGAGGCGTGGGTCACGCAGTTCTACCCTTGGCTCGCGTGCGTTCCCATCGCGATGGCGGAACGGTTCTCGAACTGCTCTTGGGCTCCGAGCAATGATCGCTACCGCCGGATGATCCTGGACCAGCTGGTCGAGGAGGCCGGAGACCCGAAGGGCAAGGAACCGGGACATCCGGAGCTGTGGCTACGGTTCTGCGAGGGGCTCGGCATGAAGCGAGCCGATGTGCAGGGAGCACGCCTTCTCCCGAGCACCCTGGTCGCGATCGACGACTTTCTCTACACGAACCGAGAGAACCCGTTCTACGTCTCCGCCGCCGGCTCGTCCGAGCCTCCGAACGTAGAGCTCTGCGAACGCCTGCTACCCGCCTTCCGTACGCACTATCACGTTCCGGAAGAGAATCTGGAGTACTACCGCTTGCACGTAACGGCCGATGTCGAACACAGCCGTTGGATCGGGGAAATCGTCGCCGGGTTCGCAACCACCCCCGAGGTCCGCGAGAAGATGTGGGACCAGATGCTCCGGGGATTCTCCATCCATGCTCTCATCGTCGATGGAGTTCTTGCCGCAACGAACGGGCATCCCACCTAGCGCCGCCTTCGCCCCGCAGACCGGTCGGCCCTGAGCCCCCGTCTCTGCTCCCGCCTCCGGTACTCACGGCGTGAGCGGTGAAATAGGGCCCGGTCGTAACGGGGCCATGTCCGGTCCCGAGTTCGCTCCGGCGGCGTACGTTCAGCTCACCCAGGCGCTGGTCGCGCACGAGCTGGTCCATTCCTTCGGTATTTCGGAGCGCGAAGCGGCCGACCTCTTGGGTCTCGTACCGTCGGCCGTGTCCCAGTATCTCTCCGGGAAGCGCTTGCGCTCGAAGCTCGCCGCCATCAGCACCCGGGACGACGCCCGCCGGATCGCTCGAGGGATCGCCCAGGAGCTGCTCGCCACCGACCATCCCCGGGAATTTTCGCCCGGGCTCGTTCTCGAAGGAGCGCGTGAGATCGCCGGAGCGTCCGGACGTTCTCCCATGCCGCCTCCGCCCACCCACGCCCCGGAGCCCGTCGATCGGCAGGTCATCGCATTCCTCAGCCGGCGGGTCGCTCTCGAGCATACCGCGGTCGCGGACTGCATGCGTCTCGCGCAGAAATCCCGCGACGAACTGACGCGGGCGATCTTCCGCCAGATCGCATCCGACAGCTTGCGCCACGCCGAGATCGTTGCTTCCCTCGTGAGCTATCTCGACCGGGGCCTGATCGCCACGACCGCGACCGGCGTGACGCGCTCGGACATCGAGCGCCTGATCCGGAAGGAGAAGGTCGCGGAGTCCGGCACGCTGCCCGGCCTCGCCCGCCAGTTGGGAGGGGTGATGGGCCTTCTGTGGGAGAGCATGGAGTCGGACGAGCGTAAGCACGAGATCCTGCTCAAGCACCTGCTGACGGCGGGACTCGGGCCGTCGGAGGCCCCCGCGCGGTCATCGGCCCGTCGGTCGGGCCGGCGCCGTGGCTAGGGCCGGATCCGCTCGAGCTCGAGGTACCGTACGGACCGGTCGGGGCGAACGCCCGCGAGCAAGAACTCCTTTCGGACTCCCTGAGCGACGCGCACGCCTCCCGAGACCTCGGGCCACGCCGAGACGAAACGATCGGGAGCGGCCCGTACGAGATAGCGCGCGTGCGCGTTGTCCGGATTGTGGAGGTAGGCTCGGAAATGGGCCCCGTACTTGAACCCCGTCTTGACGACCAATCCCCGACGGCGCAGGTCCTCGTACGCCGACAGGCGCTCCCGGAACATCGGATCGAGCTCCCGAGCCCGACGTTCGAGGAACACGAGCGAGACGGCCCTTCCGGTGGAGCCCTGGACGAGGGAAAGCTGGTGGGTGCGCACGAGGTACGCGGACTCGATCAGGCTGAGTTCGAGACGGGCTCCGACGCGGCTGCCGTACGCCCCGAGCCGGCTGAGTTCCTCGACCGCCGCCGGATCATGCACGACGACCCGGTCGTGCCCGAGCGTGCCGACAGCGGGGGAGGGGAGTCCGCGGGGGAGCAGCGAGCCGTTGGGAGCGGGCCGGCGGACCCGGTAGTACGTGAGATCGGACTCCTCGTCGACCACCCCGATCAACAGCGACTTCTTCGCGCTCCGCGCGCGTTCGGCGAGCTCGAACAAACGCCCCAGGTCGAACGGAGCGCGTTCGCTGATCGCCTCGACCCAGAACTTCGATGGGGTCTTGTTCAGCACACCGCCTCGCGGCAGAACGGCGAATGCCACGGGCGGAGGATTCGACCGGACCACGTACCCGCGCTGGCGAAGGTCCCGGTAGACGAGGTAGCGAACCCCGAACCCGGGATCCTTTCGCGCCGCGCGCCGGAACAGCTCGGTCCAAAGGACCGGGCGATCTCGAGCTCCGACTACCTCGACCCGGCCCATTTCGGCGAGATAGACCGCGTCATAGCGGTCAAGCGTCAGTGCGCCGCCGGTCTCGAGAGTTCCGAAGTAACCTTTCGCATGGATCGCGCTGGCTTCGGCCGGGTCCCGGACGCGCGCCGATCCGTCCGGGCCTGCCGTTGCGCTCACGCGCGGGCTCCGCGCACCTGCGTCAGCGAGGCGAGGGCGGTCAAGCGAACCCCCACGGACGCGAGCTTCTCTCGCGCGCCCTGCTCCCGGTCGACCACGACGAGCGCGCGGTCGACCCGTGCGCCCGCCGCTCGGAGCACCTCGATCGACTCGATCGCGCTTCCTCCGGTCGTGGAGACGTCCTCAATCAGCAGTACCCGGGATCCGGGCGGGACCTCTCCTTCGTAGCGCAGACGCGTCCCATGCTCCTTCGCGGTCTTCCGGATCACGATCAGAGGCCGATGG
Source organism: Thermoplasmata archaeon (assembly GCA_021826685.1). Taxonomy (GTDB): domain Archaea; phylum Thermoplasmatota; class Thermoplasmata; order Lutacidiplasmatales; family UBA184; genus Lutacidiplasma. The sequence continues at coordinate 31,882 of JAKAYT010000001.1, forward strand.
ACCAGGAGGGCGGTCGCCACGACCAGCGGGACCGCGCCCAGCTCCATTCCGGCCAAGCGATCGGCGTCCCCCACGTGAGGGGCCAAGCCCTGGGCGATGCGTTCGAGCCGGACCGGATCGGTCCACGCCTTCTTCACATCCACATAGACATCCGATCTCTGGCCGCTCGCGAGCGTGAAATCGCCGAAGCGAACGGCTCCGGCGTCGATCAGGAGCCGCGCGATCTCCGCGGTGGTGGGCGGTTCGGAGGAGGTCACCATGGCACCCTCTTCAGACCGGCCTTGAACCCCACCCAGTTGAATCCCACGTGGAGCAGCAACGTCAGCAGCACGACCCATATGATGGCTTCCCAGTTCACGAACGTCGCGATGAACAGCGCGGGGTAGACCGCGAACCCGAGCGCGATCGGGACCAGGACAAACGGGAACTGGTCGAGCAGCCACACTCGCGAGCCGCTGGGCCGGTCGATTCGACGCTTGACGAACGAGCCGACCGCGTCGCCGATCATCGCCCCGAAGGCGATCACGGCGACGACCGGGATCGCGGCCACGACGCTCGGCGCGAACCGGGGAACCACCGCGAGGTTCGGCGGTGCGAGGAGGATCACCCAAGCCTCGACCAGCCCGACGACGACACCGAGGGCCGAGCCGACGAAGAACCCGGACCAGGTCTTCGACGGGCCGAGGATCCGACGGCGGTCCCAAGGCCAGCTCCGCCCGAAATCCATCGCGGGCCCCGCGCCCCGGGGAAGGGTCGCGAGAGCATTCGCGCTAAACGCGGGCAACAACACCCAGATGACCGCCGCGAGGCTGGCGATCGGCTGCGGAAGCACGAAACGAGCTCCTTAGAGGCCCAGGACGAAGCGGCGCATCACCTCGACCACGCCCGCGAAGCGTACCGGGTCGAGGCTCTCCTCGGCCTCGTGGATGTGCGCGGCTCGATCCATGCTCCCAAAAACGAGGGCGGGCAGAGGCTCGCCCGCCGGGGTGGTAAGGCCCCGCACCGAACTCGCGTCGGTCCCGCCGTACTCGCCGAAGATACCCGGCTCATGGAAAACGTCGCGCATGATCGCGGCAAGCCGCATCACCATCGGATGGTCGACCGGAAGCGCGTAACCGGGCCGGCACCGGCCCGGGGGAGCCACGACGCGTGCGACGGGGAGCGTATCCCGGATCCACGGAGCGAGCGAAGCAAACACCGCCTCGGTCCCCGGCGCGAGCTCCATTTCGGGTGGAAGGCGCAGATCCACGACGAAGGCCGGGTCGCCCGGGGCACTCGGTTCGATCCAATCTCGGTTGGCTGCCGCCTTCAAGAGGTCGATCGCCGCCGGAACGGGGTTGTGGGCCCGGTGCGGGTAGCCTCCATGCCCGCTGAGCCCTACGAGCGAGATCGAGGGTACTCCGGGCGGAACGCGAGCGCCCGTGGCGGTGACCGGCTCGACGTGGAACGGAGCGGAAACGAGGGAGGCAAGCCGCGTGGGTAGATCGGCAATCGCGTCCGGGGGGCCGTCGAAGGCGATCGTCACCGAGCGGGCGATCTGGTTCGCGGCCTCGGTCTCGGTGTGAACGAGCGCCACCCTGGGCCGAGCGCCCGCCGGTCCAATGGACGTGAGATCGAACTTGGTCACGGTGGCCCGGCCGGTGACCACCGGCTCGGGAGCGCCGAAGGCGGGCCAGTCCTCGCTCTTCAGCGCGGAACGCCAGGTCCGGGCGAGCCCGTCGAGTTGGACGAGACGCTCGCCGTAGGCCAACGTCTGCGCGAGGGTGACCGGTCCATCGGCGGTCGCGTCGAGGAACGCCACCCCCGACGAGCCGGCGGTGGTGTGGGGGCTACCGTCCGGGATCAGCACGACATCGGCGCGGAGGATCCGTTCGGGGTCGTCCGGGGGAAGCACAGCGTCGTGCTCTCGAATGGCATCGATCCCGCCCGCGCCACCGGTCTCTTCGTCGCAGCAAACGAGGAGGCGGACGTTCACCCGGAGCGACTTCTCCCGAGAGAGTGACGTGAGCGCGGTGAGGCCCCCGACCACGCCGCTCCCGAGGTCGTCGTTCGACCCGCGGCCGTACAGGCGGCCGTCTTCGCGCGCCGTCAGGGAAAAGGGGGGGCTCTTCCAATACGAACGCTGTTCCTCGGGGACCGGCACGACGTCGAAGTGCGCCATGATCAGCGCCCAACGGTTGGCTCCGACGTCCAGGTCGATGATCCCGTTCGGGCGCGGGCCTTCCCCCGAGATCTGGCCGTGGAACGACGGGTCGGCCGTGGGGTCGTAGATGCGGGTCGCGAAACCTCGTTCGCGGGCGGTCCGCAGGATGCGATCCATCGCCGCAACGTAGTGGGGCTTCTCCCAGCGGCCGTGCGCCGGGTCCTCCAGGTTCGTCGGCGCGATCGAGACGAGCGAGCTGAGCAGATCGAGCGCTTCGGGGTCTCCCATCGACTTCGCCGCGCGCGCGAGCGCGGTTGATCCCTCTTCCCGCCTCATCATCTCTCCGGCAGCCTCCTTAGTGAGCGAGCGCGAACAGGACGACCAGCGAGCTCGCGAGCAGGAGAAGCAAGGTCATCACAAGAGAGTTCCCTAGCATCGAGACCGTGTCGCTGATGGCGGTCAGCAGACGCGACGTGAACCCGGGACCAAGGACGAGGACGCCGGTCACTGGCGCGCGACCGCTCGCGACCTCGACGGTACGGAGGTTGGCGAGGGCGCTGCGCACGGTCGCCTCCGCATCTGCGATCAGCGCCTCTTTCGGATACCGGCCCCCCACCGGGTTCGTGGATCCGTCGGCTTCGTGCACGACGTGGTTGTCCGTCGTCATGATCTCGGCCGAGTCCACGATCGTTCGCAACCGGGCGACGATCGGATCGCGCATCCCCTGTACCAGGTTGTTGCCATCGACCAGTACATACGCCGAGGTGGTTCCCGCGGTTCGGACCACGAGGGCCCGCATGCCTTCGCCCGCGATCCCATCCCGCGCGATGTCGTATCCGCGCATCACCGCGGCCCCGACTTCGATTTCGGACTCTCTCGAAGCCGCCATGGCCTGGCGGACGGCGGCTTTCGCGTCGCGTACGAGGCGTTCCGCGAGCGGCGTCGCATAGGCCACATCGCCCTGCCCCTCGACGTAGGAGTTGTGAGCGTCGATGAGGGCCACCCGCACGCCGCACGCGGTCTCGACCTCGCGCACGAGACGGTCGGCGACCGCGTAGGAGATGTCGTCGGTCGGGGCCGGAGCCTGGGTCACGAGCACCATCGCACAGTCTCCCACGATCTGGGCCCGAGCGAGGCTTCCTTCGTACGGCTCGACCAGCGGACTTCCGCGGCGGGGCCCCGGTGTGGCCGCGATCAACTCGAAGAGCGCACGTGTCGCGGAGGTCATCTTCTCGGTTTCGGCCTGCGACGGTAGATCGAGGTCGTGGTCGCACGGCGTGTGCGGAACGAACACGACCCCCGCCGACGAGCCCAGTGCCTCCACCATCTTCCGTGGGAGGTCGCTCGCCCCGATTGCTCCGAAGGGCCCGGGATGGACAGTCGGCAGGGCGATGGTCGCCGTCGCGCCCCGGGGGGTACCGAAGCGGACGGCCGTCACGTTGAGGTCGGCCGGCTGGGCCGACTTCAGGAAGAACGCCTCGATCATCCCCGTCGCCTCGGGGTCGCGACGGTTCACATGGTCCAGAAGCGGTCGCATCATCGACAGGCCCGAGCTCTGAAAGCCGTGCTGAAGGGGGCGATCCACGACCCGTAGGAGCAGCAGCGCGCACAGGAAGCCTAGGACCAGGAAAACTATCGCTGCGATCGCGAGCCCGAGGGACACAGGTACAAGGAAGAACAGCAAGAGGATCGCGAGGACCGGTTGGACCGCGGCGGGTACGATCGAGCGCGGGTGATGGGCGCTCGACACTCCATAGAGCGTCAGGTGGCGGAACCACAGGGCCGGGGCCTGCAGAAACAGAAGGATCGCCCAGACGCCCGGACCGTAGGAGGGCACGAGGAGGAGGCCCAAGCGGCCCGCGGCCGCGATGGGCAATTCGATGAGGAGCACCATCACGACGAGGAAGAAGCTCCGCTGCAGCTCGAAGCGGCCCTTGCATACGCGGGCGAGCGGGGGAGTGAGGGCGCCGGCCACGAGCGCGGGAATGAGGAACACGAGGACGAAGGTCGAGGTCATCTCGCTCCAGTTCGGTCCCCAGAGGACCAGCGCCGCGGCGATCGAAAGCACGACCGCGAGCAGGGCGGACACGGCGGGCGACGGAGCGCGTAGGAGCAGGTTGCTCGTCTTGGGCGGGCGATGGTCTCCGCCGGAAGGGCGCAGTAAATCGCTAGCGGCCAGGAGTACGCTTCACCTCCGCTAGGATCGCGCGGAACCGCGGGCCGATCCCTTCCGCTTCGGCAATCGTCCCGGTGACGAGCACCTCGGCTCCCGCGTCCAAGAGGCGCCGGGCCTCCGGGCCGGAGCGGATGCCCCCGCCGACGATCAAGGGGACCGAAAGAACCGAGCGCACGGCGCGGACCATCTCGGCCGGCACGGGAGCCGGGGCACCGGATCCGGCCTCGAGGTAGACCCATCGCATCCCGAGCATCTCGGCCGCGAGGGCGTACCCCTGAGCTCCCGCAACGTCGGCCCGATCGATCGCGTCGACCTGGCCCACCTCCCCGACGCGCATCCCGGGTGCGATGACGATGTATCCCATCGGTACGGCTTCGAGCCCCAACTTCCGGATCGCGAGGGCGGTTCGCGCGTGGGTCCGGATGACGAGGTCGAGGTTTCGCGAGTTGAGGAGGCTCATGAAGAAGATCGTGTGGGCCTCGGGCGAGAGCGACCCCGGTCCCTCGGGGAAGATGATCGTCGGGGCCCGGACGGTCCCCCGGACCGCCCTCGCAGTCGCGTCCATCCGTTCGGGAGAAATACCGGTCGATCCGCCGAGCATGATGCCCGACGAACCGAGCGCGATCGCTCCGCGGGCGAGTGCGGCGCTCTCCTCGGGACTGGACTTCTCCGGATCGATGAGAGTGAGATGGATGGGTCCGCGCTCCAACTGATCGAGAAGGCCCCGTTCCACCGGCCCGATTCGGATCTCGCGGGTCACCGGAACGCCACCGCCAAGAAAGCCAGGAGGGCGACCGCCATCGCCCCTTTGCTCACGGTCTGCTCCCAGTGGAGGCGCGATGGCAGGTAGGCCACGGACACGACGAAGATCGCATCGGCGGCGAGGACGAGGGCGAGGTACATAATCCCGACTACGGAGCCGACGGAGACGTACCAGAACAACGGCGCGAAGCTCAGGGCGATCGCGGCTCCGATCGATGCCCGGGCCGACGCGGTCGCGAACGGCACGCCCCGAGCCATCGGTAACGTTCGGCGTCCGACGTCCCCAGCCATATCCTCGATGTCCTTGGTGATCTCGCGGGCGAGCGTCGCGAGGAAGGCCATGCCGACGAACGGTAGGACGGTCACCGGGGCTCCGGCCGCGGTTCCCCCGTACAGAAATACAAGGCCCGTCAGCAGCGCAACGAGTGCGTTCCCCTCCAATCCTTGCGCCTTCCAGCGCAGCTCGTAGACGACGAGCGATCCCACGGCGACCAAGAAGATCGCCGCGAGGAGCGGATGCGTCGTCACGACCGGAACGATGAGCAACCCTCCGACCACGAACAGGGCGACCGCGAGACGACGCGCCCCGTCGATCGTGAACTCGCCGCGCACGAGGGGCCGATCCGGGTGGTTGGTCCGATCGGTCGTCACGTCCAAGACGTCGTTGAGCACGTTGCCCGCCGCGGTCACGCACGCGGTGGAGAGCGCCGCGAGGGCGATCGGCCACCAAAACGAAAAGGAGAACGGAACGCCGAACCCCGCCGCCGCGAGCCCGCCGACGATCGTCCCGGCGAACGAGACCCCCACGTTCCCGATCCGAACGAGGCGCAGGATCGGCGGCACGGCTTCGGAGGGGCGACCGCGCGCCTTTAATGGTTCTGGCCCAGGCCCGGTCGCCCTTCGGAGGTCGTTCCTTGAAGTCCCAGCCACCTAGGTTCCGTCGCCCGACCCTCGAAGGTTTCCATCTACCGAACGGGCTTGAGGTCTGGCTGGCGCCGATTCCTTCGAGCCCGACTTCGAGCGTCTGGGTCTGGTACCGAGTGGGTTCGAAGAACGAACGCCCCGGAATCACCGGCGCCTCGCACTGGGTCGAGCACATGCTTTTCACGGGGTCGCCACGATATCGGAAGGGGGAGATTGACCGGGCGATCGTCTCCGTCGGGGGGACTCTGAACGCCTTTACCAGCTACGATGTGACCGCCTACTATTCCACGGTCCCGCGCGAGTTTCTCGACGTCCCTCTGGACATCGAGTCCGACCGGCTCACCCGAGCGGCGATCACCGACCCCGAGACCGACCGCGAACGTTCGGTCGTTCTTTCCGAACGCGAGAGGAACGAGAACTGGCCGGAGTTCCGGGTCGAGGAGGAACTGCAGGCGCTCGCGTTCCGGCACCATCCGTACCGCTGGGACCCACTGGGTTACCGGCGGGACATCGAATCGATGACCGGGTCCCAGCTACGAGAGTACTATCGGCGCTTCTACGGTCCGCGCAATGCCGTGCTCATCGTCGCGGGAGGTTTCGAGCCTCGCCGGACGCGGCGTGAAATCGTCCGCCGTTTCGGCCCGCTTCCGACCACCGGGGAGGACCCGCGCGTACGGATCGAGGAACCGATGGCCCGTGGCGAGCGACGGGCCAAGTTGACGGGACCCGGCACCACTCCGCTCCTCGAGATAGGGTACCGAGCGCCGTCCGTGTTCGATGCGCAGACTCCTTCGACCCTCCTGCTCGATGCGATCTTCGGTGGGGATGCCTGGCTCTTCGGGACCGGCGGCGGCTGGGGGCGGGCGAAGGAGCACCCGAGCTCCCGACTATACCGGAGCCTGGTCGATGCTGGGCTCGCGGTGCGAGCGGTCTCCGAGTTCCACCCACGGGTGCATCCTTCGCTGTTCACCACCACGGTCCTGAGCGCGCCCGGAGTCCGGTTAGATCGCGTGGAAGGAACGGTCGATGCGGCGATGGAGGAGCTGAAGCGCACCGGCCCTACCCGGGAGGAGATGCGGGAAGCGCGACTCCGAATCGCGCGCGGAGCCGCCCTTGCCTACGAAGGCGCCAGCCGAACCGCGTTCCGGGTGGGATGGTTCGCCTCGATGCGGTCGCCGACGTTCGAGCGGGAGCTGTACGGCCGTATCCTTAAGGTCCGCGCGAACGAGGTGCGGGAGGCGGCTCGAGCCATCTTCGATCCTTCTTCCCGGGTCATCGTCACCTACGAGCCCACCTCCCCGGGGGACCCGTGAGCTCGACGCGCGATTCCCTCGCCGTGGAGGTCCCGGAGCCCATCGACGGGTTGCGGGTCGCACTCCAACCTGCACCGGCGCTCTCGGCCAGCGTCGCGATCACGTTCCTCGCCTCCGCGGGATCCGGTCGGGATCCCCCGGGCCGGGAAGGGGCGGCCCTGTTCACCCTCGAGAGCGCCCGCGTGGCCGCCGGACCATGGCGGCGGGCAGAGCTCGCACGCCGTCTCGACCGGCTGGGAGCGACGATCACCACCCACTTCGGGCCGGAAAGCTCGGAGATCACGGTCTGGGGCCCCGCCGATGCCTGGGAAGGGCTGCTCGAGACGCTGGCTCGCGTGGTCCTAGAGCCTCGCTTCGATCCGGAGGATGTCGTCAAAGTACGTAGAGAGATGGCCGAGCGCCAGCTGAGGGAGCGCACGCAGCCCGATCGGCGTGCCGAGCTCGAGCTCTTCCATGCGATCTTCCCCCGAGGGCACCCGTATCGCGAGACCGGGGCGGGCTCCCCGCGCTCGCTCGAAAGCCTGGATCGGGAGCAGATCCGGCGGTTCCATCGTCGTCACTATGTCGCCAGCGAAGCCGGGGTCGTCATGACGTCCAATGTATCTTCGGATCGAGCCCGACGGGCCATCGCACGCGCCTTCCGGGACCTCGATCGCCGCGCACGCCTCGATCCCGTTCCCGTCCCTCCGCCCCGAGCCCGCGGCCCCGAAGTCCGGGTTCGCATCTCCGGTCTCACCGACGTCCACGTGAGGATCGGGGGGCCGTCCCTCCCTCGTTCGGATCCGGAGTATCCGGCGCTCGATCTCGCCCACGAGATCCTTGGCGGCCGACCGGTCCTGAATCGGCTGTTCCAGAACGTTCGTGAGAAGCACGGCCTCGCCTACCATGCGTCCGGGGAACTCGAGAGCATGGCCTGGGGAGGCTACTGGGCGGTCGACGCGGGGAGTGCACCGAAGAACTGGGAGCGGACGCGGGACGCGCTCCGCGCCGAGGTCGCGCGTCTTGCGGAGCGCGCCCCGTCGTGCCCGGAGCTCGATCTCATCCGGGAGAGCGCGATCGGAGAGATCCCTCTCTCTCTCGAAACCACGCTCGAGGCGCACGATCTCGCGGTCGACCTGGCCTACCATCGCCTCCCGCCGGACTTCTGGAAGACCTGGCCGGCCGTGCTGAGACGCGTGCGTCCGGACGAAGTCCGTGCGGCGGCGCAGCGCGGACTGGATCTCGAACGGTCGCGGACGATCGTGGTCGGAGCGATCTAGCGGGCCGACCCGCGCACCGGAGCCAAGCCTTCGCGAAGCCGCGGGCCCGCGCCTTTCCAGTTGGGCAGCTCGCTGTCCTGGGCCCGTGCGAAGAGGATGCCTTCCGCCCCGGGCGTCAGCGCATAGGCGCTCGCCACAATCCCGGGGGCGAGCTTCTCCAACGCGTGCCGGCTCAAGAGGTGGCCGAACGCCCAATGCCGGCGCCGCACGAGGTCCGAGAAGTAGGGCGCATAGTGCCCGCCCCCTACCCCGAGCGCCACGTGATCGCTCGGGTCCTCGGCCAGCTCGGGCAAGATCGTCGCAAGAGCGCGGACCGAAGGCTCGGGAGGCTCGGGACGCTCGCCATAGCCAATTTCGACGAAGAAGGCCGGATGCCCGAGCTCGGGACCGTGGTGTGTCGCCTCGTAGCTCGCGGGAACGCCCAAGGACGAACCAACGTCTTGGAGGCGGCGCAGCGCGTCCGCCATCCGGCGGGGGTCGGTCGGAACGAGCACACCCGGCCGACCTCCAACATCGGCGGAAGCGCCGGGATTGCCGAGCGGATGCACGGTGAGCGACTCGATGCCCCGCTCGCTGCGGTGGATCGATGGAAAGACCAGGGGAGTCCTTCGCAACCTCATGCTTTCCGGTAGTCGCGCGTCCAAGCGATCATCACGAACGTGGACTACGGTTCGACGCAGTAGGCCAGCCCGCGGGGATAGAGTACGGATGGGTACCCCATCTACGTGATCCCCCCGGGAGGGCGGGGTTCCCCACCGTTCGGCCACGCGGACCGCGACCGGGTCGGCCTCGGAGACGACCACCAAGTACTCGATCTCCATCGCGTCCGTGCTCGGTGCGAGGACCTACCTGCCGCAGCAGATAGAACCTCCGCCGAGCGGTCGTCGCGTCTTCGAGAACCCCATCCCGGAGGCATCCCCTCGGAGGGGTCGTGCTCTCCGCGCGCGGTTCCAAGAGGTCAAACCAGACTGAGGTCTCCCCTCGCGAACGGCTTCATCACGAGGTCCCAAGGCGTGACGACCCCCGCCGAGCAGAAGATCGCTTCGGCGGCATTGAGGTCGAACTGTACCGCGGCGGCCGGTACGCGCATGGCTACATCGAGCTCGAGGACCGGTCGCGGTTCGAGCGCCCCGATCGTCAGCGGCGGCAGCCGTCCCGGATGCTCGCCCGCCCATTCCAACATCTCGGGACTGAAAAGCACTCGGATCAAGGACCGGTCGGTGATGACGGATCGGGGTTCGCCCTCGACAAAGAGCCGGCGGACCCGTTTCTCCACCATGATCCTCGCCGCTTCCTCGAGAGGCATCGACCGTGGAACGGCGGGAAGCGGGCGCGTCGCCACGTCCTGCAAACGGAGCCCCGAGTCGAGCCGGCCGTGCTGATACAGTCGCAGCACGTCGACCACGGAGACGATCCTAGGGTTCGGACGAAACTTCACGAGAGCATGTCCGAACGTGGTCGACTCGTACCGGTCCAGCAGGGCCCCTACGAGAGCTTCCTCGGGAATCGGGCGGGCGATGCGCTGAACGTTCGCGATCCGGCCGACGAAGAACCGGTGGAGATCCGAGGTCTGTAGGACCTTCGCGAGCACGTCGTACCCGCCCGTAAGACCGCGCGCCGTACCGTCCTTGATCGACAGCGCATCGACGGTCCGCTCCCCTAGAAGGATCCCCCCGACTACGGGGGGTGTGTCGTCGCGAATCTCCTGCGACAAGTCCGGCGAGTCTTGGGGCCAGATCTCACGAATCGGGCGGTCGTTGCGAATCATGAACTAAGGAATCGTTCCAACGGGCGCCTCGGTAGACCCTCCCGCGAAGCAAGCGGGGATGTCCCGCACCGGTTCGGTAATTCACTTTAAATACCTACCGATAAACCTGCGCCTCCTCCAACCCCGTGCATCGAGGGTCGCGGACACCAGAAGGAAGGTCGGGCAAGCATGCGAGCGGGCTTTCGAAGCCGACGCTCGTTCCCTGACGGGTCGGTCCGCAGGAAGGGAGTGCTCCCGGCGGGAGTTTCCCCGTGAAGCGCCGCATCACGGATTTGAACCCGCGTCAGAGGCTCGAGAGGCCTCTATCCTTGACCACTAGACTACGGGAGCGCTCGAGGGGGCGGTAAGGGCCCTGCCGTTTGAGGGTTTCGTTGCCGCGTTCCCCACCCCGGGAGGCGCCGACCAACGTGCCCGCTGGGGCGAAACCGTCTAAGCCGTCCCCCAACTCGACGTAGGGCGATGACACCGCCGGTCAAGGCCCGAAGCGGGCACATCCTGCTCGACCCTCGACGACACTACAAGGACCTCGTCCGAGTCTACCCGGATATCTACAAACGGGTCGTCGACGCGAACCGGCCCTTCGTCAAGGAGGGGGAATCGATCCTCCCGGAGGTACTGCTCGAGGAGAACCTCCGCGACTTGAGGGCCAACCGCAAGCCCGCCGGCTACAACCGACCGGACGCGTTCGGCATGCGCCTCGTCTTCCCAATCGCGGATCCCACTCGGGTGGAGTTCTACTTCACGAAGGCGATCCGATGCCAGGAGGTCGTCCAGATGACGGAGCAGGCCTCGCAGATGCTCCGCCGACGCGGGATCAAGCACACGGTCGAGTACGACCGCCTACCTCTCGGACCTCCTCGCGGGCCCCCGGGATTCCTCCCGAACCCGGCGGGGGTCGGTACGGCCGTAAGTTGAACGGCGCCCCCGACGGTACGTTACGCCCGCGTGATCAGCCGGCGACCCATGGCGTCGAGGTATTGGACCTCCCCGCCCGCGGTAAGGGTCCCTCTCAGCTCGTCCTGCATCGGCATACTGAACGTCTCGTACGTCTCGAGGTCCATCAACTGGATCTCGGAGTCGGTGAGCGAAATGATCTGGGCGGTACGCTTGCCGATCATCGGGACCTGTACCTTGTGCTTCACCGGGAAAACGACGCTGCGCTTCGACCCGTCGAAGATCCCGACCGCGTCGATGCGCGCCTTGGCTTCGCCGTGTTTCCCCGGCTTTGAGGTCTGAATGCTAAGGATACGGCAGGGCTCTTCGTCGATAATCATGTAGCGGCCCTCTTTGAGTTCGCGAACCTCCGCCTGCGTCCACGCCATCGAATGCGGCCTCGCCGCGGGGAACTTCCTCGGACGATAAATGTTGCTCCGGGTCGTCCCGCGCCCTCATGGGATGGCTGGGACGCGCGCGAAACGCCGATCGGGGGAAGCGTGCGGACCGCGGAGGATTCGGCTCGCGGCGACGCTTAACGAATGTCTAAATAGATGTTTTCTCTACGTTTTACGCGTGCGAGACGCCGAACGGACCGGCAGTACGTCCCGATTCCTGGGGGTGCGCCTCACCCTCGAGGAGAACGGACGGCTCGAAGAGTTTCGGCGGGTGCGCGGCCTCGCGACCACATCGGACGCGGTCCGCGCGCTCGTGAACGAAGGAGCGAAGACCGGCGTAGGTGCCGCCGAGCTTCCTGCGACTCTGTCCGAAGAACTCGCGGAGCTGGTCGAGCTCGGGTATGCCCGGAACCCAGAGGAGGCCCTCGCGGTCGCCCTGCAGCTCGGGTTGGCCGAGATCGCCCGGCTCCACGGGGACTCTTGGAAACAGATGCGGTCCCACGCGCGCGACGTGGCCGATCGTCGCCGCGTCCGAGAACGGGCGGATCGCGAGGGGCGGGGACTCCTCCGGCGCTAGTCTCCGATCAAAGGGTAGGTTGCAAACATGGAACCGTTGGGCATTGCGTGGAGCGAACGAAGTGGATTCATCTGCCGGCTGTGCCGTCAGGACGCGAAGCATAATGAGGTGCTGCACATCTCCTACTGTCCCGTCCACGGATTGAGCTCGCCACTGGATCTGCTCCCGGGGCGGCCGGAGGCGAGAGCGCTACGCGGCTCTACACCCGCACGGGCGACGATGGCACCACCGCTCTCGTCGGCGCCACACGCGTAGCGAAGGACTCGGCCCGCATCGAAGCGTACGGAACGCTCGACGAACTAGCGTCGTTCCTCGGGCTCGTAGAGGCCGAGCTCTCTCCGGCGCTCGATCAACTCCGCCCGCTGCTCACCCAGCTCGGCCACGAGCTCTTCCTCGCCGAGAACGAGCTCGCCACGCCGCCCGGGAAGGACCCGCCGGGCGGCCGGATCACCGCGGCCCACGTCGAACGCATCGAGCGCGACATCGATGAGTATTCGGGACCGGTGCAGTCGCTACGGAAGTTCGTGCTACCCAAAGGATCCCCCGACGCCGCTCGGTTCCACGTCGCTCGAACGATCGCGCGCCGGGCGGAGCGAGAGCTATGGCGACTTCATCGGGTCGAGGCGCAGCCGGCACCGCTCCTCCAGTGGATCAACCGCCTGAGTGACCTCCTGTTCGCTTTGGCCCTCTGGTCGAACGAACGTCAGGGAGTACGGGAGACGCCGGTCGATTACTCGCAGTAGTCCCGGGTTCGCGCACATGGAGATCGGAGTTGTCGGAAAGCCGAACGTCGGCAAGTCGACGTTCTTCAACGCGCTGACGCTGCTCGATGTGCCGATGGCCCCGTTCCCGTTCACTACGATCGCACCGAGTAGAGGGGTCGCGGCGGTGCGAACGAGGTGCCCCCACCTGGACCTCGGGGTCCCGTGCACACCGGGGAACGCGGCGTGCGTCGACGGAACGCGTTGGGTCCCGGTGAACCTCATTGACGTTCCCGGCTTAGTCCCGGGTGCCCACGAGGGCCGTGGACTCGGTCACAAGTTCCTGGACGACCTCCGACCCGCCGACGGATTTCTGCAGGTCGTCGACCTTTCCGGTGCGACCGACGCCGAAGGAGTGATCGGGGCGCCGGGCTCCCACGATCCTGCGGAAGAGGTTCATTGGCTCGAAGAGGAGCTGGTCTCCTGGGCCTCCGAGATCCTCGCGCGGGACTTCGAGCGACAGGCGCGGGTCGCCGAGCTCGAGGGAAAGGCGGCCGAAGAGATCCTCGCGTCCCGCCTCACCGGTCTCTCGATCTCCATGGGAGCGATCACGACCGCGCTGCGCGCGACCGGGTTCGATCGTTCGCATCCGTCGACCTGGACCGCAGACCAACGGCGAACCCTGGCCCGCGAACTGCTCCGGACCGCGAAGCCGCGATTGGTCGTGGCCAACAAGGCCGACCGCTCGACCCCCGAGGCGGCCCACGCCCTGGCGGAGTCCCTCGCTCCTCTGGCGGTCGTCCCGACATCTGCGGATCAAGAACTCACCCTCCGCCGAGCCGCTCGCGCCGGACTGGTTCGGTATCGACCGGGCGACGCGACGTTCGACGTGCCGGACGAGGACCGCCTGTCTCCGGCGCAGCGCCGCGCCCTCGACGGGATCCGGTTGACGCTGAGCCGCTGGGGTTCCACCGGAGTGCAGTCCGCCCTCGAGACGATGGTGTTCGACCGGTTGCATCGAATGGTCGTCTATCCGGTCGAGGACGAGACGCACTGGACCGATGGCAAGGGGCGCGTCCTGCCGGATGCGCACATCGTTCCGATCGGGACCACCGCGCGGCAGCTGGCCTACCGAGTGCACACCGTCCTGGGGGAAAACTTCATTCGCGCGATCGATGCGCGGACGCACCGGGCGCTCGGCGCGGAGCATCCGCTCGAGCCGAATGCCGTCGTGCGGATCGTCGCGCGCCGTTAGTGCGCGCGACCCGGGTCTGTCTCCGAGACAAGACCGGCCCCCCTCCGGGCCGGTCGGACGGCGAACGCAAGGGCGCCGACCCGGGCGAGTCGCCGGACGCACTCGGCCTCGCGGCCGGGAATCGGTAGGGCGACGATCGAACCCCCGGCTCCCGCCCCGGTGAGCTTGGCCGCCGCCGCGCATTCGGAGACGGAGGTGATCAGCTCCTCAAGTCGGGGGTGGCTCACTCCGACCTCGCGCAGGAGTTCCTGATTGGCGCGCATCGCGCGCGCCGTTTCGTTCCGGTCCTCGCGAGCGATGGCTCGGATCCCTTCCAGGGCGACGGCACGGAACCGCGCCAACAGCTGTGGACCGTCGGGCCGAGCCAAGCGTTCGCCTACCGCTCGCACGGCGTCTTGGGTCGACCGAGGGACTCCCGAGTACGCGACGATCCAGGACCAGCCGGGGTCGGATCCTCGCCGAACCGTCCAGCGCTGGCTCCCGCTCGATACCGTCCACAGGGTCGGCCCGTCTCCGCCGTTGAGCGTCACGTATCCGCCCGCCACGGAGGTCGAGGTGTCCCCCGGGCTCCCGACGCCCTGAGCGCCCCGTTCGATGTCGAAGGAGATCTGCGCCAGATCCGCCCTTGCGACTCCTTCGTGCGCGGCGCCGAGCGCCGCGGCGAGGGCCGCCACGAACGCGGCCGAGGAGCCCAGCCCTGCCGCCTTCGGGATGCGCGAGACCGCGCGGACGTCGATGGGAGGGCCGGCCCTCCAGCAAGCCTCGAGCGCGGCTCGGAAGTAGGCGTGGTGCCGGAGCGCTTCCGTGTCGGCGTTCAATCGGGTGCGATCCGATGCCCGGACGATGACCTGGGTATCGAGGTCGATGGCCAGGGCGAGCTCGGGCGCGCCGTGGACCACGGCGTGCTCGCCGAAGAGGATGCACTTTCCCGGCGCGCGGGTCGATATCGGAAGGGTGCGTCGCTCGATCGGTGGGAGGTCCTCGCTCGTCATAGGGCCCCCTTGCGCTCCGCGAGCGACTTTCCGTGGGCGCGGGGACGGATCCACTGCCGCGCCCCGGAGCGAGGACCGGGGCCCGGAACTCCCATGAGCCGATCGAGCGTCAGGGCCAGCGCGGCTACCTCACTGTGAGGTTCGTGCCCCACCGCAACGTTGAACGAGGCCATTTGGTAGAGCACGGAGGGGACTTTTGCGCCGCCGACGACGACCAGGACCGGGCGGTCCCGACGGATGCGACGGACCACCCGATCGAGGGGCAGACCGTACATCGTCAGGTGGACGATCGTTCCGGGCCAAGTCCGCAGAAGGGCCCGGTAGTCATCGATGCCTTCGACCTCGAACTCCCCGCCCCAACGTTCGCGCACAGCGGCGAGGCGCTCGGCGATACCGGGATCGGCGGGATGCAGGTAGAGACGGCGAGCGCCCAGCGCTCGCGCGGTCAGTGCGACGTGGGTCGTCAAGCGGGGGTCGCGGCCGGGCCGGTGCCCCACGCGTAGGACGCGTACGTCCTCAACGCGATTCGTCGCCCGCTTCCGGTTCGATCCTTTCGATGCGATGGCCACGGTACTCCAGCCGGTCGGATCGCTTCACGAGCCCCTTAAGGCGGGTCGGCGACATCTTGAGGTCCTCGGCGACATCGGAGAAGAACCGTCCCTCGGGCCCCACGGCCTCGTAGATGCGGGCCTCGAGGCGGGCGAACTCCTTCGGGGGAAGGCTTGCGATAGCGAGGATGTCGGAGATCTCGGGGAGCGGGCTTGTGGTATTGATGTTGATCGTGGAGTAGTAAAAGTGGTAGCTTTTTTCGGGCTGGCGGTGGCCCTCGCGCGCGACCCAGCGCGTGTCGATCAACTTGAGCTTCTCGAAGAGCGGGAGCGCGTGTAGCCCTTCCTTGCCGAACTCCTTCTCGATGTCCTCTTGGGTGAGCCAGGTCTCGGCCAGCCGCTGGACGAGGGAGAGCTTGAGCGGCGAGTCCACGGCCCGCAGAATGGGTACCAGGTCGCTGATGTCGTTGACAACCTTGATGCGGTGCACGGCGGTCGACATGGCCAGTAGAACGGTCTTCTCCTATTCGGACGGTTGCCGCTCCGCGAGGAGGAGCCTCCGGTACTTGCCGTAACGATCCTGAGGACTAAAGCGCACTGGATGAGGCGTCCGGGTCGCGCTAGCGCATTCGGGGCACCGATCCTGGAACGAGTAGCGTCCGCACGACGGGCACCGTCGCATCGGGGGAGGACTCACGTCCGTGTGAACGAGCCTCTACCGCCCGCCTCCTTGATGGCGCGGATTGCTCCTTCGGTGGCGCGCTTGAGTGTCTCCTCCGCCTGCTTGTACTGGCTGGCTTCGACGACGACACGATAGCGGGGCGCTCCAACGTACTGGACCGTCACCGACGCGGGATCGGTCGCCTCCGCGGCCTCGAGCGCGCGGCGCACATGTTCCACCCCATCGGGCGCCAAGTCCTGGATCTCGAGGACGCCCCGAATCGAGACGTGCGGCGGCTGGATGTTGTCCCGAGCAACTTTGAGGAAGGCGCTCGCCCAGTTCGACTTCTCGTTCTCCTTCTGGAACCGCTTCGGGTCGGCCGAGGCGACCTCGAACGCACCGTAGAGCGTCTCGTAGCGGCTCACGAGATCGCTCGCGAAGAGGTCGGTCGCCTCGCTCGAGGAGATCTTCAGCGCCTTCGCGACCTGGTCGAGCAGACGCATCGCGCGCTGCTCGTTCTTCCACGCCTGGACCTTTTCCCGACGCTGGTGATCGTTGATCCGCTTCAGCGAGAGATCGACCTGGCCCTTCGCCGCGTCGACCCGCAGGACCCGCGCCACGACCTTCTGGCCCTCGCGAATGTGGTCCCGGATGTACTTGACCCACCCCGGAGCAACCTCGGAGAGGTGGATGAACGCCTCGCGTTTTCCGTACTCATCGAGCGTGACCACCGCGCCGAAGTTACGGATCGCGCTGACCGTAGCGACGACGAGGTCCCCTTCCTCGGGGAACGCGGGACGAAGCGGCATCGGCCGCGAGCCTCCCGCCTACGCTCCCGCCGGCTTGACGAACTCGCCGCGCAGCTTTGCCCGGCCGCCGGTAGGGACCGCCAGCGTCGCCCCGCACACGAGGCAGCTCACCGGCGTCGCGGGGCGGCTGAAGATCGTTTGCTCCGCGGAGCAGTCCGGACACTTCACGACCCAGAACGGTGCGGGTTCACGCGTCGGCATGATTCGGACCGCTCCTACCGGTGCTCCACGAGTTCGAGCTGGCTCGCCCGCCAGCTCGCGGGCTGGACGGTGTATTTGCACTTCTTGCATCGGTACTTGAGATTGACGCGACGGACCGCTTTCGCGCGGCCCTCCGGCTTCGGGCGCGGGAAACCGCCGTAGCCGCGGGTTGCGCGACGGAATCGGCGCTGGCCCCACTTAAGCTCGGAAGCGGGGCGCTTCTTTCCCTTCTCGACCTCGTGCTCCGTGTGCGTGCGGCACTTGGGGCAGTAGCTCGAGACGACCTTCGGATAGTGCATGGCGGTCGGCCGAGACGCGAGGCCATATATAGGCGGTGGGGAAAGGCGCGTGATTGGATCGCGGACTCTCGACCTTCCCATCGGCGGGTGGGGAACCTCGGCACGAACCCTCTTCCACGCGCCGCTCTCGGCGTCCGGCCCGCCGAAGCTTTATGTACAAAGCCCTGCTCGGCCGCGCCACACCGGTGGTAAATCCATGGCGGACCGCAGCGCGCTCGAGGTGGTGAACGAGGCCCTCGGGAAGTCACCCGAGCGTAAGTTCACCGAGTCGGTCGAGGTCTCGGTCAACCTCAAGGACCTCGATCTGACGATCCCCAAGAACCGGCTCGAAGACGAGATCCCGCTCCCCAACGGCCGGGGCCGCCCAGTCCGAGTGGCGGTGATTGCCTCGCCCGAGATGGCGCAGAAGGTGCGGGGGGTGGCAGACGAGGTTATCGCATCCACCGACCTCGATGAAGCGGTAAAAAACGCGAAGAAGCTCGCGGGACGCATCGACTTCTTCCTCGCCGAAGCTCCGCTCATGCCGACCATCGGTAAGAGGCTCGGAACGGTCCTGGGTCCGCGAGGGAAGATGCCGCGCCCCATTGCGCCGGGCAGCGATCCCTCCAACCTCATCCGCGCCCTTCAGCGCTCCATCCGGGTTCGCTCGAAGGGCAACCGTACCTTTCACGCCCCGGTAGGAACGCGCACCATGCCCCCGGAGCAGGTGGCTCAGAACGTCGACGCGGTGCTCAACCGCATCGTCGGCAAGCTCGAGCGGGGACGAACGAACATCGAGAGCGTCTACGTGAAGACGACGATGGGGCCGGCAGTCCGGCTCTGGTAACGAGGTTCTTTCCATGCCCGGTCGCGAGTCGGTTCGGCCCGAGAAGATCCAACGCGTAGACCGTGTTCGGTCGACGCTTGTCCAGCGACCCATCACGGCGTTGGTCGGAGTCCGCGGAGTCCCCGCTTCGGCCCTCCAGAAGATGCGGCGGGAACTGCGCGATCGGGGCCATCCGATCGTGGTGGCACCGAACAGTACGATCCGCCATGCCATCGAGACTGCGACCCAAGAACGCCCCGCGCTCGCCCCGCTTCTCGAGCAAGTGACGGACCAGACCGCGGTCCTCTCTGCGGAGGGAAACCCGTTCAGCCTGTATCAGGAACTCGCGCGCACTCGCTCACCCACCCCGGCGCGTGGGGGCGAAATCGCGCCGAAGGACATCGAAGTACCGGCCGGGACGACCAGCTTCAAGCCCGGCCCTATCGTCGGAGAGCTCCAGCATGCCGGCTTCCCTGCCGCGATCGAGAAGGGGAAGGTCGTGCTCAAGAAGGACACGATTATCGTCAAGGCCGGCCAACCGATCTCCCGTGAGGTCGCGGGTCTCCTGACCCGGATGGATATCTTCCCCCTCGAGGTCGGTCTCGATCTTCGCGCGCTCGTTGACGGCACCACGTTCTACGCTCCCGAGGTTCTGAGCGTCGATCTCGATGCCCGACGGAACGACGTGTTTCGTGCCTATCGTGGCGCTATTGGGCTCGCGCTCGCCATCGCCTATCCCACCAAGCTCACGGCGCCTCTTCTCATCGGCAAGGCGCATCGACAGGCGCTCGCCGTCGCGGTGGCCGCCGGCTACCCGACGAAGGAGACGCTCCCGCATCTTCTCGCCCGCGCGGTCCGCGAGGCACACGCGGTCGAAGGTCTCAAGGGCAAGTAGGGGTCCCCCCGAAAACACAACCGTAAGGAGTGAACAACGATGGAGTACGTGTATGGTGCGCTGCTACTCAACGCAGCCGGCAAGCCGATCGACGAGAAGGGGCTGACGAGCGTCCTGAGCGCGGCCGGGGTCACTCCCGACGCGGCCCAGGTCAAGGCGATGATCGCATCGCTGGACGGTGTCAACCTCGCGGATGTTCTTGCGAAGTCCGAGATGGTCGCGGCCGCACCTGCGGCAGCCCCGGCCCCCGCGGCCGAGAAGGGCGCCAAGGGCGAGAAGAAGGAAGAGGAAAAGAAGGAAGAGAAGGGCGTCTCCGAGGAAGAGGCGGCCGAGGGACTTTCGGCTCTCTTCGGCTGAAGAGAACCCGTTTTCCCGGGGATCCCGACCCTCCCACGGATCCGGTGGGAGGGTCCCATTTTTTCGCGCGCTAACGCCGGGGATAGCGCTTCGCTTAAGTCCCGCGGCCGGGTGGGCCGGTCGAGGGCGAGCGGGCGTCCTTCGTTCCGAGAATGCCGGCACGAGAGTTCTGCGGCGTCGTCGGGGTGTCGTTGCAGGGTAAGCCGGCCGGTCCGTTCCTGTTCCGGGGCCTTCGCGCCCTCCAGCACCGCGGTCAAGAGTCCGCCGGAATGGCGACGACCTCGCATGGCAGCCTCCATCATCGGAAGGGGATGGGCCTCGTCCATGAGATCTTCCATTCGGAGCTCCTGGACGAGCTACCCGGCGCCGCCGGGATCGGCCACGTGCGTTACTCGACCACGGGCTCGAGCGATCTCGAGAACGCCCAGCCCATCGTGTTCAAGCTCCGCCAGGAGGATGCCGCGATCGGGCACAACGGCGACATCGTGAACTTCGAGCGGGTGAAGCACCGGCTGCAGGCGCAGGGCGTCGAGCTCCTGGGCAACGCCGACACCGAGACGATGGGACAGTTGATCGCGCTCGAGTACACGCGCACGCGCGATCTCGAGTCCGCCATCCGCCGCTCCTGTCAGGAGATCGTGGGGGGGTACTCGGTGGTCCTCCTAACGGGTTCGCGCGTCGTCGGCTTCCGCGATCCTCTCGGAATCCGGCCGCTCGTCTTGGGACAGCTCGACGGCGGCATGGCGGTCGCGAGCGAGTCGGTGGCCCTCGACCTCATGGGAGGGCGGACAGTGCGCGACCTCAAACCGGGAGAGATCGTCATCCTCAAT
The DNA here is from genome assembly GCA_021826685.1 of Thermoplasmata archaeon. Lineage (GTDB taxonomy): Archaea > Thermoplasmatota > Thermoplasmata > Lutacidiplasmatales > UBA184 > Lutacidiplasma. The sequence goes on from JAKAYT010000001.1 coordinate 52,488, forward strand.
CACGGGGAGCTCGCCAGCTCGACCCAGATCCCCGGCGCCGAGGGCCGTGCGCATTGCATGTTCGAGTGGGTCTACTTCTCTCGGCCCGATTCCGTCGCCGAGGGGAAGTCTGTCTACGACGTACGGCACCGCATCGGCGAAGCGCTCGCCCGCGAGGCGCCCGTCGAGGCCGACATCGTCGTGCCGGTCCCCGATTCCGCGCGTCCTCAGGCGCTGGGCTTCTCCGAGGCTTCGCGCATCCCCTACGCGGAGGCCCTGATCAAGAACCGATTCGTCGAGCGGACCTTCATTCTGCCCGATCAGCACCGTCGCGAACTCGAGGTGCGAGTGAAGCTGCACCCCGTTCCGGGCCTCCTGCAGGGAAAGCGCGTCGCCCTTCTCGACGACTCCATCGTTCGGGGAACGACCCTGCGCGAGATCGTTCAGATGGTGCGGGGCGCCGGCGCGATACGGGTCGATGTACGTATCGGATGCCCTCCGATCCGCGCGCCGTGTTACTTTGGGATCGACATGAAGGACCGCAAGCAGTTGGCTGCGGCGGGTCGGACGACCGAAGAGGTCGCGCAGCTCATCGGCGCCGACAGCGTTCACTATCTCTCCATCGACGGTCTCGTCCGCTCGATCGGCCTCCGTTCCGAGGATTTGTGCCTGGGCTGCATCACGGGGAGCTACCCGGTCGAGGTCCCCGAGGAGCGCCACCGCTTCCAGCGCTCTCTCGAGGAGTTCTGAGGCGGTGGCCCCCGCGGTCCTGATCGGCCGGGGCTGCCGGGTGTACCTGGTCCGCGATCCTCCCTACCCGGTCGTCGGTCTTCCGCTCCGTGGCTCGGATGCGGAGGTCGCGCGTCAGCTTCGCGGCGCCGACGAGCTCTGGGTCGATCCTCCCGGAGACCCGGGCGTCCTCGGGGACCGTTCGCAGACGATCGCCGCCGAAACCCCGCCGCTGCTGCGTCTCGCGTCGCGCTGGGGCTGTCCCGGCCGGATCGCCACCATCGCGGAGGTGCGCGACTCGTTGCCTCGTCTTCCCCCGGCTCCCCCCACGGAGTGCCGAGAGATCGCGCTGGCCTCGGCCCGACAAGCGCTCGCCGAGGCGATGCGGGACCCGACCGAAGTTCTCCTCGCGCTCGCTCGGGAAGAAGAACGGCTCGAGCGGCTGCTCGGGCGGGAGCGCAACGCCGTGGCGGAGGTCACCGGATCGGATGCACCCCATCTCGAAGCGTACGGGCGGGCGGCCGAGCGCTTCGGAGCGCAGTTCGAACGGCACCACGGCGACCTGGAGGCTCGCCTCGAATCCGCGACGCGAGAGCTCGCACCCATTCTGAGCGAGCTCACCGGCCCGAAGGCGGCCGCGCGCCTGATCGCGCGGGCCGGGGGCCTCGCGGGACTGGCGCGCATGCCCGCGTCTCGGCTTCAGCTGCTCGGGGCGCGCCGCCGGCCGAGCCATGACCGGGGGCCCCGGTACGGCGTCCTCTACCGGGCCTACCGAATGGAGGACCTGCCCCTCGCCCGCCGCGGAGCGTATGCCCGGAGCCTCGCCGCGCTGGCAGTGATCGCCGCCCGCCTCGATGCCGCGCATGCTCCACTGGACCGGGCGGTACCCCTCATCGCACGACGCGATCGCCGGCTGGGCGCCCTGCAACGGAGCCGGCGATGAGACCCCCCCGACACCCTATGGAGGCACCGTTACCGGCCCGCCTCGTTCGGGAACGACGGGAGGATCGCGAGATATGGTGGACCCAGACCGTTGGGGCACCCCCCCCGGTATACGGCGAGCGATGGATCGAGCGCGGTCCGGGCGTCCTGCGGTCCTGGGACCCGAGCCGAAGCAAGATCGCGGCCGCCCTCGAGGTAGGGTGGGCGGGGGACCTGCCGGACGAACGGGAGCGATGGCTCTACCTGGGGGCGGCGACGGGAACCACGGCCTCGCACGTGGCGGACCTCGTGGGCCGCGAGGGGGCCGTCTTCGCCATCGAGCGGAGCCCCCGTGCGTTCCGCCGCCTGCTCGGATGGGTCGATCGATGGCCCAATGTTCTCCCGATCCTCGCTGACGCGCGCGCTCCGCTCTCCTACGCCCAACGCGTCCCCTGGGTCGACGGCGTCTACACGGACGTCGCCCAGCCCGACCAAGTCGAGATCGCTCTCGAAAACGCACGTCGACGCCTGCGCGAGGGGGGCTCGTTCCTGCTCGCGCTGAAGACGGCGAGCATGGGCCGCGACGCGCCGGCCCCCGTGCACCTCGAACGGGCCCTGGCGAGCCTCGAGCCGTACTTCGATCTCGCCGAGCCGGTCCGGTTGAACCCTTGGCACCGGGGCCACTATATGATCGGAGGACGCGCCCGCGTCGGCCGGTGGGACTCCGCACCCGATCTCACGCCGTCGCCCGCGCGCCCCGTGCGATCACGATGGTCACCACATCCTCGTCGCGCAACCGGTGGTCCCGGCCGACGGTCTGACCGGGGAAGCGGGCGCTCGGCCCCCAGACCTGAGCGGCGCGGAACGAAGTCCTGAGATCGACCGGCAATCGATCGAGCAGGCTCGATACGGTCGAGCCCTCGCGAAGGATCACCGGTTCGTCGCGATCCGGGGGCCGTCCGGGCGGCTTCACGTACACGCGGAGGAACTTCAGCGCGGTCCCGATCGCTTCGACGAGGTCCTCGAGCCCTTCTCGGTTGCGCGCGGACACGAAGACCGGCTGATACGGTCGGAGATCGGCGCGCAGATGCTCGCGCTCGACCGGGGAAAGTAGCTCGCTCTTGTTCACGACGAGGATCGCGGGGATGTACACGCGATTGCCGGCGAGCGCATCGATGAGTTGGTCGGCGGTAGCATCCTCCCGAAAGACGATCGCGCCGTTGTGGAGCCCGAACTCGCGCGCGATGTCGACCGCGAGCCCGCCGGCCAGGTGGGTGAGCTTGACCGTGCTCGCAATCGTGAGCCCTCCGCGTTCGGCCCGGGTGATCACGATCTTCGGAGGACGTCCGTTCAAGCGAACGCCGCTCGACTCGAGCTCCTGGACGAGCGCCCGCAGGTTCGTGTGCTCCGGGTCCACGAGGAAGACCACCAGGTCGACCGAGCGGACGACCGACAGGACCTCGCGGCCCCGTCCGCGGCCTTTCGCGGCCCCCGGGACGAGACCGGGCATATCCAACACCTGGATCGAGGCCCCGTGCCAGCGTAGCATACCCGGAATAATCGATACCGTCGTGAAGTCATAGGCCCCGCTGGCGCTGTCGGCCGCCGTGATCTGGTTCAGCAACGTCGACTTCCCCACCGAGGGGTATCCGACGAGACCTACGGTCGCATGCCCGCTCTTGCGGACCGCGTAGCCGACGGCGCTGCCTTTCCCCTTGGCCCGCGCTTCCCGCTCCAGTCGCAAGACGGCGATCTTGGCACGGAGACGGCCGATGTGCCGCTGGGTCGCCTTGTTGTACTGAGTGGTTCGGATCTCGTCCTCCAACGCGACGATCTCGTCCTCGATCGACGACATGCGCGTGTCCGCGAGGAGCTCCGAGGGATTGGGACACCCCCCGATACTTGACGGTGCCGCCCCGGGACGGCGGGTAGGAGAGGACGGCCGGAGGGTGCTATCGAGAGGCGGCAAAGTTACCGAACTCTTATCTATCGAGGTCCCGTCTCAACGGTGCCCCCATGGAAGATGTGGTGATCCGAGCCATCGACCCGTTGCCGGCGCTGCGCAACCCGATCCTAGTTGAGGGCCTTCCGGGCGTGGGCAACGTGGGCAAGCTGGCCGCGGACTACCTCAAGGACCAACTCGGTGCGAAGCCGCTCGCGACAATCTATTCGCGCTTCTTCCCGCCCCAGGTCTACGTCAGCGAGGAGGGAATCATCCGGATGGTCTCGAACGACCTTCACTTCTACCAACCGACCGGCGCTAAGGCGCGCGACGTCCTCATCCTCGGCGGAGACTACCAGGGGATCAGCCCCGAGGGACAGTACGAGATCACCCACCGCGTGCTCGAGTTCTGCCAGTCGCTCGGCGTCCGCGAGATCGTCACGCTCGCGGGCTTCGCCCAAGGTCATGTCGTTGAGGAACCCCGGGTGCTGGGAGCCGCCACCTCACAGGATCGGGTCGAATCGATGAAGAAGTTCGGCGTGGTCTTCTCGCGCAACGACCCCGGTGGAGGACTCATCGGCGCGAGCGGCCTCTTCCTCGGAATCGGCCGTCTGTTCGGGATGGAGGGCGTGTGCCTGATGGGAGAGACGTCGGGCTACTTCGTCGATCCCCGGAGCGCCCAAGCGGTCCTCAAGGTCCTGGTTCAGGTGCTGAACGTCAAGGTCGACTTTACCGACCTCGAGAGCAAGGCCCAAGAGATCGACCGGATCGCTCAGCGGATCCACGACGTCGAGCAGCACGCGGCGGGCGAGCCCGCCGGCGCCAGCGGGAGCGGCGGAGCCCGCGATGACCTCGGCTACATCGGCTGAGTCGACCGGTCCGTCGCCGATGTCGGGGCCGACCGAACTCGGCGCATCCCCCGCGGGGGGGTTCGTGCCGTTCGATCTGTACATGGACGAGGCGTTGTATTCCCGGGAAGCAGGGTTCTACCAGCAGGAGTCCGAGGTCGTCGGACCTCGGGGAGCCTACTACACGGCCCCTCACGCATCCCCGCTATACGTCGCGACCTTCGCACGACGGATCTCCGCGGCGCTTCGGAGCCTAGTCGGTCCGCCGGCTCCACGGATCGTGGAAGTCGGCCCCGGGGACGGCCGGCTCGCCGCCGGGATCCTCTCCGCGCTGGCGCAGGAGAACGAAGCTCCGCCCGGACTCGGCTACACCCTCGTAGACCGCGCAGCCCCTCGCCTTGAACAATCGTTCCGAGCAGCCGAGCGCGCGGCCGAATCGACGTCGATCCGAGTCCGCCGGGCCATGCGTTTGGGCGAAGAGGGGCCGTTTCGGGGTGTCGTGATCTTCCACGAACTGCTGGACGCCCAGCCCGTTCGTCGTTTCGAGGTCGATCAAGGAGAGTGGCGCGAGCTCGGGGTCTCGAGCGACCGGGGCCGGGGAGCGCCTCAGAGTCGACCCGCCCGATGCCTGCCTCCCGCGATGCCGGAGGCGGCAGCTCTTGAGGATGGGACGATCGTGGAGGTCGCACCCGCCGCGGAGACGTTGTTGCGCGACGTGGGCGACCTCCTCGTGGAGGGGTTGGCGATCGTCGTCGACTACGGGATGGAAGAGGACGAGCTGGTGCACGGTCACCCGCGAGGGACCCTCGAAGGCCTCCGGGGCCATCGGGTCGTCTCCGACCCGCTCCTAGCGGACGAACCTAGGGACCTCAGCGTCTTCGTGAACTGGACTCGCCTGCGCCGAGCCGGCGAACGGGCCGGGCTCCGTCTGATCGCGGACGAACCCCTCTCGCGCGCCCTCCTAGCTTGGGGAATCGAACCCCTCGCACGCGCCGCGCAAGCCCAACCCCGGGGAGCCGAGGAGGGAGTCCGTCTCCAGCTGGGGCTGAAGAACTTGTTGTTCGGGTTCGAGCGATTCCGCGCCTTGGAGTTCGTGACGGGGACCGGACGCTAGGCTAGGTCGCGGGGCTCGGCCCCGAGGGGCGGAGGCGCTCGGCGAGCTTGCTCGCGACCAGCAGCTGGGCCGTTTCGGCGGGGACTTGGAGTATGTCCTCTCGCCGGAGGTCCACCGTGTCCGGGCCGATCTGGAGGGGACGCGAGTCCTTGAGGATCCGAACGTACTCGAGGCGCGCGGGCGGATGCGATTCGGTAGCGGTCCTCGGAACGCTCTCGGGCCGGAGCGCCGCCGGGGAAGGGGGCGGCACGGCCGTGGCCAGAGGAACGGTGGGGGACGGGGCTCCGGGTTCGAGGTAGGGAGCGGACGTTCGACGATATTCGGTGAGGCTCTGGACCAGGCGATCGAACAACGCACGTTCCTCAGGAAGCGCGTTCGCGATCTCCCGTGTCCCGCCGACGCTCGCCTGGAATGCCGCGGAGAGAAGCTTCGAGATCCGCGCCTCTACGATATCACGTGCGAGCTGGCTCGCCCGCTGGTATGTTTGCCGGGAGATCTCGCCCTTGCGGCTCGACGGGTTCTCCCGAAGGTCGGTCTCGTAGGAGCGGCGGGTCTCCTCGAGGTAAGTGGTGGCCGAGGTGTAGAAATCCTTCGGAAGCTTCGCGAGCCCCCGCACGGCACCTTCGTTCCGCCGTTGGTCGAGGAGCTGCGTGTAGGGGTCCGGCATAGAGCCCCCGGTCGACGGGAGGGGGAGGCTATAGACGTTGCGAGGGTCGCGCGGGAGCCGGGCGATGCCGAGTCGTGAGCCGGTCGGGGAAGTTCTCGAGGAGTTTCTGCGGCTTTGGCGCCGCCTGCGGGACGCCGGGCAGGAACCTGGGACCGCGGTCGTTGTCGAGGGGGTACGCGATCGCCGATCGCTCTCTCGTCTCGGGCTGGGGGGGCCCATCGTCCTGGTACATCGGGGAGAGTCACTCTCTCAGGTCACGCACGCGCTCTCTTCGCGGTATTCGCGTGCGATCCTCCTGACCGACTGGGACCACACGGGGGGTCAGCTCGCCCGGCGCTTGGCCGAGTTCCTCGAGGCCGATGGTATCGACGTCGACATCGACTTTCGGCGCCGCCTCGGCCGGGCGTTGCGGGGGGAACTCGTCCATGTGGAGGGCCTCGATACATGGGCACGACACCTGGCAGAGCGTGCCGGTACCACCTGGTCCGAGTGCGCCGACCGGGAGAAGTAGCCTTCCCCGCGCCTACGGGATGACCTTGGTCTGCGTGCGCCGCTCTTCGCGGCGGTTCTGGGCACGGGAGGGGCGCATGCGCTCGGCGCCCTTGCCCTTCCAGCGAAGACCGCGGCCCTCCTTCCCGGTGCTCGTGAGACCGCGATACACGCGGCCCTTGTGCATCGCGCCCGTGATCCACTCCAGGCGAGGATCGTGGGCGATCTGAGGGTGCGCCGGATCGAGAAGGATCACTTCGAAGAACTTCTCCTTCCCGTCCTCTCCGATCCAGTAGGAGTTGAGGATCTCGAGGTTCGGATAGTGCTTCTGCGCGCGCTCCTCGGCGATGCGCTTCAAGCTCTTGGCAAGCGTCATGCGCGCGATCCCCTTGTGCTTGGGGCGACGACCGGCGATGATCGCACGCTTGTTCTGACCGCCTCGCCGCACGCGGACGCGAACTACGACGAACCCTTCCTTCGCTCGGTAGCCGACCGCCCGCGCTCGGTCGAGGCGCAGAGGATGCTCGACGCGCGTGACGGTGTTTTCCCGCCGCCAGGAGAGCAGTCGCTCGTGCCGAAGCGCAGCGCCCTCGTCCCCGAGGGTCTGGCGGAACGAGCTCGCCATATAGCGATAGGACGACGCCCCCATGATGGTCGGCGGGGGACTCGCGTGCCTATTATAAGCGTGGCGAGGTCGGAGGGGCGGCCGGCGACGGATAGGCCCGCTTCCAGCGAGTTCCGGCCTGAAGGGTGAGGAGGTAAGATCGCAAGGAATCCTCCGCGGTTCTGCGGCGCATGCACCGAGTGCGCGTAGGGCTCTGTGCGGGCTGGTAGATCAGTCCGGAAGATCGCCGGTTTTGCAAACCGGAGGCCTCGGGTTCAAATCCCGACCAGTCCACTCCAAGCGCTCCGTCGGTGAGGTCGCGTCGTTCCGCGGAGCCTCGCCCACCGGGCATCGAGACCGCGGGCGGGGCCCGGGAAAGTTCGTGCTTCGATCTCCAGCGGCCGTCGCCACCTCTCGGGGGGTCGCCCGCGACGGCGGTCTCCCCAGTTCGACCGATCCCGCACCCGCGAGCCGTTGCGAACCCTCAATTCGCCGAAGGTGCATGGTCCCCCGGGGTCGCGAACGTGCGCCTAGTCCGTCAGGATCGTACAACAGGGGAGATTCGACTGCGCCTGGAGACTCCGAGCGACCTTTGGCGCCTCGCGCGCCTTGTCCACCCGGGAGACCGAGTAGGCAGTTCGACGACCCGACGTGATCCCGAGGCTCCGGTGGACGTCGCGGCCGCCGAGCGGACCCGGCGGCGCGTGTGGCTGGTCGTCGCGACCGACTCGGTCGAGTTCCATGGCTTTAGCCAACACGTGCGCGTTTCCGGCCCGATCGTCGACGGACCGTTCGACCTCGGACGGCACCACACGCTCGACATCGGGGTCGGAGACGAGGTCGCCTGGCTCAAGCCCGAACTCTCCGGAGCCGATCGTTCGCTGCTCGAGGAGGGGCTGCAGCACCGTGGGGACCCCGAAATCCTGATCGCCTCGGTCGATTGGGGAGAGTCTTCCCTCCTGCGGGTCCGCGGTCGGGCGGTCGAACCCATCGTCGATCTGAGACGGACGCTGGCGGGCAAGCAGTTCGGAGCCACGCAGGCCTCTAAGGACCGCGAGACCTATCTGACGGAACTGGTCGCCCTCGTTCGCCGTTCGGCCCGCGAGGCGAGCGTCGTAGCGATCGCGGGCCCCGGATTCCTCAAGGAGGAGCTTTCGCGCCGGCTGATCGAGGAGGATCCTTCGCTCAAGAGCAAGATTCGCGTCTACGCGACGGCCGAGTCGGGTCGGTCCGGCGCGGACGAGCTCCTCCGATCGGGGCGCGCGGCCGACGCCCTTCGAGGCACGGTCGCGGCCGAGGAAGCGACCCTGGTGGAGGCGCTGATCAAAGGGCTCGCATCCCGGGTCCGAGCCGCGGTCGGCGCGGAAGAGGTCGGTGAGGCAGTCGACGCGGGAGCCGTCGAGACCCTGCTCGTGGGGGAATCCCACCTCGCGGACCCGGACGTGTCCCAAGTGCTCGATCGAGCTCGCAGCGGACGCGCGCGGATCTTCGTCGTGCGGGACACCGAGGGTCCGGGAACTCAGTTACGATCGTTCGGTGGGATCGCGGCGATCCTGCGCTACGATTGGACGAGCGCGCGGCCTACTACGGGATAGCCTGGACCGCTTCGCGCAGTTCCTCGAATCGGCGCTTCAGGTCCTTGAGCGCGTAGCGAAGCGCCTCGCGGGCGCTGAGCGAGCCATCGGTTTCGAACTCGAACAGGAACTTGTGCTCGTCCGGGACCACCGTGATGGAACCGTGCTCACATTCCTTCTCGCATGCACCGCACAAGATGCACTTCGATTCGTCGGTGACGGAGAGCTTCCCGTCGGCGTACGGGAGGATCTTCACCGGGCACACGCCGCTCACGCGCCGAAGGCACGCATCCGAGCAGCCCGCCTTCTTCGCGATCTTCACGTGGGGATAGGGGCTCATCCCGACCGCGTGGGCGACTTGCCACTTCGCGTGATCGCGGGCCGACCCTACGATGGCGGTGGCGTAGGCGAGGAGGGCTTGATGCGCCCCGAGCCGGACGATCGGCACCTCGGGCTCGAGGACCGCTAGGCTCGGGTCGCCGAGAGGGACGACGTCGCGGGCGTAGACCGTGCAAGGACCCTTCTTGTCGATCGAGTACATCACCTGGCAGCTCGGGCAACCCGCGCCTCCGCAAGTGCACTCGGACTTGCGCCGGAACTGGCCGAGGTCCGTGGGGAGCGGCAAGAGTCCGAGGCGAAGCGCGACGGCTTCGTCGAACATGCTCGTGGAGGAATCGTAGTCCTTCCCCGTGGCCTCGTCACGGATCGGGCCGAGATGGAATTCGACGTCCTCGATCGCGAGCTTCGGAACGTCCGCGATCAGGGTGCGTCGGATGGCGTTCACTCGGTTCGCGCTCGCTTCGTCGATCTCGAGGCTCGCGTGCCGCGTCGTGAGCTCTTGGATCGTGACCTGCATGGATCGGACTCCGTTACACTCGTCGTCCGCGTCGACCACCCTTAGGCTTTGTGCCATCGTGGGGCACAGGGGTAACGTCCTCGATCCGGTGGATTTTCACGCCCGCCCGGGCGAGGGCCCGGATCGCGGCTTGGGCCCCCGGGCCCGGGGAGCGGGAACGGTTCCCGCCGGGAGCGCGGACCCGGACGTGGAGGGTCTCGTACCCCTTCTCCTTGATGATCGCGGCCACCTGGTCGGCCGCCTTCATGGCGGCGTAGGGGCTCGACTCGTCGCGCGCCGCCTTCACGACCATGCCTCCGGTCGCCTTTGCGAGCGTCTCGGAACCGGTGATGTCGGTGACGGTGATGTGAATGTTGTTGTAACTCGCGTAGATGTGCGCGATGCCGATCTTCGCCATGGGAATCTACGACGCCTCCTGGGCCTCGGGAGGGGCGACCGGGTTCGCCCGCGTCGCCTCTCGCGCCGCCTCGCGTTCGCGCAAGGCGACGCGCAATGGATGTTCGTCGCTGGTGAGCGGGCTCGTCGGATCGTACGCGATCCCGGCCTCCTCCGCGGATTTGACGAGATACCCGGGACGCGTGACCCGGTGGTCGCCAATCGCGATGTGGCCGTGAACGATGATCTGTCGGGCACCGCGGGGCGTGGGGGCCAGGCCCTTCGCGGCGACGATCCACTCGAGACGGCGGCGCAGGATCTCCTCGGTGGTAAGGGCCAGCACGTCGTCGATCGTGGACGTGCCGACGGAGAGGACGCCGAGCCGTACCAAGCGGTCGAGCAGTAGGGTTGTCTCGCGCTGCGCTTGGGGCTCTGCGGCGCGCAACCGCGCCTGCAGGTCGCGCGCCTGCCGGCGGAACCCGCGGAGTGTCGATTGGGCCTTCCAAAGCTCGCGCTTGTTCTTGAGGCCGTACTTCACGAGAAGCTTACGCTCCTCCTCCATCCGCGTCGCTTCCCACGGATGCTTCGGCTTGTCGTAGGAGCGGCGGACGAACTTCGGATCTCCCATGCTCTACGCGGCCTCCTTCTTCGGGGCCGCGGGCTTGGCCGCCGGAGCGGCAGCGGGCGCTGCCTCCTCCCTCGCCTTCGTCTGGGCGGCCTCCTTGGCCGCCTTCTTCAGCACGCCAGCCGCCATGCCCGTCCGCCCGTTGGAACGAGTGCGCTGACCGCGGACTTTCTGTCCGCGCTCATGACGAACGCCCCGGTAGGATCGGATCATCTTCATCTGATTGATCGCGTCGCGGCCGGCGGTCTCGAGATCCGGCCCGAAGCGGTGGAACGTGTCGCCTCCGACGTAATCGCGTGGCTCGTTCGTCATCCACGCCGGGAGCTTCTTCGGAAGGTCCACCAGGGTCGCCTCGATCTGGTCGACCGTCGCCTCCGGGAGATCACCGATCAGGCCGTGGGGGTCGACCCCCGCCAGCTGGCAGGTCGCTTCGGCGATGCGGAGCCCCACGCCGCTCACGCCGGTGAGGGCCAGAGCGGTACGCCGCCGGCCGTCGAGATCCGTGTTCGCGACGCGGACGATGTAACGGAAGTTCGGGTTCGTGGATACCGGTGCACCGGCCTTAGCGGTCGGGGCGAGGGGTCCCTTCTTTCCCTTTCCGTGACCTCCCGCTTCCTTCTCCTCGGCCTTGTTGCGGCCCGGCTTTTCCTTCTTCGCCGATGTCTTTTCGGCCCCCGCGGATGGCGCTTCCGCTGGAGGCGCGGCGGGTTCCTGCTCGTCCTTCGGGTTCTTCGGCGCGAGTTCCACCTTCGTCAGAGTATGCCCGCACGAGCGTTTGAGCCTCGCGTCGCCGGCTCGCCGCGGGAGTGTCGGCGCGCAACAGGCCTCCCTTTTTAAGCGCTTCGCCAAAAAGACGGCAGCGGACCCACGGGCGCGGAAAGCCCGGGCACCCGGGGCCGAAAATCCCTACGGTGCGTGCTTGCGCGGAGCGAGGCGTGCCTCGATCACGCGGTAGCCGGAGCCGCGACCGAGGATCTCGACCGGCCCCGGCCAGGTTGCTTCGAGGAGGTCTTGGTAGAACTTGATCCCTTGGCTCTTCTTGCCGACGACGACCAGGCGGCCGCCCGGGGCGAGGTGAGGGGGCGCCTCGGCGATCAGCTGTTGGATCAGCGGACGGCCCGCCCGGTACGGAGGGTTCGAGACGATCAGATCGAAACGCTCGCCGTCCACGGGCTCGAAGAGCGAACCGATCCGGACCTCCGCGTTCTCGATGTGGTTGCGCTCAAGGTTGCGACGCGCGAGATGCGCCGCTCGACGGTTGACGTCGACCAAGATAACATGGCCGGACTCGGCGGACTTCGCGGCCGCGATGCCGACCGCCCCCCATCCGCACCCCATGTCGAGGACCCGGTCCGAGGGTCCGACGACGGTGCTCTCGATGAGAAGCTCGGTACCTCGGTCGAGGCCGGAGCTCGCGAAGACGCCTCGATCGACCTCGACCTCGATCACCTCGCCCCGATACAGGAACCGCAGATGGCGGCGCGCCGAGCGGGAACGGGGCTGCGCCGTGAAGTACGTATCGTTGGCCCCAGGGTCGCCGTCGTCCGGCAAGGTCCTCACTCCCCGCGCCCGAAGAGGGAACTCCGACGCGACGTCGCCTCTTCGGGGAACGCTTCCTCGAGGAGCTGCTTCTGCCGACCGGACAGCGACTTCGGGATCTCCACCATCGCGATAGCGTAGAGATCCCCGCGGCTCCCGCCGCCGAACTTCGGCAACCCTTGGCCCTTGAGCCGGAGCTCGTGCCCGCACTGCGTGCCGGAGGGGATCTTCAGGTGGAGGTCGTGGCCGTCGAGGGACCGCACGGTTACCTCGCCGCCTAAGATCGCCGCGCGCAACGGCACGAATACGTCGGTGAAGAGATCCTGGCCATCCCGACGGAAGGTCGCGTGACTCTCGATGTCGATCTTGGCGTACAGGTCTCCCGGCGGCCCGCCGGTCGAAGAAGGTAGGCCCTGACCCGCCAGCCGCAGGCGCGTTCCGGTGTCCACGCCCGGCGGTATCTGGACCTCGAGATGCTTCGTAATCCGAGCCTGTCCCGTGCCCTTGCAGTTCTTGCACTTCTCCAGGATCTTGCGACCGGTTCCCCGACAGGTCGGGCACGGCCCGATCGTGACGAATTGACCCCCCATCTGCCGGATGACCCGCTGGACCTGACCCCGCCCCTGGCAGGTCGGGCAGGTCTCGAAGGCGGTACCGTCCCGTGCGCCCGTACCTTTGCACACCGGGCACGGGCCGACGACCGGGATCGAGATCGACGAGCGCGCCCCGGTGAGCGCTGCGGCCAAGGGTACGCGAATGGTCACCTCGATGTTGCGACCCGGCATGGGCCCGCCGAACCCCGGTCCCCCGCCGAACATACTGCCGAAGAGTTGCTGGAAGATGGGGTTGGAGCCGAGAAGGTCCTCGAGATCCGAGGCGTGGGTGAAGTTCTGCCACGTGAACCCCTGCGGTCCGAAGTCGCTTTCCACGGCCGAGAAGCCCATCGTGTCGTAGCGCTTGCGGCGCTCCGGATCCGCGAGCACCTCGTACGCCTCGCTCAGCTCCTTGAACTTCTCTTCCGCCGCCTTGGGATTGTCCCGGTTCATATCGGGGTGGTGCTCGCGAGCCAGCCGGCGGTATGCCGCCTTGATGTCGTCCGCGCTCGCGGTCTTGGGTACTCCCAGAACCTCGTAGTAATCCCGACGTGCCATGCCTTCACCGTGTGCGGATCAGGTATCTCTCGACTCGCGCGGTCCCATCTCGCTTACCTAGGTTAGAGTCGGACCGCTTTAGGTCGCCGGTGGCCGACGAACGACGCGAGGACGCGCGGAACCCGGGGCCTCGAGCTATCGCTCGATCGCCGGCGGGAGGACGCCCCGCGGCCCCGGAGCTGTGCGTCCGATACGCGAACCTCGATCCGATCGGCCGACCGAGCCTCCAAGTGACGGGCGGCGCTCCCCTGGCCGATGGCGATCTCTAACAGGCCGAAGCTCGAAGGGAGAATGCCGAGCCGACCGATGCCCAGCGCTTCGTACGACCTCGCGAACGGGAGCGTGCGGGGGGGATCCGCGCGGAGACGCAGCTGCGCCGACCGGGCTCCCGCCGGCCAGGCCTTGCTCGGGATGCTGGTGACGAGGTTCCCGAACCGGTCGACGTGGAGGACCTCTCCCGTGAGGGCTCCCTCCCGGATCCGCGCCGGAGGTAGGCGGACGCGCCGGGGTCGGACGCGCGGACCGAGTTCCGAGGGTGGGCTTCCCCGAGCGATCCGGGCCGCGGCAGGTGCGAAGAGGTCGCGGCCGTCGAACGTGCGACCCACCCGGTGACGGGCAGGGAGTCGACGAGCGTCGATGCGATACGCGGAGCGGTAGCCGAGTCGCTCCGCGAGCGGCCACAATACTCCGTTATCCGGTCCCACCAGAACGGAACCATCGCGGCATTCGATCACGATGGGAGCTCGGGCTCCCCCTACGCCGGGGTCGATCACGGCGATGTGGATCGAGCCGGCGGGGAATCGTTCGGCCATCGCACGCAGGAGAAAGCCGGCCTCGCGGATACCGTGGGCCGGCAGGTCGTGGGCCAAGTCGAAGATTTCGGCGGCATGCAAGCTCTGGGCGAGCACCGCGCGCATCTGGGCCGCGTAGACGCTGCCGGTATCGCTGGTCAGCGTGACGATCCGCCGGCCGCCCCGAACGACCCGTGTCCTACGGGTCATGACCGGATCCGTCTACGACTTCATGATGGCGACCAAGAAGATTCCGACCGCCGCCAGGGCGCCGATGACCGCCGCGATGATCACAAGGAACGATTGCCAGAGCAGCGTTCCGAGCTGGTGTGGCGGCGAGCCGTAGTAGCTGTACACGAAGGCGAAGAGGAGCCCCACGACTAGGCCGACGACAAGGAGCGCTACCCCGATTCCCCGGCTCCGTCCGCTCCCGAAGTAGGCGGTGAACGCGCCGGCGAGGACCAGGAACAGCCCGAAGATCAGCAGCAGGATCGTGATGAACTGCCAGCCGCCCACGCTCAGCGAATTCGCGGCGCCCATGATTGCCCATCCTACCATCGAATGATTCACTCCCTCGTGTTCAGAACCGGATACCGGTCAACGTCTTGGTGTCGATCACGCCCGGAACGCTTCGGATCTGGTCGACAACCAACTGACCGAGCGCGTTGAAGTCCTCTGCTTCGACCTTCGCGATCAAGTCATACTCTCCGAAGAGCGGATGCAACTCCACGATCCCCTTGACGCGAAGGAGTTCGTTGTACACGTCGTGCTCCTTGGCCGGGGCCGTACTGATCAACACAAAGCCGATCGCCACAGTTCACCGGTGTAGATATCGCTCGGACAACGGCCTACTTTATAAGGATTGTCGAGAGCGAGCACGTTATTCTCGTTGGATACGAAGGTGAGAGCGGGCGCCGCGCTTCCGCCCGATTTCCCGCGTCGGTCGTCGCCGTGGCAGGGCCTATCCAGTGCAGGCGCCGGCGCTTAAGTATCGACCCCTCAGAGACCAGAGCGAGGCTCCGAAGAGATGAGCAGTCCGCCTGCGACGTGGCCCGGGCGACTGCTCGCAAAACCGTGGCTGCTCGCGTTCGTTCCGGTCAACGCCGCGACCGCTGGGTTCGGCGTTGTCCTTCCTCTGATCATCCTGCTCCCGCTGCACGGGACCTGGGGCGAGGTCGCCCTCGCGGCTACGATCTACAACTCGGCGGTCATCGCCTCCTCCGTCGTCTGGGGTCACCTCGCGGACCGGTACCCGCGCCGCCGGTGGTTCCTCGTGATCAACTACGGGGCTTATGCGGCTCTCTACGCGCTCATTGCGCTGCTCCCCTCGATCAATGCGCTGTACCTCCTCTACGCCGTCATCGGGCTCGTGGCACCGGCGGGAGCGAGCGCGTCGACGCTGCTCATCTTGGAGAAGTTTCCCGAACCCCAGCGAGCCACCGCCTACGCCTCCTTCCAAGAGGTGTCCATTATCGGTAGCATGGTCGGGCTCTTGCTCGGCTTTGCGTGGACGGCCGACGCGCTCGCCCTCTACACCCTCCTCTATGTGCTCGGTGGCCTCGCGGGTGCCTCTGCGATTGCGATCTGGTTCAGCGTTCGCGAAGGCGAGCGCATCGCGCGCACCACCCAGGTGGCGCACCACATCGACAGCCTGACCGCACGCACCCGGCAGATCCCCGGCCTTCGCATTTCGATCCCGTTCTTCCCCGTTCGGCCGAAATTCACCCGAGCCGCGTGGAACCGCTTTCGTGGCTGGGTCCGCGAGGAGTTCACGCACGAGATCCCGCTCGTTCTCGCGGCCATCTTCCTGTTCAACTTTGCCGCGAACCTCTTCAATATCTCATTGACGCCGTACTTGGCGTCCATCGGACTCGCCGCGTCGGCGATCTTCCTCATCAATTTTAGCAACAGCGCAGGACAGGGGCTTATGTACCCGTTATCGGGGGGGCTGACGGCGCGCATGGGAGCGGATCGCCTCGTCCGGTATTCGACGTACATCCGCGCCCTCTCCTATCTCGCCACGGCCGGCTTCGCGGTAGCCCTGCTCGTCGCCCCCGGCGCGTTCGGTGCGAATCTCATTGCCTATGGGATTGCCGGAGGAGCGATCGCCTTCTTCACCATCGCCTCGTCGCTGATGCTCTTTCGGAGCCTCCGGGGTCGGGACTCGGGCCGTGTACTCGGGGTGAACAGTGCCTTAGGCGGCCTCGCGGCCGTCGCAGGAGCCGGAGCCTCGGGGCTCCTCGCCCTCGCGAACAGCTACGTCCTCGTGTTCCTCGTGGCGACCGGCTCGCTCCTGGTCTCGTTGCCCGTCTGGGCGGCGGCAACCGTTGCCTACGAGCGGCATCATCGCCACCCCGAAGAGCGCATCCTGCCTCCCCCGGACCGGTCGAGGAGCGAACCGCTCCAGCCCCCGCGGCACCGCGAAACGATGCCCGAGGGGGCCTCGCCGGCCAAGGGTGATTAACGCCGCTTGGTTGGGCCCACCACCACGAGGGCACCATGGGCAGCGAGTCGGTCGTTCAAAAGGGGCTTCAGGACGTCGTCGCGCTCGAATCGAGGATCTGCTTCATTGACGGCAAGCAGGGTCGTCTCATCTATCGGGGCTACGACATCCGGGACCTTGCGGCTCAGTCAACGTTCGAGGAGGTGGCCTACCTGCTCTGGTACGGCCGCCTGCCCACGGCTGCCGAGCTCGCCAGTCTCCGCACGACGCTCGCCGGCCTGCGAGCCCTGCCTCCCCCAGTGACCGAGATCCTCGATCGAATGCCCAAAGACGCGAACCCGATGGACATCCTTCGCACGACGGTCAGCGCCCTCGCGATCTTCGAGCCCGGAGAGACCAAGTCCGGGCCGAGTTCGATCGGCGGGGCTCAGCGCCTCACGGCGGCCCTCCCGACCATCCTCGGACACTTCCACCGCCGACGCGCGGGACTACCGGCGATCCGGCCGCGCCCAGAACTCTCGCACGCAGCGTATCTTCTCTACGCGCTCTTGAACGCGGAGCCAAGCCCGCTGGACGTGAACGCGATCGACGTCGCCCTCATCCTGCACGCGGACCACGAGCTCAACGCGTCCACGTTTGCCGCGCGGGTCACCGCGTCCACGCTCAGCGACCTCTACAGCGCGGTCACGAGCGCGATCGGGACGCTCAAGGGGCCGCTGCACGGGGGAGCGAACGAGCGCGTCATGGAGCTGCTCGACGAGATCCAGTCTCCCGACCGGGCCGAGGCCGTGGTGCAATCCCGGCTCGCCAAGCACGAGAGGATCATGGGCTTCGGCCACCGCGTGTATCGCGTGGAGGACCCTCGCGCCACGGTCCTACGGGAGTGGTCGCGCAAGATCGGGGAGGAGAAGAAGGACATCCACTACTACGATCTGCTGCGCGCGGTCGAACTGGTCGTCATGAAGGAAAAGGGGCTCTACCCGAACGTCGACCTGTACTCGGGGTCGATCTACACTCTGCTCGGTATCCCGCACGACCTTTTCACGCCGATCTTTGCCGCCAGCCGGGTCAGCGGCTGGACCGCGCACGTACTCGAGGAGTACGACGACCTCCGGTTGATCCGCCCGACGGCCGCGTACGTCGGCCCGTCCGAGCAGCGCTACGTGCCGATCGCGGAACGAAAGTGAGCGGGCCCTTCACCGCATCGACGCTCATCAGCGGGTAACGCAGGTCGGCCCGGTGCGCGAGACGCGCGGTCACCCGCACCGGCCCATCCGCGAGGTGCACCGTCACGTGGAGCATTTCCGCCGTTAGGTAGCGGTAGGCGTATCTCCCGCGGCCGACAGGTCCGCCGGCTTCGGGCCGTATCCGCACTCGGGTCCCGACGACGTAGGGCTGGAGGCGGACCGCCGACTCGATCGCGCGCGCGAGTCCGGGCGCGGTACGCGCCGTGATAGGGGTCCCCAGGTATTGGTGGAAGACCCCCCCGAGCTTGATCCCGGCCTCGAACATCAGCCGTTCTCGGACCGACAGCACGGCGGGAGATCGAGTTGGTATCTTCATGGGACCACAGCGGACGGAGGATCGGGCGAGCGGTGGGGCAGGGTGAACGGCCCGATCACGTAGTACAGGAAGAGGCCGGCGCCCATGACTGCGCTACCGGCGAGCGCGACCGCGTACGCAGCCGCGTCCGGGGCCGGCCGGAACTGGAACGGGACCAGCATCACCGCGGCCGCGACTCCCGTAATCGCCATCGGAATGCGGAGGCGCGCCCCGCGTCGCATCTTCGGATAGGCCCACGGTGCGACCATGAGGAGCGCGAAGGGAGCCGCGAAGCCGTAGAAGACGAGAGGTTGAACGGTCAGGAACGCCGGTACGTAGAACGCGGCGCCGAACCAAGTGACCGCGAGCGCGGCGATGGGTGTCGGGGTCCCGAAGAAGTCCGGCTGGCGGTAGTGGTGGGCGGTAAACCGAACGAGTCGCGTGAGGGCCAGCGCGAGATAGACCGCCCCCACCACGTATCCCACGACCGCATACGAGCCCCAGAGGCTCCCTTGATTCGCGTGGTAGGCGATCAGGAGCGCGGGCGCGAGGCCGAAGGTGATCGAGTCCGCGATCGAATCCGCGATCCGGCCGAACGTCGACCCTCCCAACCCGCTGCGGCGCGAGAGGATGCCGTCGAGGCCGTCAAAGCCGATGCCGATGGCGATGAGCAGCATCGCGAAGAGGGGGTTCCCGAGGAGGATGTACGCGATCGCACCGACTCCGACAAGCGCGTTGGCGAGCGTGGCGAGGTTCGCGGCGATCCGCCAGCCGTTCATCCGACGACCTCGGCGATCTGGGATGTGCCCGCCCAGACCCGGTCTCCGACCCGCACGGTGGGCCGGACGCGGTCGGCGGGTAAGAGAACGTCGACCCGAGAGCCGAGCGCGATCATCCCGAACCGCCGGCCCTTCGGCAGAGGGTCCCCCACCCGGACGAAGCTCACCAGCCGGCGAGCAACGATCCCGGTCATCTGGACCACCTCGACCTCGCCGAGCACGGTATCGATCACGTAGTTCCGTTGACAGTTGTGCCGCGCGTCCGGAGTGTAGGCAGGCCGGAACCCGCTCCCCGAGTCGCGAGTCGCCCGTAGCGTCCCCTCTATCGGGACACGGTTCACGTGAACGTCGGTGACGTTCATGAAGACGGCGATGCGCCAGCGCGCGTCCTCCCGGAGGACGACACAAACCCTTCCATCCGCAGGGCTGACGATTCCCGGACCGGGGGCGCGCTCCGGATCTCGGAAGAAGGCGGCGAGAAACGCCAGGAGACCCAGCACGACCGCGACCGGAATCAGGTAGAGGAACGCTCGGAGCGCAAGGCACGTCGCAACGGCGATCACCACGAGCACGAAACCGACCGCCAGATAGCGGCCGGATCCCGGCGCGAACATACGCCGCGCGACTAGCTCGTCAGGACGATCTCGATGTTGACACCGTCCGGCACCTGGATGCGCATGACCTGGCGCAAGGCGCGCTCGTCGGCGTCAATGTCGATCAGACGCTTGTGGATCCGCATCTCCCAGTGGTCAATCGTGCTGGTCCCTCCGCCGTCCGGTCCTTTACGGACCGGCACCTTGAGCCTCTTGGTCGGGAGAGGGATCGGACCCGAGATCCGAACACCGGTTTTCTGGGAGATCTCTCGGATCTGCTTGCAGATCGAGTCGACCTTCTTTGACTCGGTGCCGCTGAGCGAGATACGCGCTACTTGCGGCATCGGTCGAACCACCCTCCTTCGAGATCCAAGTCGCGGGTGCCTTTAGCGATGCCCTACGCGGCGCGCTTCTTGAGGTCGGTGACGACGCCCGCGGCGACCGTCTGACCCATGTCGCGGACGGCGAAGCGACCGAGCTGGGGGAACTCCTTGTACCGTTCGATGACCAGCGGACGCTTCGGGGTAATCTCCACCACCGCCGCGTCCCCCGTCTTGAGCGTCTGCGGGTTCTCTTCCGCGGTCTGTCCGGTCTTCGGGTCGAGGCGGCGGACGAGCTTCGTGAACTCGCACGCGACTTGGGCGGTGTGCGCATGGAAGACCGGCGTGTAGCCGGCGGTGATCACGCTGGGATGGTTCAGGACCTGGATGTTTGCCGTGAAGCTCTCCACGACCGTCGGGGGGTTGGACGCCGGGCCCGCAACTTCACCGCGGTGAATGTCGTTCTTGTCGATGCCCCGGACATTGAACCCGATGTTGTCGCCCGGCTGAGCTTCGGCTACGCTCTCGTGGTGCATCTCGATGGACTTCACTTCCCCGGACTTGCCACCGGGCATGAAGACGATCTTGTCGCCGACCTTGACCTTGCCGGTCTCGACGCGGCCGACGGGCACCGTACCAATCCCCGTGATCGTGTAGACGTCCTGAATCGGGAGCCGCAGTGGCTTGTCGGTCGGCTTCTCGGGGACCTTGAGGTTGTCCAGCGCCTGGAGGAGCGTCGGGCCCTTGTACCACGGCATGTTGGGGCTCGCCTTGTTGATGTTATCGTCCTTGAAGGCGGAGATCGGGACGAATACCACCTGCTCGGCGACCTTGTACCCGACGTTCTTCAGGAGCTTCGTCAGCTCCTCCTTAAGCTCGTTGAACTTCGCCTCGGAGTAGTTGACCTCCTGGCGGTCCATCTTGTTGATCGCGCAGATCAACTGCGTGACCCCGAGCGTGCGGGACAGGAAGATGTGCTCCTTGGTCTGCTCCTGGACCCCTTCCGCAGCCGAACAGACGAGCACGGCCGCGTCGGCCTGGCTCGTCCCCGTGATCATGTTTTTGACGAAGTCACGGTGCCCCGGCGCGTCGATGATCGTGAAGTAGTACTTCTGGGTGTCAAAGCGCCGGTGCGCGATGTCGATCGTGACCCCGCGCTCGCGCTCCTCCTTGAGGTCGTCCATGACCCAGGCGAATTCGAACGTCGCCTTGCCCTTGGCTTCGGCCTCGGCGCGGAACTTGTCAATCTCTTCCTGACGGATGTACCCCGTGTCCAAGAGCAGACGACCCACGGTCGTCGACTTCCCGTGGTCCACGTGGCCGATGAAGACAATGTTCAGGTGGGGCTTGGTTGCCATTGGGGTGTTCCTTCCGGGCGCGCTCAAAAGGTCCCCCTATATAGGACTTGTTGAGCGGGTGGCCCGATATTGACGGAGACGGGCGGCCGCCATCGTGCTCCCTCCAAGGACCGTGCTCTCCGCATCGGTTCTCGAACGGCGGGCGTCGCCCACGCTGCGGTTTCGGGGGTCGGGCCCGCGGGCCGACGCGCTCAAATCTCCCGTAGCCTCCCGATGCGTGCTGATCACCTCGTGCCGTTGCAGACCGTGACCGCCGGAACCGTCGAAGGATCGCCGCCCGTACATCGGGTGCGGATGCCGCGATGCCTCCCGTGCGGTGATCGCCACGAGTTGGGCTCGTACTTCGATGGCTGCACCGCAGGCCATGCCGCGGGCGGAACTCCCACCCATTCGCCGCGAGACTCCAAGGGCCCGGGCGTCAACGGGAGATGGGATTCCCGCGACCGCACCGTGGGGGGATTCTCTGTCGAGTCCATCTCTCCCTACGCGGCCTCCTTCTCCGCCGGATGGGGGTCAATGGGAGCCTGGATCCGAACCGGCTCCGGATGCGGGGGATTCCCGAGCCTCGAGGAGGATGCGTTCCTCGCAGAGATCGCCATCGGTTCCGATCCGAAGCCTTGCCCTCGGTCACTGGTTACCTTGACCCCCGACGCCCCAGGGCGACCGTTGGCCGAGTGCGAGCGGAACGTTCGCGCGCGTACCTTGGGCCGCGCCGCAGTGACCTCACCTCCCGGGAGAAGGTAGCGATGCTTTGCGAGATGTGCGGCAAGGATGTGGAGCGTACCTGTCGGACGCGAATCGAGGGATCGGTCCTCTTGCTCTGTCCCGACTGTTCCCGCTTCGGTGTCGTGCTCGACCCTCCCCCCGCGGCCGTGATCGTTGCGAGCGGTGCGCTTCGGAGACCCCCCGCGAGCCTTGGCCCGCAGCGGGGGGCGACCCGGCGAAGCGACGAACGAGACGTGTTCTCGGACATGGGCGAGTTGGAGCTCGCCCCGGACTGGGGTCGGCGCATCCGCGCCGCCCGGGAGAGTCGCCAGTGGACCCCGGACGATCTCGCGAAGCGCCTCAACGAGAAGCGTTCCCTCGTGCTCAAGCTCGAGTCAGGAAACTTCCACCCTACGGATGCGCTCGTCCGCAAGCTCGAGCACCATCTCGGTATCCGACTGCGGGCCGACCCCGAAAGGAGCTCCTAGCGGCGCGACGTCGCCCGCGCCGGCCGAAAGATCCACTCCAGGAGCGCCTTCTGGGCGTGCAAGCGGTTCTCGGCCTGATCCCAAATCGCTTGTCGCGTTCCGTCCATGACGGCGTCGGTGATCTCCTGGCCGCGATGGGCGGGGAGATCGTGCATCGCAAAGGCCCCGGGCTTGCCGAGATCCAGCAACGCGTCGTTTACTTGGTAACCCTTGAAGGCCCCTTCACGTTGGGCGGCCTCGGCTTCTTCACCCATCGACACCCAAACGTCGGTGTAGATGGCGTCGGCACCCTTGGCCGCGGTCTTCGGATCGTCGGTGAGATCGATGGCCGAACCAGATTCCTTGGCCCGTTCTCTCGCCGCGGCCACGATCTCGGGGCGCGGTCCATAATCACGGGGTGTTGCGGCCGCGATATCGAGCCCAACGCTCGCGGCTCCGAGCAGGAGCGAATGCAGGACGTTGTTGCCGTCCCCGATGAACGCCAACCTCCGTCCTTTGAACTTTCCCCCCCAGCGTTCGTGCAGGGTAAGGAGGTCCGCGGCAATCTGGCACGGGTGCTCGATGTCATCGAGAGCGTTGATGACCGGGATCGAGGCCCACCGCGCCAGCTCCGTCACGTCGGAGTGGCGATAGGCCCGGTACGCGATCACGTCCACAAACCGGGAGAGGACGCGTGCGGTGTCGGCAATCGTCTCCCCGCGTCCGAGCTGAAGGTCTTTGGAGGACAGGTAGAGGGACTGGCCTCCGAGATCGTGCGCGCCTACCTCGAACGAGGTCCGCGTCCGGGTCGAGGACTTCTCGAAGATGAGGGCAAGGGTCTTCCCCTTCAGCACGGGGGGGCTGCGCCCGCGCCGGCGCTGGGCCTTGAGCTCGACTCCGCGTCGAAGTATTTGGGGGAGATCGTCGGCAAAATCCAAGACGGATAGGATGTGTCGGGGTCGTTGCGGAAGCGGCACGAACGCGTCAGAGGTTTGTGGTTCAATACGGCATCGGTGAGACGGACTTTACGAGGCCGTGCCGCCGGGCCGAACCGCTGTCGCCATGTCCCGCGGACCTTCGCCTCCACCCGCATGCCGCCGAGCGAACAAGCCTCCTAGTCGCCGTCCGTCAATCACGCACAAACTGAATTCGTCGCGCCGCTTCCGTATCTCCATGGACGGTGCGCGGACCACCGACTCGACGTCGCGATAGAGGGAGGAGGGTCGGTGCGAACGCAAGATCATCTCACGATCGAAGCGCCGGATTGTTTTCGAGGACCGGGAGGAGGACCGCTCCGCAAGGACAGGGAGTTGGGGGACCGCCGACCTCCGCCGTTCCTAGCGATGGCATTCGAAGCGGCGCGGCAACCGACCGGATGACTCACTGGAGTACGGGCTGACCCCGCTCGGAGCGAGGCGGACGCGTCGCGACCTTGCGCTATCGACGTCGGTTTCACCGCACCGCGATCCCTAGGCTCTCGAAGGCTCAGGTGGACCGAAACACGGGTGCCATCTGCGGTCGTTTCCGACCGGCGCTCGAACGGGATTGCCGCCCGATCCGAGGAGGATCCGCTCGAACGTTCTCAGGATCGTCGCTTCCCGGCATCGCTAAGAGCGGGACGTACTTCGCGCGCCGCGAGGAAGGAAGAATGCCCGCTCGCTCGAAACGAACCGCGCACGCGCGACCCCGCTCTCGAACACCCGTGTCTCGCCCTCGGACGGGAGCCTCCGCTCGGAAGGTCTACATGGTCACCGGAGGGGTCACGAAGTTCGCGAAGGCCCACCCGGCGATGGACTTCCGCCTGATGGTCAAACGTGCCTACGATTACGCGCTCAAAGGGATCCCGAACCTGACCAAAGACCGGATCGATGGGACCCGTATCTCGTACTTCTCCGATCACTTCTCTCGGCAGCTCAAGGCCGCCAGCATGGTCCAGGACTATCTTGGGATGAACCCGAAGGGCTCGGTCCGTATCGAATGGGGAGGCGCGACCGGAGGCGAGTGCTTCCAGGCGGCCTACGAGGCGGTCGCCAGCGGACGGATGGATGTCTGCCTGGCTGCCGGCTACGAGACGATGAGCCGGGTCGCCACGTGGAAGGGGAACGAATTCATCGCACTCGCCTCGGACACGAACTTCGATTTCCCCCTCGGAGGCTTTTACACGGGATACTACGCGCTGATGGTCATTCGACACATCTACCAGTACCTGCGGCTGACCCGTTTCGCCCACATCGCCGACGAACGCGAAGCTCAGCGCATGGCGATTGCCGAGGGCCAGCGCATCATGAGCCTCGTCTCGGTCAAAAACCACCTCAACGCGATGCACAATCCCTACGCACAGTATCCGAAGCAGCTCACCGTCGACGATGTGCTGAACTCCGAGATGATCAGCTACCCCTTGACGCGCGAGCAGATTTGTACGATGAGCGACGGCGCGGCGGTGGCCATCCTGTGTGACGAGCGGCGCGCACGCGAGTTCACCGACAAGCCCGTGCGCATCATCGGCGTCGGGACCGGGACGGATACGATGCGTCTCGCGGACCGACCCTTCGGCACCGTCCCGCTGCTGCCTCACGAGCAGACCTCGGACTACGAGGGGCTGCCCTATCCGGGCGTCCATTCCTTCCGCGCGGGTCGCGCGGCGGGGATCGAAGCGTACCGTATGGCCGGCATCACGGACCCGAAGAAGGAGCTCGACTTCATCGAACTGCACGACGCCTACGCCTCGAGCGAGATACAGACGTACGAGGACCTCGGACTTTGCCGGTACGGCGAGGGCTACTCGTTCGTGGAGCGGGGCGACCCGTTCCTCAAGAACATCCACTACCCGTTCCCGACCCCGAACGCGGGAGCGATCCCGGTCAACCCTTCGGGAGGCCTCATCGCCTGCGGCCATCCGGTCGGCGCCACCGGATTGATGCAAGCCGTGTTTGCCTTCTGGCAACTCCAAGGAACGATCCGCAAGCACTTCGGGGACGGAACGCTCCAGCTCAAGAACCCTCGGCGAGGGGCGATCCACTCTCACGCCGGTACGGGATCGTCGGTGACCGTTTCTATCCTCGAGAGGGGGTTCCGCTGATGGCGCGCGCTCCACCTCCGGTCTACGAGAAGTTCCGTGACGTACAGGCCGAGATCGAGAGGAGCGGCGCCGCGATATTCCGGGACGCGAACGGCGTGGAAAGCCTCGTCATCCACTACCCGTACTCGATCAACTACATCCACAGCTACGCCGAAGACTCCCCGTTCTTTCTCGGGCTGGCGAACGGGAAGCTGATGGGTTCGAAGTGCACCGCGCGACGCTGTGGCGCTACGTTCGCGACCCCGAGGGGTCACTGCATGCGCTGCGGCGCAGCGACGGAGTGGATCGATCTTCCGCTGCGGGGCAAGGTCCACTCGTGGACGACGTGCCACTTCGGCAGCGAAGCGTTCCTCAAGGAGACCCCGTACAACCTCGCGCTGGTCGAGTTCGAAGGGATCGGTAGCGTGATGCTCGTACGCCTCAAGGACGCGGTCGAATCCGACCTCTACGTCGGCATGCCGGTCGAGGCGAGGTTCGACCCGAACCCGAAGTACTCGATCACGGACGTCTGGTTCGTCCCGGTCCGCTAGGGCGAGGAGAACTCGTCCTCCGGCGGCCCTCCCCGGGCCGCCGGGTTCGATCCCTCGAACCGAGGTCGAACGCGCCGTCGCGAGGGAGATGCCGCGGGCCGGGCTTGAACCGGCGGCTTCAAGATCTTCAGTCTTGCACTCTCCCAAACTGAGTTACCGCGGCACCACGACGCGCGCTCGCCTATCGTTCAGGGTATATGACAGGTTGGCGATGGATGTGCGCCGCGACCCGGATACCGGTCGAGCGAGCCTCCGGCCCTCGCCCTCCTTAGGGCATGCGCGCGCGCGTGCGGGCGTTCAGAGCGGCCGGTCCGCGAACGTCCGCCCCTACGGTTATCTAGCTGACCCGGCCATGTAACGCGGACATGGCTCCGATTCGAACGCTCGTGGTGGCAGAGAAGTTCAACACCGCTCTCCGCATCGCCATCGTGCTCTCCGACGGCCACATGCAACGCTCGCGCGTGGCGGGGACGAACGTCTTCCGGTTCGAGCGGCCCGAAGGTCCGTACGCGGTGGTGGGCCTCCGCGGCCACATCGTCGAGCTCGATTATCCCGAGGAGCTGGCCGGCTGGGAACTCGACATCCTTCCCCAGCTCCTGGACGCACCTCCCATCAAGCGGGTCACCGAGAGCGGAATCGTCGGGACGCTCCAGTCGATCGTGCGCGAGTTCGACCGCGTGGTCCTCGCTACCGACTTCGACCGGGAAGGGGAGCTGATCGGGCTTGAGTGCCTCGAGCTTCTCCAGAAGGTTCATCCGACGATCGAGGTCAAGCGCGCGCGCTACAGCGCCCTCACGCGGGAAGCCATCGAGCAGAGCTTCGAACACCTCGAGTCGCTCGACCGCGCACTGGCGATGGCCGCCGAAGCTCGCCAGGAGATCGACCTCGTATGGGGCGCAGTCCTCACCCGCTTCCTATCGATCACTGCGGAACAGCGGGGCCGTAGCTTCCTCTCCGTAGGGCGCGTCCAAACCCCGACCCTCGCGCTCCTGGTGGAGCGGGACCAGGCGATCAAGGAGTTCGTGCCCACCCCCTACTGGCAGCTTGCCGCAACGGGCGTCGTGGGGGAGGAGAGCTTCGAGCTCAAGCACGCGCATGGGATTTGGGAGGATCACGCCGAGGCCCTGAGGACGTTCGCGAAGGTCGAGGGCGCGAGCGAAGGGATCGTGCAGGAGTTCGCCGAGGAAGAGACACGTCGGCGCCCTCCGGTTCCGTTCTCCACGACCCTCTTCGTCGCGGAAGCGACCCGTCTCGGGCTGGGTGCCGCCAACGCGATGCGCATCGCCGAGGATCTATACACGCAGGGTCTGATCAGCTACCCGCGAACGGACAACACGGTCTATCCGCGGGGCGTGGGCCTGAAGACCCTCGCCGAGAAGTTCCGGGACAGCGTTTTCGCTGAGGCCGCCGCCTACGTGCTCGATCAGCCCACGTTCCGGGCGACGCGCGGCCGCACCGAGACGACAGACCATCCCCCGATCTACCCCACGGGCGTCGTCGACCCTCGGAAGCTCAAGCCGGACCATGCCAAGGTCTACGAACTCGTGGTTCGACGCTTCCTCGCGACCCTAGCTCCCGATGCCATCGGCCGCAAGCGCACCGCGAAGGTCGCGATCCGGGAAGAACCGTTCGAGGCAGTCGGACAGACGATCACGGACGCGGGATGGTACCACGTCTATCCGTACTCGACGCCGGAGGAGGTCCCGATACCGACCCTCACCGTCGGAGCGACGCTCCCGGTCCGAGACGTGCGACTGGTCGAGGAGCAGACGAAGCCTCCGCGACGCTACACGCAAGGCTCGCTGATCCAGGAGATGGAACGGCTGGGCCTCGGCACGAAGTCGACCCGCCACGATGTCCTCCAGAAGCTTTTCGACCGCCGGTACGTCGGCCAGCGCGGGCTCGAGCCCACCGGCACCGGCATCGCGGTGACGGAGGCGCTCCGGGCCTACGCTCCGGTGATCACCCGCCCGGAGATGACGCACCGACTCGAGGACGATATGGAGCTCGTCGCCGAGTCGAGGAAGCCGAAGGAGGAAGTGCTGAACGAATCCCGCGAGATGCTGCGGGAGGCCTATGGGCTCCTCTCCAAGAACGTCGAGGGCGTCCGCGCTACGATTCGGAGCGCGCTCGATCGCCAGCGCTTCGTCGGGCCGTGCGCGAAGTGCGGCGGAGCCCTGCGCATCGAGCGCAGCCCGCGCGGGATGCGGTGGATCCAGTGCTCCAACAATCCGGCCTCCTGCTCGGTCAGCTTCCCCCTCCCGGCGGCGGGCTTCATCGAACCCGCACCGGAATTTCTCTGCGCGAAGTGTGGGATGCCGCGGGTCAAGATCGTCTTTCGTGGACAGCGGCCCGAGCTCTTTTGCATGAACCCCGAGTGCGAGGAGCACCACAGGGCGTTCCGCGCGGGTACCTGCCCCACCTGCGGTAAGCCGCTAGAGATCCGCTACTCGTTCCTCGGCAAGCGCTTCGTGGGATGCTCGGGCTATCCCGAGTGCCGTACGACGTACCCCCTGCCCCAGCGCGGAAAGCTCGAGCGTTCGCCCGAGCCGTGCCCGGTATGCCACGCCCCGGTCGTCACCGCCATCGAAGCCGGCCGGCCCCCCTGGACCTTGTGCATCAACCCGAACTGCCCCACCCGTGCGCCGTCGGAGAAGCGCGAGAAGAAGGCGAAGGCTCGGACCATCGCGAAGCCTCGGGCCCGTCGAAGCTCCTCGCCGGCTTCGGCCGCGCGGAAAGCCGCCGAACCAAAACGCCGCACCCGGGCGGTAGCCGCGGTACGAACCCGCCCGCGCCGGGCTCCCGCCGTCACCGCCGAGCCGGTCCCGCCGGAGGCGGGGCCGGCGGATCCGGTCCCTTGAACCGGGCGGTACTGGCAGGGCGTTACGTTCCCTCCCGTTGCGCCTTAAATAGCGTCACCGACTTGGATACGGGAGAATGGGGACTGCGACGTACCTTTTGAACCTCGACTCGAGATCGTGGGAGGCTCGCCTCGCTTCGAATCCGCTTGTGATCGTGCCGGTGGGCGCTCTCGAGGCCCACGGGCCCCACCTTCCGCTGGGAGCCGACCAGATCCAGGCCGAGGTGACCTCCCGGATGCTCGCCGAGCGTATCGATGCGGTCATCGCCCCGACGCTGCCCTACGGAGTAGCTCCGGAAGCGAGCCGCTTCGCCGGCACCGTCTCCCTCCCCATGCACGACCTGGACCGGTACGCGGCGGGAGTCCTGGGAGAGCTCGCCCGGATGGGGGTGCGGCGTATGCTCGTGATCTCGGGTCACGCCCAGCGGAGCCACATGGCGGCTCTGCGGGAGGCCGCCGACTATACCATGCGTAGCTACCCGGGGACGCGGATCGTGGTCCTATCGGACTACGAATTCGTCTACGAGCTCCGGGGGGAGGTGGCGCCTGCAACCGACGGTCACGCCGGTCTCCTCGAGACCTCTCGGGTCCTCGCGCTGGCTCCCCAGACGGTCGGCCCGGTGCGACCGGTGATCGCGACCCGCGGCAGCGGCTTCGTCCCCGGACCGCTCGGACCCGAGGCATGGCCGGAGAGCGTCATCGGCGACACGCGGCCCGCGAGCGCTCAGATCGGACTGAAGATCCAAGACCACGTGCTGCGACGCCTGGAAGAGACCGTTCGGGAGCTGCTCCCGGCGTGAGTGGGGAGCGACGACCCTGTGCCCGAACTCCCCGACGCCATCCGCGTTCGCGGCGCGCGACAGCACAACCTGAAGAACATCTCGCTCGACCTGCCCCGCAACCGGTTTATCGTGATCACCGGGGTCAGTGGCTCCGGTAAGTCCTCCCTCGCGTTCGACACGCTCTACGCCGAGGGACAACGCCGGTACATCGAGAGCCTCTCCGCCTACGCTCGTCAGTTCCTCGGGCAGATGGACAAGCCCGACGTCGACGCGATCGACGGGCTGTCTCCCGCCATCGCGATCGAGCAGAGAGCCGGGAGCCGTAACCCGCGCTCCACGGTCGGCACGGTCACCGAGATCCACGACTACTTGCGCCTCCTCTTCGCGCGCGTCGGCATCCCGCACTGTCCCAACGACGGGACCGAGATCGTGCCGCAATCGGTCGACCGCATCGTGCACACGATCGCCGCCCGCTCGACCGGACAACGGATCGAGATCCTCGCGCCGGTGGTGAGCGCGAAGAAAGGCGAACACCGCGAGACGCTCGAGAAGCTCCGCGCCGATGGCTATCGACGCCTCGTCATCGATGGCGCCGAAGTGAAGGCGACGGGAACCACGCCGAAGCTCGACAAGAACCGCCAGCACTCGATCGAGGTCATCGTGGACTCGTTCGTCCTCGACGCGGACGAGACGACACGGCTCGCCGAGGCGGTCGAACTCGGACGCACGCTCGCCGACGGCCTCGTAATCGTGCGCGGGCCGAAGGGGGAACGCCGCGTCTTCTCCAGTCGGCGCGGCTGCCCGGTATGCGGGTTCTCGATGGACGAGCTCGCGCCGCGGATGTTCAGCTTCAACAACCCCTTCGGCGCCTGTCCCGAGTGTCTCGGCATCGGCGCCACCCTGCACGCGGATCCGGACCTGATCATCCCGGACCGTGACAAGCCGCTCACGAAGGCGATCGCCGTCTGGGGGCTCACGCCGGGCCGGGAGGCGCTCGAACGGTTCGGCGCCCTCTACGGCTACAACCCACGGCGGCCGGTGCGCGAACTATCGGAGGCCGGCTGGAAGGCGTTGATGCAGGGCTCCGAGAAAAGCCTCGGAGGGAGCCCGCGATGGTCCCGCTGGTGGTGGGGGGGCGCGTGGCTCGCCGAGGGACTGGTCGCCGCGGTGGAGCGGCGATGGAAGCAGACGAAGTCCGAGAGCGTGAAGGAGTTCTACATGGGCTTCATGGCGTTCCATCCGTGCCGAAGCTGCGGGGGCCGGCGGCTGAAACCCGAGAGCCTCGCGGTCACGGTCCGGGACCGTTCGATCGCCGACGTCGTCTCCATGACCGTCGCGGAGTCGAGCGCGTGGTTCGAAGACCTGCGGCTCGACGACCGGGAAGAGTCCATCGCCGGTCAGGTCGTACGGGAGATCCGCTCGCGGCTGGGTTTCCTTCGGAACGTGGGCCTCACGTACCTCTCCCTCGACCGCGCGAGCTCCACGCTCAGCGGAGGCGAGGCCGAGCGAATCGCCCTCGCCACCCAGATCGGTAGCGGGCTCGTCGGCGTGCTGTACATCTTGGACGAACCCTCGATCGGTCTCCACCCCCGGGACAATCGGCGGCTTCTGACGACGTTGAAGGCGCTGCGGGACCTGGGCAACACGCTGCTCGTGGTCGAGCACGACGAGGAAACGATGCGCGAGTCGGACTGGCTCGTGGACCTCGGCCCCGGGGCCGGCGTCCACGGTGGACAGATCCTCTACACCGGGCCCCCGGGAGCTATCGGAGCGGCCCCCGGTTCCCTCACCGGAGATTTCCTCAGCGGTCGACGGTCTATCGCCGTACCCCGCGCGCGACGGCGACCGACCGAGCGCGAGCTCGTGATCCACGGACCCCGCGAGAACAATCTCAAGGGCGATGACGTCCGAATCCCACTGGGCCTGTTCGTGGCGCTGTCCGGGGTATCGGGCAGTGGCAAGTCGACGTTGATGGACGAGATCCTGTACAAGGCCGTGTGCCGACACCTCGGCCTGGGCCGGGATACACCGGGCCGGCACGACTACATCGAGGGGATCGACCAGATCGACCGGGTCCTTCTCATCGACCAGTCCCCGATCGGCCGCACGCCCCGCAGCAACCCGGCGACCTACACCGGGTTGATGACCCCGATCCGGGAGCTGTTCGCGAGCCTCCCCGAGGCGAAGGCGCGCGGCTTCGCTCCCGGACGATTCAGCTTCAACGTTCCGGGAGGGCGCTGCGAAGCCTGCGACGGCGACGGAGTGATCCGCTACGAGATGCACTTTCTCCCGGATGTCTACGTGGTCTGCGAGGAGTGCCACGGCCAGCGCTTCAACTCCGAGACGCTCGAGGTCCGCTTCAAGGGAAAGTCGATCGCCGATGTCCTCGCGCTGACGGTCGACGACGCGCTCGGCTTTTTTGCGAACCACCGGCGGATCGAGTCCCGCCTGCGCCTCTTGAGCGAGGTCGGGCTCGGCTACATCACCCTCGGCCAGAGCGCCACCACCTTGTCCGGAGGCGAAGCGCAACGCATCAAGATCGCCTTCGAGCTCGGAAAGCCGCCGACAGGGCGGACCCTCTACCTGCTCGACGAACCGACGACGGGCCTCCACTTCGCGGACGTGGACCGGCTCCTGCAGGTCCTCTTCCGGCTCCGCGAGGGCGGCAACACCGTGCTGGTCATCGAACACAATCTGGACGTGCTCAAGTCCGCGGATTGGCTCATCGACCTCGGACCGGAGGGCGGCGCCGAGGGAGGTCACCTCCTCGCGAGCGGAACGCCCGAGGACGTGGCGCAGACGAAAGGTTCGTACACCGCGAAGTTCCTTGCCCCGATGCTTCCGGCGGCCCGCGCCACCCCCCGCCGACTGCCGGCGCGATGACCGAGCCGCCCCCCGCGCCAATCGAGCCGCCGTCGTTCGTGCCGGCGAGCCAACTCGCTGCGGCGTCCGGGGAGGGGTTCCGGCGGGGGCCGGACGTCCCCGGCGTCTACCTCTTTCGCTCACCGCAGGGAACGGTCGTCTACGTCGGGAAGGCCCGGAGCCTCCGGCGCCGGGTGCTGGACCACCTGCGGGCCCGCATCGAGAAGGACGGGTCGATCCTCGCCCAGAGCTCGAGCGTCGAGTTCGTTCCGACCGCGAGCGAGCGGGAAGCCCTGCTTCTCGAAGCCAGTCTGATCAAGCAGTATCAACCCCCTCTCAACACCCTCCTCAAGGACGACCGGACCTTCCCGTACCTGGCCCTCACGATGGGCGAAGAGCATCCTCGCCTGCTGTTCGTCCGGCGGCCCCGACGCGGATCGGGAACCCTCCTCTTCGGACCGTACGTCAGCGCCCGCGAGGCCCGCGGGGTGCAGAAGCTCCTCACGGACACCTTCCAGCTCCGACGTTGCATTCGCCTCCCGCGGGAGGCGTGTCTGTACTACCACCTCGGTGTCTGCAGCGCGCCGTGCATCGGGGCGATCTCGAACGAGGAGTACCGCCATCGGGCCGAACACGCCGCGCAGATCCTCCGGGGCCATGGGACCGAGATGAAGCCGGTCCTGGAAGAGCAGATGCGCGCGGCCGCCCGGGCCCAGGAGTACGAGCGGGCCGGCCACCTGCGCGATGCCCTGGAGGGGCTCGGAGCCTTGCTCGACCGCCAGCATGTCATCGGCCGTGGGTCCGGCCGGGTCGATGTGCTGAGCCTCGCCTATCCGGACGAACCGTCGACGCTCCGGGTGGCGGTGGGCCTCCTTCGGATAGAGGATGGAGAAGTCCGGGAGACCGAGCCGCACGTGCTCGCGATACCGGCCGACGACGTTCCCGAGCCGGGCGAGGTCCTCCGTCAATTCCTCGCCCAGTACTACGGGAACCAGGTCGAACTGCCCGAGAGGATCTACGTCGATGCCGCGCGGCCGGCCGGCATCGACTCCACGCTGGACGAGCTGTTTGGCGCGCGCGGGATCGACGTGCAATTCCGACCCACGGGACGCTACGCCGCCCTCGCTCGGCTCGCCGCGAGCCTCGCGCGCTCGAGCCTCACGCAGGCGGAGCCCCGGGCGGCCCCCCGCGAGGTGCTCGCCGCGCTTCAGAACCTGCTCGAGCTCCCGACGTTGCCTCGGAGGATCGAAGGGATCGACATCTCGATTTTCCAGGGATACGAGGCGGTGGGGTCCGTGGTGGTCTTCGAGAACGGCGCTCCGAAGAAGTCGGAGTACCGGCGCTACCGGATTCGTTCGGTCGAGGGGACGAACGACTTCGCGATGATCGCCGAGGTGGTACGTCGGCGCTACGCTCGGCGGCTGGCGGACGAGGAGATCCTACCGGACCTCCTGCTCATCGACGGCGGGCCGGGCCAGCTGGGGAGCGCCCTCTCGAGCCTTGCAGCGCTCGGAGTCGCGGAGAGATTCCCGACCATCGGCCTCGCGAAGCGCGAGGAGGAGATCTACGTCCCCGACCGCCGGGAGCCGCGCCGGCCGAACCCCAACGCGGCGCCGATGCTGCTCCTACGGGCGGTGCGCGACGAGGCCCACCGCTTCGCCATTACGTATCATCGCACGCGCCGGCGGATACGGCTCCGGAACGAGATGGACGAGGCGGCCTCGCACCGTGCGCGCACGGCCGGTCCCCCCCACCGCGCGTAGCGGCGGGTGCCTATGCTTTGGCGTTCGACTTCCCGCCCGAGCGGTCCGGAGTGCCGATGAACGACATGCCCTGGACGCGGCGGGCGATTTCGGCCGGCGCCAGTCGGTGGAGTTCGCTCTCCGGCGTCAGGATCGAGACATCGAGCGCTTCCGGCGGGAACGGGGTCGGCGAACCCTCCGCGACCGCCTGGACGGCGAGCTGGAACGCCGCCTCTTCCGTCCGCTTGTCGGAGATCTTCTCCTCGAGGAAGTCGGCTACGGCCCGTCGGTTTCGGCCGATCGCGTAGGCTTTCCACCCGATCGTCGCGCCGCTCGGGTCGAGTTCGACGAGGCCGGGGACTCCGTTCGTGAATCCGCCCAGGAGCAGCGAGACGGCGAACGGTCGCGTTCCGCCATACTGGGTGTACTGTTGCAGGAGGGTCCCGAGGCTGCTGCCGAGAAGCGTGTACGGGGCGACCTCGTTGTAGAGGAGGCGGTGACGCTGCGCTTCGACGCGGAGAAACTCGACGAGAACGCGGGAATCCGCGATCAGCCCGGCGGTGACGCACCCGAGGCCCGAGTCGATGGCGAAGCTCTTCTCGATCGATCCGGCATCCGCGAGCGAGCTGACGGGGAGATTGCGGTAGGCGACGAAGACGATCCCGCCCTCGTAGGTGACGGCGACGGCGGTCCCGCCCATCTGGATCGCTTGGAGGGCGTACTCGACCTGGAACAGGCGCCCGTCCGGGGAAAAGACCGTGCTCGCCCGGTCGTACGCCATCTGTCCCGGCTGCATCTCCATCGCTGTTGCGCTCCTTTCGCTGGCCGTGCCAATCCGGTAGGGGATTTGAAAGTGCCGGAGCCGATGTCGCTCGCACCACCAGCTATCGGAGCTCCTCGAGTCTCGCACCGGCCGTCCTGCGAAACCCTCATCCTCCCCGGACCCTCGCCGCGGATCGATGGAGAACGAAACGATCGTTCCGCTCCCGATGGCCTCGAGCCACCGCGGCGCGCTCAGCACCGCGTGCGTCCAGTGCGCGGAGGGACGCAAGATGGTGCTCTTCGTCACGGGCCTGTGCCGGTTCCGTTGCTTTTACTGCCCCGTTTCGCCCACGCGCAACCAAAAGGACGTCACGTACGCGAACGAACGGCCTGTGCACGGCGACGAGGATGTGCTCGCGGAGGTGCGCGCGATCGGGGCCAGCGGCACCGGCATCACCGGGGGCGATCCGCTCGGGTCGATCGACCGGGTGGAACACTACGTCCGCCTGCTGAAAGGGGCGTTCGGGCCCGAGCACCACATCCACCTCTACACGCACGAACCGAACGCCGAGAAGCTCCGACGCCTCGCTCGGGCGGGGATGGACGAGGTCCGCCTGCACATCCCGCACTACCTCTGGGGATCTCTCGAGGGAGACGGTTCCGCCTTCCGCCATGTGCTCGAGGAGGCTCCGGCGTGGGGGATCCGACGCGGCGTGGAGATCCCGGTACTTCCCGAAAAGGAGGCGGAACTGGTCCGTCTCCTTCGCGCGCTAGATCGCATCGGCGTGGACTTCGTTAACCTCAACGAGCTCGAGTTCTCAGAAACCAACGAAGAAAGGCTCCACGCGCGCGGCTATCGCGTGGACGTGCACAACGGCTGGGGGGTGCAAGGAAGCCGCGCGGTCGCCCAGCGGATCGTGCGGACGCCCGGCCTTCGCATCCCAATCCATTACTGCAGCTCGAGGTTCAAGGATTCGGTGCAGCTACGCCAGCGCCTGATCCGACGCGCGGAACGCATGGCTCCGTCATTCGCCGCTCGGACCGAGGACGGTACCGTGATCTACGGGATCATCGAGACCCCTCTTCATGGAAACGTGGCGCGCCTCGCCGAGCGGGTGGCCGCGCTGGCCGGACTGGACCGAGAGACCTATCGCGTCGATTTCGATCGGCGCCGGGTAGAGTTGTCGGAAGCCGACCTTCGGCGGGTGGCGACGCGCCTGCGCGCTCCCGCCTTCGTCGTCGAGGAATACCCGACGGCCGACGCCCTCGAGGTCGAGCGAGAACCGGTCAATCGAGCGGCCTTTCCGGGTTTCGGCGGGACGTAGCCTTCGTCGCAAACGTGGCCACCCCAGGTCAGATACCGGCGGTCCCCGCGCCGGTGTTTGATCGAGCAGGGTCCCCATCCCTCGTCTTCCGCGCCGTACCACATCGGGCAGTCTCGACAAACGAGGGGGGGATCCGACGATGGCGGAGGGGACGGAGTCAAGCGACATGCTCCTGGCGCGCCCACGCGTCGATGAGATTGCCCATCAGTTCCGCGACGGTCACCGGGCCCACGCCGCCCGGAACGGGCGTGATCGCGCGCGCCCAGCCCTCCAGCGTCGCCGCATCGGCATCTCCGACCGAGAGCGACCGCCCCGGTCGAGCGGGATCGGGCGCCGAGGAGAGCCCGATGTCGATGATGGCCGCCCCCTTCGGAACGTTCGACCGATCGAGCAGCTTGGGATGTCCCACGCAGCTGAAAATCGTGCGTGCGCCCGAGATTGCGCTGGCGAGGTCCTCCGTCTTGGAGTGGGCGATCGTCACGGTGGCGTCGGTGCCGCGCTCCAAAAGGAGGTGCGCCAGGGGCAATCCCACGGTCTCGCTTCGTCCGATCACGGCGACGCGCTCTCCCGCCGGGACGAGACCGTAGTGGCGTGCGATCCGCACGGCCGCTCGCGCCACGGCGGGAACATGGATCGGCCGGCTCGAGACCAAGCGCCCCAAGCTGGACGTGGAAAGGCCGTCGACGTCCTTCTCCACCGGCAGCTCGTCGACCGCTCGGTGGAAGTCAAAGGGCGCGGGAAGCGGGTGCTCGACGATCACTCCGTGCACCGTGGGGTCCGACGCGAGGCTCCGGATCCTCTCGTAGAGCTCGGCGTCGTCCGAGGTGCCGGAAAGAGCCTCGTCCCGAAAGCGAACGCCCAGCGCTTCGGCGGACTTCTGTTGACGGCGCCGGTAGAGCTCGAACGGACCCGAAACGGGTCGATGAACGCTCGCCAGCGTGGCGGGCCGAACCCCGGGGCCGGCGCGAGCCAGTAGAGCCGCACACGCACGCGTCCGCTCTTCGGCGATCGACCTTCCTTCAAGGCGGGCCGTCGCGATCGCCATCGGCCTGCGGAGCCGGGCTACGTAGATAACAGAGAGACGCGCCCGGGTCCGCGCGCCCAACTTCAGGTTAGTTAAACCATTTATAGCGAGGCAGGTTTGTTTTCTAACGGACCGGCCAACAACATAGGGTCGCGCCGCTTCAGGGGGAACTACGGGAACACCGTCCGAGCGCAGTGGAGGGGACGCGGTCACTGCCGGCTCGACCCCGAGCGATTTGGACGAGTGGGGGCGAACACTTCCCTACGCGAACACCTCGCAGGTCGAGGTCCCTCCGCGGCTGCTTGATCAAGTCATCGGGCAGGACGACGCGGTCGAGGTCGCCAAGAAGGCGGCCACCCAGCGTCGGCACATGATCCTGATCGGGGAGCCCGGCACGGGAAAGAGCATGATCGCCCGGGCCATGGTCGACTGCCTTCCGAAGGAACAGCTCCAGGACGTCCTCGCGTACCCGAACGCGGAGGACCCGAACGAGCCCAAGATCCGGGTCGTACCGGCGGGGAAGGGAAAGGAGATCGTGGCCGCTCAGAAGCTGGAGGCGGCTCAGAAGAAGGAGCAGCGCACGATCCTGTTCGTGGTCGTGGCGATCCTTGTCCTCGGGCTGTCCATCTACTACACGTACATCACGCGGGATCTCACCGCAATCCTTCTGGGATTCATCTTCGTGGTCGTGCTCTATCTGATCATGCGTTTCTCGGGCAGTCGGTCGGATCCGGGGGCCCAGGTCGCGAAGCTTCTCGTCACCCACACGCCCGATGAGAAGCCCCCGTTCATCGACGCCACCGGCGCCCATGCGGGAGCTCTGCTCGGGGACGTCAAGCACGATCCGTTCCAGTCCGGAGGGCTTGAGACCCCTCCGCACGAACGCGTCGAGATCGGGGCCATCCACAAGGCGAACGGCGGAGTGCTGTTCATCGACGAGATCAACCTGCTGAAGATCGAGAGCCAGCATTCGCTACTGACCGCGCTACAAGAGCGCAAGTTCCCGATCGTCGGTCAGTCCGAGCGCTCTGCGGGGGCGATGGTCAAGACCGAGCCCGTTCCCGCGGACTTCGTCTTGGTGGCGGCGGGCAACGTCGACAGCATCCAAGCGATGCACCCGGCCCTGCGCTCGCGCATACGTGGCTACGGCTACGAGCTGTACGTGAAGACCACGATGGCGGACACTCCGGAGAACCGGATGAAGCTCGTCCGATTCGTAGCTCAGGAGGTCGTGAAGGACAAGAAGATCTCCCATTTTGACATGGCGGCAGTCACCGAGGTCATCCGCGAGGCCCAGCGCCGCGCGGGCCGCTCGGGCCAGCTCACGCTCCGCCTGCGCGAGCTTGGGGGCCTCATCCGAGTGGCGGGGGATATCGCAAACTCCGAGGGATCGGCGACCGTACGAGCCGAGCACGTGGTCAAGGCGAAGCGGGCGAGCCGCTCGCTGGAGCAGCAGATCGCGGACCGCTACATCGAACGCCGCCGGGAATACCGCATGTTCTCCGTCGAAGGAGCCGCCGTCGGATCGGTCAACGGACTGGCCGCGATCAACGCCCAGAGCGGGATGTCCGAGTTCTCTGGGATCGTCCTTCCGATCGTGGCCGAGGTCACTCCTGCCCAGACGCGGGACGGCGGGGTCGTCGTCGCGACCGGGAAGCTGGGCGAGATTGCCAAGGAAGCGGTGCAGAACGTGAGCGCCCTGATCAAGAAGTACACCGGGGCCGACATCTCTCATTACGACATCCACATCCAGTTCGTCGGGACGTCGGACGGAGTCGAGGGAGATTCGGCCAGCGTTTCGATTGCCACCGCGGTCATCAGCGCCCTCGAGGGCGTTCCGGTCGATCAGTCGGTCGCGATGACCGGTTCGCTGAGCGTGCGCGGCAACGTCCTTCCCGTGGGCGGCGTGACCGCGAAGGTAGAGGCGGCCGCGGACTCGGGGATTCGGCGCGTGCTCATCCCCGAAGACAATGTGAACGACATGGTCCTCGAGCAACGCTATCGGGGACAGATCGAGGTCATCCCGGTCAGCACGCTGCGGGATGTCCTCAAGTATGCTCTGGTAGGCCAAGGATCGCAGAAGGAGAGCCTCCTCGAGCGCCTCAGCGCGATGGTTCACGCGACGGCCCGGACCTCGATCGACGATGCCGCTGCGGCCAACACGTCCGCATCGAGCCGGCCAGCTCCGGGCGGTTCATGAAAGGGTCGTTTCAACCCCCCACTCACCGGCCTCCCTCCAAGATGCGCTCGCCGGTCCCCGTACTCGAAGAACTCGGGGAAGGGCCGAGCGCCGATCCTTTCGTCAACCGCCCTTGCTACGAGTTCAACGCCCGTCTCCGCTCGACGGCGAACGACCGCCGCTGCGTGCACTGCCGGCATTACCTGACGCCCCGGTGCCCGGAAATCGACGAGTTCTTGGACGACGTCGACGATCTCGGTCCGGAATGAGCGACGGGCCCCCTCGCGCGCTCTTCGTAGGTCGCTTCCAGCCCTTCCATCGAGGGCATCTCGAAACGATACGTGCGATCCGTCGCGGACGACCCGCCGAGGTGGTCCTCATCGGCATCGGAAGCGCACAAGAGTCCTACACCCGCGAAAACCCGTTCACGGCGGGTGAGCGGTTCGAGATGATCGAACTCTCGCTCCAGGAGGCCCACCTCTCCGACGTGATACCGGTCCCAATCCCGGACATCCACCGCCATGCCCTTTGGGTTCGCTACGTCGAGGGCCTCCTACCCCCGTTCACCCGCGTCTACACGAACAATCCTCTCACTCGGATCCTGTTCGAGGCGGGGGGATACACGGTCGAGTCCCCCACGCTGTTCGAGCGAGAGCGCTGGGAGGGAGTGCAGATCCGTGCGGCCCTCGAACGCGGCTCGCCGGTGGACTCGCTCGTTCCGCCCGCGGTCGCCCAATGGCTCGACCGCCACCGGGCGTCCGCCCGCCTACGAAGCATCGGTGAGAACGGGGCCACGCCATCGCAGCGGCCGTAGTTCTCACGCGTGCTCCCGCCACCATTATACCCCGAACCCCATCGACCCGGGATCGCGCCACTGTAGCTCAGTTGGCAGAGCGGCTGATTCGTAATCAGCAGGTCGGGGGTTCAAGTCCCTC
Organism: Thermoplasmata archaeon; assembly: GCA_021826685.1. Taxonomy (GTDB): domain Archaea; phylum Thermoplasmatota; class Thermoplasmata; order Lutacidiplasmatales; family UBA184; genus Lutacidiplasma. The sequence goes on from JAKAYT010000001.1 coordinate 92,979, forward strand.
CAGTGGCTGCCCTTCGGATTCGGAGCAACGCCCGACGCGGGCATGTGCGCATCACGTAGGGCAACCTATAGCTCGGATGAGGAGCTTCGCTGCGGCGGGATCCTACCCCCCCGGAAGAGCCGAGTTCGAACCTCACGCGCTCGAACCGACCCGGGTCAGGTCGATGGCCCCAGGCCCTCGCGAGCTCGGTCGAACGTCAATGGCTCGGCGGGACCGCCGGGAGAGGGAGAAGACCGATACGAATGGTCTCGGAGGGCGGCCACCGTCAACTTCCCTCGCCGCTTGCTTTTTAAGCGAATTCTCCCTAATATTTAGGGAGTTAAGTATCTCGGAGAGGAGGGGAGTACGTTTGCGGATAGGCCGGGTCACGTGGTGGTGCTGACCTCGGACCGAGGGAGCTTTTCCGACTATTCTCGGTCGAGTGCGTTAGGCTACTTCTGCTGCCTGCCCGCGCGCCTCGTGCCTCGGGTGCTGATGAACCGTCTCTTCAGCCCTCCGGTCGAGCCGGTGCATGGCGACGAGCCCCTCACCGCCCCGTATGCCCTGCGGAAGGTCGAGGTGTCGCTCTTGGCGAACGGGATCGCCGATGTCGCCGTCGTTCCGCCTGAGCGCCTCGATCATGCGGTCGGGTCGCGCACGCGCGTCGTGGGCGTCACGGCCCACGACCCCTTCGGCTTTAGCCCCGTCAGCACGAAACTGACGATGCTCTTCGGAGGAGGGCCGAGTTGGAACGAGGAGTTCTTCCGGGAGCTCGGCGAGCGGATCCAGCGCCTTCGCTACCGAGCGCCCTTCCGGGTCGTTGCCGGCGGGCCGGGGATCTGGCAGATGACCTACCGGCGGCCGGACTGGATCGACACGGTCTACCAGGGGGAAGCGGAGATCGACTTTCCCCGTATCGTGAAGACCGCGATCGAGGGAGGCTTCGTGCCGCTCACGGTCCACGGGACTCCCCCGAAGCTCGAGGAGATACCGACGATCGTCAAGGCGGCACGGATTGGGGAGGTTCAGGTCACTCGCGGCTGCCCCCGAGGATGCGAGTTCTGTTCCATCACGCCCGACCGGTACCGCACCATTCCCTGGGAATCAATCGAGCGAGAGATCCGGGTCAACCGCGCCGCCGGCGAGTTCAACGTCGAGATCGTAACGGACGACATCCTCCTCTATGGGGCCAAGAAGCTGCGTACCAACCACGACGCGGTCGTCGGCCTCATGACCAACATCAAGGCCACCGGCGCGGATCAGATTGGATTTGCGCACGTTTCGGCTCCCGCGGTACGCGAGGCTCCCGAGACCATGCTCGAGATGGGCCGGATCGCGGAGTGGGACAAATACCGCGGCCTCACGCCGGTCGTCGGCCTAGAGACCGGCAGCCTCCGGATCTTCAAGAAATACATGCCGGCGAAGTCCTTCCCCTACAAACCCGAGCAGTGGCGGGAGACGATCCTGGACGCGACCCGGATCATGAACGACGCGGGCATCGACCCTTGTTACACGATGACCATAGGGTTTCCGGACGAGACGGATGCGGACGTCGACGAATCGATCTCGATGGTCGACGCGATGATCGCGCAGGGCTTCCGCGCGTTCATCTTCCCCCTCCCGGTCATTCCGATATCGACGAGCCGCATCCACGGGAATGCCATGCCCCAGTTGGAGACGCTCCCCTCGCGCTACTGGGATCTGCTCCAGATATGCTGGGAGCACGATCTGCGGCTGTCGCGAGCCATGCTCCCGAGCCTCGTGGGGCGCATGAAGAACCCCTTGGCCCGCCAGATGACGACCCACTTCGTGGAGCGGGTCGCGCCGCACGTGACCAAGGTCTTCGCGCAGTTCCGCGACACCCACGGACGGTCCGCCTACAAGTATCAAGAGATCGATCTCGGGGGAACGGTGGGGATCCTGAGGTCGGCGATGTGGCTCCTTCAGGCAACGGTAATGCCCCGTGGCAGTTCGACCGCGCCCCCCACGATGGCGATGCCCAATTAGGCCGGCCGCTGCGATTGGGACGCCGCCTCCAGGACCGCCAGAACCTCCGGCTCCTCGACGGGATCGAACTCCTCGTAGAACTGTCCGACCGCGTAGAAATTCGCGGGGCGGATCAGAACGACCAGTTCGTCCGCTTCGTGCTCGAGCCGACGGCACGTATCGGGCGGGGCGACGCCCAGCGCGATCACGAGCCGGTGCGCCCCTTGGGCTCGGAGGAGCCGGGCGGCCATCGTCGCGGTGACGCCGGTGGCCGCGCCATCGTCGACGAGGATCACATCCCGATCCTTCCGTTCGATGGCCGGCAGGACCGCCCGGCAGACCCGGGTCCGACGCTGCGCCTCCGCCTTCTCTCTCTGAAGGACATCCGAGAGATCGGACTCGGTGTAACCGGCCTCCGCGACGCGCTCGTGGTCGAGCACGTACGTTCCGTCTTCACCCAACGCACCTAAGCCATACTCCGGGTCCCCCGGAGCGCCGATCTTTCGCGCGATCAGGACGTCGAGCGGGGCGGATAGCTCTCGAGCGATCTCCGCTCCGACTGGGACCCCTCCTCGGGGAAGGGCGACGACCAACGGGTGCTCGAGGTTCATATGCTTGAGACGCAGGGCGAGCTCGCGGCCGGCTTCGGTCCGGTCGTGCAGCCTGTTCTGACTTCGCCGCATATCGCTCCACCGGTATTCCGCTCCCTATCCAGCGTAAATGACTTCAAAGAGACCCCCGACCAGGCCCGGACTACCCGGATGCCCTTGGCGACGCTATCCCCCGCGCGTACCCGGCGTGTTCCCGCCGTCCAACGCCGTCGAGGTCGCTCGCTGCCTCTCGGTCGCGAACGTCGACGACGCGTCGTCTCTCTCGAGCCGCCGAAGCGACGGCCCTCGTATGGGCCGAATGGTATTCAAAGAGGGCGGTGCCGTGTGCAGGGAGTGATCACATTGAAGTCGTGCGGCGTCGCGATCGATGTCTCGTGGACCCCCTCACGCGATTCCCGGGATACCGTCGATCCCCGGGAGGGTGGCGCGGCCTCGGGCATTCTACGACCGGTCCAGAGGTAACATGGAGCCTCCGTCGGCGAGCGACCGCCCTCCCAAAGTTCCCGCATACCGCCCGGCTTACGTCACCGATCCGTTCGCGAGACCGCGGTACCCTTCCCTCGTGACCCGGGTTGCCACCGGGGTGCTCATCTTCCTGGGCGTGTTCGTCGTGCTGGTCGTTCTTCCGCCGTACATCGTCCATCTGCTCAGTTCGAACGGGATTCCCATTTCCTTTTCCGCGGGGGGCCTCGTCTACGCGGGAGTCCTGCTCGCGATCCTCGCCGCCGCTTACTACGCCCTTCGGCCCACGATCGCCTACGGCCCGATCGGTATCGCTACCAACATCGTTGAACTGGCCTACCTGTACGCATTCTACCTAGCGTCTCCCTACCGCTTCTCGCTGAGCGGCCTCGGGGGAAGCGCGAACGAGGCCGTCACCGTCGGACTGGCCGCCGTCCTCCTGATCTTGGCCATAGGTTCCGTGATCGACCTCGCGAGAAACGCGACGATCACGATCCGGGACCTTCGCCGGCCCGGGGAGCGGTTATGGCGGACCTACCCGGTGCGGTGAGGAGAAGGAGTCTCCGGGCGGCGGACTAGCCGCTGACCGAGGCCTCGACAATCCGAACGGGTGAGCGGGGGCGGTCCTGGCCGTCCCGAGGAACCGCGGCGATCTTCTCTACCACCGATTGGCCGGACCGAACCCGTCCGAAGATCGCATGACGGCGGTCCAGCCAGGGGGTAGCGGCGAGCGTGATGAAGAACTGACTGCCCCCGGTGTTGGGGCCTGCATTCGCCATCGACAGAACTCCGGGACCATCGTGGCGAAGGTCGGCCCCGAACTCGTCGGGGATGGAGTATCCCGGCCCTCCCGTGCCGTCGCCTTTCGGACATCCGCCCTGGATCATGAACCCCGGAATCACTCGATGGAACGTCAGGCCATTGTAGAATCCCTTCCGCACGAGGGCGAGGAAGTTCTCCGCGGTCTTCGGGGCGCGGTCCACAAAGATCTCGGCTCGGATTTCGCCCTGCGTCGTGCGCAGGAGCACGGTGGGGTTGCTCATCAGGTCCCTACGGGACGTGGGGCTAGATGAAGTCGTCGCGCACGAAAACGTAGTGCGCGAGCGCCGCCACATCCACGACCCCCACGCGGATCACCGTGTCCGAGATCGATCCTACCGTGAGGTTCAGCCCGAGAGGTGACCTCCGCCCGATCTCGCATCGCTCGGAAGGCGGACGAAGAAGCCCCGCCAATGGGCGGAGAAGCGCCGGTGCGCAGCTTGGATCCGATCGCGAGAACTTCCAAGCCGAGCCCGAACGCCGGCGCCGCTAGAAGAGCGGCCTTGCTCGTCCAAAATGAAGAGGACCTAGACCACGAATAGGCGCGACCCTATCGGGAGGGCCGCGTAAGTCGGAGGATCGCGTCCCCGGAGAATGGCAAGAGTCCCACGACTTCGAACCCGAGTCCGACGATCCTACTCGCGCGCGACGAACCCGGGACACTGTTGCCGCCGGAACGCACTCGACGATGCGTAGATGCGAGGCCTCGGAATGCCGGGGGCGCCCGCCGCGGTCTCTTATGCCCGACCGGGATGAACGCGGAGCATGGTCGACGACCGTTCGATTCCCCGAGGCGTCGCATCGCTGCCCACCGAGCAGGAGGAGGTGGTCGTGCACTTCGACGGCGCCTGCCAGCCTCCGCGCGGCGGAGGAATCGCGTCGTATGGCTACACGATCGATGGTGCGGGCGGGCACGTAGAGGGCATGGGACTGGCGGTCCGACCCGGAGTACCCCATGCTACGAACAACGTGGCGGAATACTCAGCGGCGATCTGCGCGCTCGAACGATTGCTCGCCGATGGGTACCGGGGCCGGGTCGTCCTTCGCGGCGATAGTCAACTCATCATCCGTCAGATGTCCGGCGAATACGGAGTGAAATCCGAACATCTGAGGGCCTATTACGAGCGTCTCGCGCAACTGGTACGCGAGTTCCCGATGGTACGCTTCGAGTGGGTCCCCCGCGAGGAGAACCGGCGGGCTGACGAACTGAGCAAGCTCGCGATCGAGGCCGAGCGAAGTGCGTTTCGCCGCGGGAGAGACACCTGACCCTCGGGCTCAGGCCTTAAACCCAACGCACGGTATAGACGAAGGTCCGTCCCTCGACCGCGGCGCGAACGCGCGCGGCGTCGACATGGGTCGCGTACGCCGCGGCCGCTTCCAACGTCAAACGATGGTGGGGGCGTGGGCCGGTGAAGGGAGGTTCCGGAACGGCAGACGAGGGGAAGCTGCGGGCGGTCGAGGAAACAGGACCAATCAGCGCCCGGCTCACCGTTCCATCGGACATCGCGTTGCCCGGTTTCTCTCGCCTCGGGGATGTATCAATCCTGTTCCTACTTAAAGCTCGGTCTCCACTTCAGGGCTACGGGTCGGAATCCGGGCGCGCCTTGATATGGCGCGGCCGAATCGCGCGCACCGTGCCGGCGAAGGACTCCCGTTCCGACTCTCGGATCGACGAGGCCGAACAGGAACTGCTCGCGCTCGCGATCGAGGCACAACAGGCCGACTGGGTCTACAACACCTACATCACGAAGGACACCGAAGCCCTGAGTTCGCGGGCGAATGCTCGTCTTATCGAACGCACGGTTGCGCTCGCCAAGGAAATCACGGCAACTCCGCCGCCGTCGGACGCGATCCGGGCTCGCAAGGCGAACCTTCTCCGAGTTTCACTTCCGATCGTGGCGCCGTCCGCCGCGGGAGGGCCCGAGCGCCTCGCTACCCTCGTGGCCCGGATGCAGGGGATCTACGCGAAGGGAACGTATGCGCCCAAGGGATCCGGGGCACCGGTCGATCTCCAAGCTTTGTCCCGGATCCTATCGGAGAACCGGCACCCCGACGTCCTGGAGGATGTATGGACGGGCTGGCACGCGATCGGAAGGTCGATGCGCTCGGACTTCACCGAGTACGTCCAACTTGCCAACTCCGGCGCGCGCGAGCTCGGGTTCGCCGACACTGGCGCGTTGTGGAGATCGAGATACGACATGCCTGAGGACACGTTCGCCCGCGAGGTGGAGCGACTCTGGTCGGAGGTAGAGCCGCTTTACCGGTCGCTGCACGCGTATGTCCGGCGGCGCCTGAGGGAGCGCTACGGCGCGTCGATCGTGCCGGACCGCGGACCCATCCCGATCCACCTCCTCGGGAACATGTGGGCTCAGTCTTGGGAGGCTCTCGCGGCGGAGGTGGCCCCGCCCGGGTCCACTCCGGCCTACGATCTCACCGAGATCCTCCGTAGGCGCGGGACCGAGCCGGTTGATATGGTTCGATTCGCCGAGCGATTCTTCGTTTCCATGGGGCTCGACCCCCTCCCCCCTTCCTTCTGGGAGCGGTCCATGTTCGTGCGCCCCCCGGGTCGGGAGGTCGTTTGCCACGCCTCCGCGTGGGACCTCGACTACGTTGCGGACCTGCGGATCAAGATGTGCATCGAGATCACGGCCGAGGACTTCCGGACGCTGCACCACGAACTCGGTCACAACTACTATCAGCGTGCGTACGCCGGTCAGCCGTTCCTCTTCCGAGACAGCGCTCACGATGGATTCCACGAGGCGATCGGCGACACCATCGGACTCTCCGTAACCCCGGAGTATTTGGTCCGGGTCGGACTCCTCGCAGAGGCGCCGCCGGTCGAAAACGATCTCGGGCTCCTCCTGGGCACCGCGCTCGAGAAGATCGCGTTCCTTCCGTTCGGACTGGTGGTCGACCGGTGGCGCTGGCGAGTGTTCTCGGGCGAGATCTCACCGGAAGAGTACAACCGGACGTGGTGGGAGATGCGCGAGCGATACCAGGGCCTCCGGCCACCGACCCCTCGCGATGAAACGGAGTTCGATCCGGGCGCCAAGTTCCACGTTCCGGCCAGCGTCCCGTACATGCGCTACTTCCTCGCGCACATCCTCCAGTTCCAGTTCCATCGTGCCCTCGCTCGCACGATCGGGGCCCTGGGCCCGCTCCATCGCGTTTCGATCTACGGAGATCGACGCGCCGGGGAGAGGCTCGGCGCAATGCTCGCGATGGGATCATCTCGAGACTGGCGGGACGCCCTGGAGGCGCTGACGGGCGAGCGCGCCATGAGCGCCGCGGGCCTCCTCGAATACTTCCGACCCCTCCAACGCTGGCTCGACGAGCAAAACCGGGGGGAGGAACTCGGCTGGTAGTTCGGCCCCGCTCTAATTCTTGCGCGGTACGGATAGGACCGTGGGCTGACCGTCGGCGGTCCGGCGCCCACCGTCCGCCGGTCGGTACCCTCCGTAGAACGGAATCCGTCGCGCGACTACGGTTCGGAACGCGTCTCGCAGACCCGCGTCGTCGAGCCCCCGCGTTGGGATCATGTCGTCGCTCCGGTTGAGGCATCCCTTGAGCTCCCCCCGATGCGTCACCCGAATCCGATGGCAGTTCGCGCAGAACTCGGCGTTTCCCACCGGGTCCACCAGTTCGACTTCCGCTCCTCGGAAGAGATAGATACGCCGGTGGTGCATCTCCCGCACTACCACCGTCTCGGAATGGGCTTCGAGCCACGAACGCACCGAGTCGATGTCGACCATCCACTCTCCGTGGTGGACGAGCTCCGGCATGAACTGGATGAGTTGGAGCTTGAGGCCCGCCGAGGCGGCGACGTAGTCGATCATCTCGCTCAACCGGTCGACCGTCGATCGGAACACGACCATGTTGAGCTTCACGGGCTTGAGACCGACTCGGAGGGCTTCGCGTACACCCTTCAGCACCGGGGCGAGCGAACCCTGTCGTATAGAGCGGAACTCCGCCGGTCGAATCGAATCAACCGATACGTTCACGCGTTTGACCCCCGCGTCGCGGAGGCTCTCGGCGCGCGCCGCGAGCATCGAGCCGTTCGTCGTCAAAGAGACGTCGGGAATCTGGCGTACCGTCCGGTCGACGATCTCTTCGAGATCGCCGCGGATCAGCGGTTCCCCCCCGGTGAACTTCACCGACCGGATCCCGAACTCCCGTGCCACCCGGACGATCCGCTCGACTTCGAGGGGGGACACCTCCTCGTCATGCGGATCTCGGGGGCGTCCAGTGGGGCCTAACCCCTCGTCGTGGCAGTACACGCATCCAAAGTTGCACCGCTTCGTGACGCTGATGCGGACGTCGGTGACCCCACGACCGTAGGCATCGCTCAGCACGCCCGGACGAAGGTCCGCCGGGCTATAACCATAGATTCGCGCACGGAAAGCTCACACCCCCCGGGCCGGCTCACTTGGAAGGTGCCGCAACCGTGCGGCCACGACCCCGAGCAGGACGAGGGTGATTCCGAGCCACAGGTACTGGAGCGGCGCCAGAGACGTCGGCACTGTGCCCGTCGCGAAAAGAGAACCGAACGTGGCCGTAACGATCAGGGCGATGAAGGCTCCGATCGATGGGAGAGTGATCCGGTACGCTCGTGCCGGCGCCATCAAGCTCAGGACCATCAAGGCGAGCACTAAGAGCACCAGGACTCCCGCGGAGCTGGTGTGAACGAACCCCACGAGGCTGCCGGGATTTGCGAGGCAGGACGGAAAGGCCGGGCACTGGATCGTATCCGAAGAGCTCCCGAGAGAGACCAGGGCCGCCGTGGCGATCAAGAGAGCGATGGCGATCCATGCGATCCATCGCGCGGCGCGCACCGAGCGAGGCCTGACTTTTTCCAGGGCTTCCACGAGCTCTCGGAGCCTCGAGGATTCAAGCCTTCGACGTTCGGGGTCCGTAGCCGCCGTGGCCGGAAGACGCGATGCCGGTGAGGGGTCCCCCGGCCGACTCGAACAACGCCTTTATGAGAGGGACCGCGGAGTGGACTCGGCAGCAATGGCGGGCTCGGCCAATCTGTTGCTTCCAAGAGAGGCAGAAGCAGTTCCCCAGCTCCTGCGCGCTGTTTGGGACTCCGACCGAGATCTCGTTGGCGAGGTCCGGGGACGGTGGCGTTGGCGAACGCCCGCGACGACCGTTCCGGAGATCCGCTGCCTTCTGTCTCGCAAACCGGGCGTCGAGTCCATTTCCGTCGACCCGGACCGGCTCGAGATCATGACCTTGGACGTCAACCGTCCGTCGGACCAGCCCTGCGAGGTACTGCTGTACCCGGTGCTCCGCGAGGAAAGCGCGTTCAGCACGATCGACCTCGTGCTGTTCTACTCGATGGGCCTACCGAAGAGCGATCCGAGAGCTGCGGCGTCCGAGCGAGCCTACTTCCGGGTGGTCGAAGCGCTCGATCGATGGCAGGACTATCTCGAGCAAAGGCATCCGGGCCGCGTCGTTCGAGCGATCGACCTTCCGATGCCCGGGTGGTTGCGAGAGGCCCTTCGACCGACCGCCGAGAACTATTGCCCGTTGATCCACGTTCCATCGTAAGGACGATCCGCCGACCTCCCAAGGATATTCCGCGCCGCTCGCAGGTCGACGCGACGGCCCGGGAACGGCCGTACTCGGCCCCGGCACGGTACTACGACCGCGTGTACGCATCGAAGGACTACGCGAAGGAGACACGGGAGACCCTTCGGTTCGCACGCACGGGGCGGCCGCCCGATCCGGTCGGTTCTTGACATGGCATGCGGCACGGGCCACATCTCGCGATGCTTCCCCCTTCGATAACGCGGGCGGGAGGGATCGCAGCCCGGCGATGCTCCGGATCGCGCGGGGGCAGCTCGGACGATCGGTGTCCCTCTCCCGGGGAGACATGCGCACGGTTCGACTCCGTCGAACCTTCGACGCGGTGTTCTGCCTGTTTAGTGCCGTCGGCTACCTCCTCACCTCGCGAGACCGGGAGGCTGCCTTCGCCAACCTCTACCGTCACTCGGCCCCGGGCGGTGTCGCGGTCATCGAGGGATGGATAGTTCCTCGAGAATTCCGGCCCAACACGGTACACCTACTCGCCTACAACGGCGACGATGCCAAGATCGCCCGGGTAACGACATCGTCACGGGCCGGGACCACATCCGCGTTGCGGATGTACTACCTCGCGGCCGAACCCGGGCGACCGATCCGAAGCTTCGAAGAGGTGCATCGCATGGCGCTCGTAGAACCCACCGAGGCCCTTCGGAGCCGCGAACACGTCGGTTTCCACGCCCGAGCCCGAAAGAGCCCGTCGTACCCGGCCCGGCGGATCCTTATCGCCGTGCGGCCGGGCCTCTGAGACGCGGCGGGGGTAGGGCCCACGTTTGAGAGGCCGCGTTCGGAGGGCTACTTGCAAGGGTCGATGGTACTGGCCGCGTCGCCGGCCCGTGGGGAGTGGACACGGGGGGATTTGAACCCCCGACCTCTGCTTTGCGAAAGCAGCGATCTTCCGCTGATCTACGTGCCCAACTCGTGCTCGGCACTGACTGTCCCGTTTAATGGTTTAGGGCAAATCACGCCCCGACCCACGCGTCGGCTCCGTGATTACATGGCGCGGGCTCGCCCCTTCCGATGCGGTATCGCTCGCTCACCGTAGAGCAGCTTGAACTTCCGCTCGTCGAACCGTTCGAGACCAGCTTCGGGGTCGAGCTTCGTCGGCAGTTCCTCTTGGTATCGGTAGAGTCTTCCGAGGGGCTCGCCGGATGGGGCGAATGCGTGGCGACGCGCGACCCGCTCTACAACGAAGAGTCGACCGCCAGTGCGTGGGCGTTCGTTCAGGAGAACGTGGTTCCGCGCTGGCGCCGCCGTCCGCCAACGAGCGTGGATGGGGTCCGCGAGCTCATGCGGCCCTTTCGCGGGAACCGGATGGCGAAATCCGCGATCGAGCAGGCGGCACTCGACCTGGAGGCTCGAGCGAGCCGGCGACCGCTCTCCTCCTGGCTTGGGGGCCGACGCCGTCGGATCGAGGTGGGGGTCAGCGTCGGCATCCAGTCGACGCCGACGGCGCTGGCCCGTCGCGTGGGCGCCTACCTCGAGGAAGGATACCGTCGCATCAAGGTCAAAGTCATGCCCGGATGGGACGCGCGACCCCTGGCCGCGGTCCGGCGAGCCTACCCGGCCATCGAGCTCTGGGTCGACGCAAACCAGGGCTACCCTCCCACGGCGGTGACTTCGATACGGGCATGGGCCGAGCGCTACGAGGTCCGGCAGGTGGAGCAGCCGTTCCCCGAGCGTGCGCTCGCCGCGCACGCAGCCCTCGCCCGGCACGCGTCCTTCCGGGTCTGTCTGGATGAATCGGTCGTGGACGCCGACAGCCTCGAAGAGGCGATCCGGCTCCGCGCCGTGCAGAGCCTGAACGTCAAGGCCGGGCGGGTCGGTGGGCCTCTCGAAGGGATCGCACTCGCGCGGCAGGCGACCCGCAGCGGGGCCGTCGCGTGGGTGGGCGGCATGCTGGAGAGCGGGATCGGAAGGGCCCACAGCGTCGCCCTTGCCTCCCACCCGGTCTTCTCGTTGCCGGGGGATATCTCGGCCAGCCGCCGATACTATCGCGAGGAGATCCTCGAACGGCCGTTCGTGCTGAACGCCGATGGAACCCTCGACGTCCCCACCGGCGCGGGTATCGGTGTGGAGCTGGATCGCCGTGCGCACCGGCGGGCGGTCCGCCGGCGAAGGACCTACGCGCTCGCCCCGTGAGCCCGATCAGGGCGCGGCGGCGGGCCGGGCGGTCGCCCGGACCTCGCGCGTCAGCCGAACCAACTCGAGGACGAGGGCCTCGAGGAATTTCTTCGCCTCGGGGTCGGTGAGATCGCCCGCGGGGTCGAACTTGGTCGTGTTGAACGTCACGAAGACCTCGGGCTTGGTGACCGGCCGGATCCCGAGGAATACGAACGATTGGCGTAGGTGGTACTGTGCGCGACTTCCGCCGAGGATCCCGACCGAAGAGCTCACGATCGCGGCGGGCTTGCCGGCCCAGACGTTGTCGGCGGGAGGGCGAGACGCCCAGTCGATGGCGTTCTTGAGCACCCCCGATACGGAGTAGTTGTACTCGGCGACCGCGAAAAGGACACCGTCCGCGCGCCGAACCTTATCCTTGAACTCTCGCACCGGCGCGGGGAGCTCGTTCTCCAGGTCCTGGTTGAAGGGGGGGATTTTGCGGATGTCCGCGATCTCGAACGTCACCCCGGGCGGTAGCAAGGTCCCGGCGGCACGCAGCAGCCCCGTGTTCGTAGACGCGCGTCGCAGGCTCCCAGAGACTCCCAGAAGGTGGAGGGGGTCGGTCATGCCGAACTCACGGCGCTAACCCACTAATCCTTTCGCGGAAGGGGACGTAACCACGGGGTTCAGGCGTTCGCGGAGGCGAGGGGAGCGGACTTCTCCTCAGGGCCGGCGGGGCGAGCGGCGGCCCGCGGGGGGTCGGCTACCCCTCGAGACGGCCGAGCGTCGGGGGGAGTTTTCCCAGAGGCGGGAGGCTGCCGCGGAGGTAGGTGGCGGATCGCGGTGACCGTCCGTTCGTCGGCGTCGTAGCGGAAGAGCTCGGCGTACCGGCCCCAGTTCAGGATGTTCTGGATTACCTCGTTCGACGGGGGCGAAGTGAACTCGATCAGGCGCACGATATCGTCCTCACCGAGGGTGCGTTCCGGCGCGTTCTCGAGCGCGCGCAGGAGGGTGCGAAAGAGCGTAGTCCGGCTCAACTGGTCGCGGATGATGGATTTTCGCCCACGGATCGTGGACTTCAGGAAGCGCCGCCCGGCTTCGGTCAGCGTCGCCCTCCCGTCCTCGACCGTCAGCAGGTCGAGCACTTCGGCGTAGTCCACGGACGGCAATATCTCATCGATCTCGAGGTCGAGATCGTCGGCGAGCCGCGCGATGTCCTCGGAGCCCTTGTGAGCGTCCAAGAGAACCACCAGACCGGTCACCTCGGACACGGAGCTTTTGGGAACGATCGTCGGCATTCGGATGGCTATACCTCAGCAAGGATAGGTCGGGACGGGTTAAAGTACGTTGTCCGTCACCAGGGACAGGCTTATGTGGACACGCTGCCGGGCGGGCTCGGTTTGACCTGTACCCCCTCCGTGATCAGGGAGTACACGTGGTCCGTCAGCTGGTAGAAGGCATCCGACTTCCGGTCGCGGGGCCGCGGTAGGTCGACCTTCACGTCCTCTAGGATCCGGGCCGGCCGTCGGGAGAGGACGATCACGCGGTCCGAAAGGGAGATCGCCTCCTCGATGTTGTGGGTGACCAGAAGAACGCCTTCGGGAGGGAGCGCCGGGTCCTGCCACAGCTGGAGGACCTCCTCACGGAGCCCCTCGGCCGTCAGCGCGTCGAGCGCGCTGAACGGTTCGTCCATGAGCAGGATCGTAGGGTCGACGGCCAGGGCGCGGGCAAGGCCCACGCGCTGGCGCATGCCTCCCGAAAGCTCCCGGGGATACGCCTCCTCGAAACCGACGAGACCGGTGACCGAGATGTATCGATCGACCGTGGCGCGGATCTGCTCCGGGGGCTTGTGCAGGGCCTCCAGCCCGAAGCCAACGTTCTCGCGAACCGTGAGCCACGGGTAGAGGGCGAAGTTCTGGAAGACCATTGCCATCCCGAGGCATACCGTACGGACCGGCTCCCCTCGGAAGCGAATCTCACCTTCGGTGGGCCGATCGAGGCCCTGGATGAGCCGAAGCAGGGTGGACTTCCCACAGCCGGAAGGTCCGACGATGGAGACGAACTCCGCATCGTTGACGTGGAACGAGATGTCCTGCATGATGACCATCTGGCCGTGGCGACCGGCGAAGCTCTTCCCCACGCGGTCCAGCTCGATTAGCACCATCGTTCGCCTCCGTGGATCCCGTCAGTCGTACCGGTACTTCGTCGTCGCTTTGCGATACAAGGGTTTCCATATCACTTCGTTGATGACGACGACGGTGACGACCAGCGTGAACAGGGCCGTGACCAGCAGAGGTAGCCCGTTCGGCTCGTAGTAGCCGATGTCGATGTATGCCCCGACCCCGAAGAGCTCGAACGTGCGCCCGTTGAGACTCAGGTACTCCGCGACGATCAGCGTGTTCCATCCGCCCCCGAACGCGGTGATCGCCCCGGTCACGATCGCGGCGAACGCCCCGGGAAGCAGGACCTTTCGGAGCGTCTGACGTTGGTCGAGCCCGAACGAGCGCGCCGCTTCTTGCAGATCCGGCGGGACGCTCCGCAATCCCGCTAAGAGGTTGAAAAAGAGGTACCAGATCATCCCGGTCAGGAGCATCAGAACCGCCGCTCCCTCGGCCGTGATGTACGGCACGAGATCGAAGATGATGATCGGGAAGAAGGCGGTCGCCGGTATCGACGCGATGACCTCGATGATCGGGAGTCCTACGTGCGCGCCGCGGGACGGGCGCGTGAGGACGAGCGCGAGCGGAAGAGCGATCGCCATGCAGATCGCGAAGGCAGCGAGGAGCCGCAGCGTCGAGGCGCCCATCGCGAGCGGAAGTTGGAGCATCTGGGCCTGCACGTTCGGCACGATGCCCTTGCGAAAGACGCCGTAGACGCCGACCCCGATCTCATACAGTATGAGGCCGACCAGGGCGACGATCGCGCCGATGGCGGTCCATCCGAGGGCGTTGCGTAGGCGCGTGCGTACGCGAAGGGGGACTCGCCCACGGCCCGTGTATGCCGCGAGCCGGGTGAGAGGGGTGCTGATGCGGCTCACGCCGACGCGAACCCCGCGTGTGACGTACTCCGCCGCACGACGCATGCGGACCAGCCGTTCCCCGACCGTCTCCCCGCCCTCCCCGCTGGGAGCCTGGTCGTAGCGGTAGCGCTCGGCGACCCGGCCGAGGGGCCGCCAGAGGGCGAAGTCCATGACAGCGATCAGCGCGATCAGAACGACGATCCCCACGATGAACGCCGGGGCGTTGCCGTCGCCCGCGGCGTAGGAAAGGTAGCTCCCGATCCCCTTGAGGGCGACCGAGCTAGTTCCCGTCGTGAAGATCTCGGCCTCGACGAGGAAGAACCAGCCTCCGGTCCACGACAGGATCGAGTTGTAGACAAGACGGTTGACCGTCGCAGGGTACAGGAGGCGTCGCACTCGCTGCAGCCCACTCGAGCCGAAGGAGTCGGCGGCTTCCCGTAGCTCGGTGGGGATCGACTTCAGCGACTCGTAAACGCCGAAAACCATGTTCCAGCTCATCGATGTGAAGATCAGGAAGACGCTCGCGAAGTTCGGGCCGAGCCAGCTGATGCCGCTTTGATCAAAGATCACGATGAAGACGGCGATGGCCACGGGAAAGAACCCGAGGATCGGGATGGATTGCAGGATGTCAAGCACCGGAATCATCACGCGCTCGGCCGGTCGACGGGTCGCCGCGTAGTAGCCGTAGGCGAGCGCGAAGCCGAGACTCATCGCGTAGGCGGCGACCATCCGAGTGAACGAGTAGCC
Source organism: Thermoplasmata archaeon (assembly GCA_021826685.1). Classification (GTDB taxonomy): domain Archaea; phylum Thermoplasmatota; class Thermoplasmata; order Lutacidiplasmatales; family UBA184; genus Lutacidiplasma. The sequence continues at coordinate 108,288 of JAKAYT010000001.1, forward strand.
CAGGTCGAGAGCCGCGACCGGTAGGTCGTTCAGAAAGGAGCTGCCACCCACCCCGAACGTGATGGCGCTCGCCGGGATCACGACGGCGGCGATCGTCATGTAGACCAGCACGGCCCGGCGGGCCGAGCGGGACCAATCAGCGGGGGTGGGAGAACCGCGCGAACCCATCGAGCCCGGCCCCGAAGGGGCCGACGTGCTCGTCGGTTCGGCAGTGACCGCAGTGGAGCGCACGGTCGGACCCTCCTCCATGCAGAACGGGGCTGGACATGGCGAAGGTGCGACGCTCCATCCTGTATTTGTGTCGAGTGGTCGCGGACCGTCGGGGAGCGATCCCGCCGGCAAAATCGCGGGCTCGCGCGACGGACGGTCGCGGAACCGTTATGAACCGATCCCCGCTCGGCCGCCGCGTAGCCCCGTAGTGTAGTGGCCAATCATGCGAGACTCTGGATCTCGCGACGCAGGTTCGAACGCCGCGCGCGCTACCGTCACCGCGGACCGAAATTCCTGCCGGGGCTACTCTACGGGACAGCGAGAATTCACGATGCGGGGGTGCTCCAGCTCGGCCAAACCGGACCGCGGCCGGTCCGGGGCCTTCGAGGCAGGGCTTAGGACCCTGTTGCCTAGGGCATACGCCGGTTCAAACGGCCCGACGGACGGCTCCCATCCCTCGAGCCGGAAATTCCGGCCCCCCGCATCCCCCCGGAGCTAGCGCATGGCCGCCGCCTCCCCGGCCACTCCCCGGCCCATCGTGCTCGACCCCTCGCAACTCCAACGGCTTTCCGCAGCCGAGGTGGACCGGCTCCTCGACCAGCTGGAGTCCACGGTCCCGACCACGCGCCCGTGGGTCGATCTCGGGGACACCGGCGCGAGAGAGGCGATCCTCTTCGGGGACACGCACGGGGATTGGCGCAGTACGGTGAGCGTGGTCCGAACCTTTCTCGCCGGCGCGTCGACGGCTCTGGTCGGGTTGGGGGACTACGTCGATCGGACCCCGGCCGATTGTCCGAACGGCTCGGTCCTGAACGCACTCTACTTGCTCCAGGTCGCAGCGACGTACGCTCCTCGCGTCGTTCTAATCCGCGGCAACCACGAGACGACAAACGCCCTGCCGGTTGCTCCCCGTAGCTTCGAGGACGAGGTCGAGTCCGCCTGGGGTCCTTCTCCGCTTCGCGCCGAACGGATTTCCCGTCTCCTGAACCGAGGCCCGATCGCCGCCACGAGCCGGTCCGGCGCGTACCTCGCGCACGCCGGCTTTCCGCGAGCCCCCTGGCCGGAGCCTTGGACGAGGGCCCTCGATCCGACGGATCGGGCTCGCCTCGCCGAGATCGCATGGGCGGACTGCGCGGCGAGCCGCAACCGCCGCGGGGTGGCCCCCCCTTTCCATGAGTCGGATACCCTCGACTTCCTCGCGAAGGCGGGCCTCACGCTGTTTGTTCGCGGACACGACCCAGACCTGACGCGACGCCCGATCTACGATGACCGCTGTCTCACGCTTCACACCACGCGCACCTACCAGCGCTACGGGGGGGTGATCCTGGCTCGGCTGCCGCTCGACCGCACCGTTTCGTCGGCCGTGGATCTCGCCCTGGAGGACGTGCCGGCAGCCCCGGTGGGGAAACCGCCCGCGCGCACCAACGCACCCGGGGATCGCGCCTAAGCCGATCGGTCGGGCGGCATCGACGGCGATTCGTCCTTCCCGCGGCCGCCGTTCCCGGGAGGCTGCTCAAGCACGTACGGAAGGTACGGGTGGCGGGGCAGATACTCGCTGGGCCGTTGTCCGGTGAGGCCATAGATCACCTTCTCGGCGATGCGGCAGGCGTTGTCCGCGATCCGCTCGAAGTGCCGCGCGATCAGGATCTCGTTGCTCGTGCGCTGGCCCGAGAGAGGGTCGAACAGGAGCTGGCGGACCGCAATGCGATTGGTCTCACGGTGCATCCGGTCGATCTCGTCGTCGCGGTCGAACAGCGAGCGGGCGACTTCGATCTTATCGTGCTCGAGCGCGTCGAGAACGAGAGCTACCTGAGACTCCGCGAGGATGTCCATGCTCTGTAAGTGGTCCCTCAGCTCAGGGAGATCGGATCGGAGCTCGGGGGTCGTGATCCGCGCGATGTCGAACCCGAGTCGGCCGATGCGATCCAGGTACGTCGTCGCTTTCAGGAGGCCGACGGCGGTCCGCAGGTCGCCGCCCGCCGGTTTACGGAGCAGGAGGAACGAGATGGTCTCGTGCTCGATATCCGACTCGTATTGGGATAGGCGCGCATCCCGATCCAGCACGGCTTGGGCCAGCTTCAGATCGGACCGCTGGAACGCGGTCCACCCATCGTGGACCATCGCCAATGCCCAGTGTCCCATCTCGACGGCATCGGACTTGAGCCGGGCGATCTCTCGGTCGTATCCTCGCGAGGCGTCGCTGCGGGCCGGGGGCGTTCCGCTCATCCAAATCTCCCGGTGATGTACTCCTCGGTGAGTTTCTGAGTGGGTCGCTCGAACAGCACTTCGGTGGGAGCGACTTCCACGAGGCGGCCCTGGTAGAAGTATGCGGTCCGGTCGGAAACGCGGGCCGCCTGGGCAATGCTATGGGTCACGATGACGATGGCGATTTCACGCTGGAGCTCCTCTACGGTCTCCTCGACCCGTTGCGTCGAAATCGGGTCGAGGCTACCGGTGGGTTCGTCCATCAGCAGGACGCGAGGCTTGACCGCGAGCGCGCGCGCGATGCATAGGCGCTGCTGCTGCCCCCCCGATAGTTCGAACGCCGGGCGATCGAGGTTTCCCTGAAGTTCCTTGAGCAGCCCCGCCCGTTCTAAGGAGTGGCCAACGATTCGATCGAACTCGCTCGGGTCGGTACCGTTGAGGCGCAGACCGAACACGACGTTGTTGTAGATGGACATGGGAAACACGGCCGGCCGCTGGAACACCATCCCGATGCGTTGGCGCAGGAACACGGGGTTCACGCGCGGATCGTGGATGTCCTGCCCCTGATAGTGGATAGCTCCTTCAACGCGCAGGCCCGGGGTCGTCTCGACCATTCGGTTGAGCGTGCGTATGAAGGTGGTCTTGCCGGAACCCGAGGGCCCGATGACCGACGTCACCTGACGGTCGGGCACGTCCAGCGTAACGTCGTCCAGAATGGTGCGCTCCGGCGTACTCACCCTCAAGTTCCGCACTTCGATGATCGGGGGCCCGACCGGCGCCGGGTCCGTCACTGGAACAGCCCCCGCAGGCGGCGCCGGTAGCGGTCCGTGATGACCTGAATGGCGATGTTGACCGTCAGCGAGATCACGATCAGCAGGAAGGCGGCCTGGAACGCCAGCGTCAGGAACGATCCCTCGGTGCTGGGGAAGTCGTAGAAGTTCCAGATCGCCCCGGTTAGGTAACTGGTCGGCTGGAGGAGACCGGTAACCGTAGAGGAACTCCAGCCGGCCGTGTAAACGAGGGGAGCCGTCTCGCCCAGACCGATGGCCATGGCCAGGAAAACGCCGGAGAGCATCGTGGGCAGCGCGATCGGCAACGCCACCCGCACCAAGTACTGGGACCGCCGCGCTCCGAGCGCCAGCGTCGCCTCGCGTTGGGCCCGGGGAACGGAGGCGAAGCCGATGTCGGTGGTCCGATAGACGAACGGAACCATGAACACTCCGAGCGCGACCCCTCCGGCGAGCGAGTTGAACCCCCAGTGGGTATAGAGCACGAGAGCGTAGTAGCCAAAGTACCCGATCACGATGGCCGGAACCCCGGCTAGCACGTTACCGATGACCCGGGCCGAGCGAGCGACCGCCGGGGGCGCGTACTCCGCCGTGTACATCCCCGATAGGACCCCGATCCCCACCGCAAATGCGGTAGCGATTCCGATGAGAAACAGCGTCCCGATGATCATCGCGTGAAGGCCTCCACCCAGGCCCACCTGATCTTCGGTGAACGTGCCCCAGGTAAAGGCCGGGACCGCCCGCGCGGAGATCCAGTAGACCATGTCGAGGAGGGGGAAGAGAACGGCCGCGAAAGCGAGGAGGAGGAGCCAGCGTACTGCCCGATCGAGCGCGAGTCGGCGGCGCACGTGCCCCGTCGGATTCAGCAGCGAGTGGTCCTCATCGTGACCAACGACCATGGGGCTCAGATCCCTCCCGTGGCGGCTGCGATCATGTCGGAGTGGGTCGCTCGCTGCCCCACGACGTTCACGACCACCGCGATGGCGAGGAGGACCAGGGCGTACTCGACGAGCGCCTGGAGAAGCGACGGATAGGTGAACGCGCTATCGAGCTGATAGAAGATGAAGGAGGCGATCGTGGTGGACCCCCCGTAGAAGGTCGAGGGGATTTGCACCGACGCCCCGATGACCATCGCGACCGCGACCGCCTCTCCGATGGCTCGGCCGAACCCTAGGAACAAAGCGCCCCAGAGCCCGCCGCGGGCCACGCTAAAACGGACTCGACGAGTCACCTCCCACTGGGTGGCGCCGAGAGCTAGTCCCGCCTCGACCAGGTCCTTCGGGACGTTGCGGAGCGACTCCCGCATGATGGCCGTAGTCAGTGGGATCACCATGATGGTCAGGATGAAGACGGCCAGGAGAAGTCCCGTCCCACCCGCGGTGTCCGCCCGGGTGCCGCCGAACCCTGGGATGAACCCGATGACATTCTGGAGCGTGGGCTCGAGGGTGGACCCGAAGTACGGCGCGAGGATGACGTAGCCCCAGATGCCGTAGACCACGCTCGGGATTCCCGCGAGCAGGTTGGTGAGGATCGTCAGCGGGCGGCTCGCGATCGGAGGGAGATAGACGGTCAGGGATATCGCGATGGCCAGGCTCAGGGCGCCCGCAAGGATCAGGGCCATGATGGCGGTGATCGCGGTGCCGACGGCAAAGATCCCGACCCCGAACGACCCCGAGTCGGTCAATGGGTCGAAGAGATAGTTGAGGCTCCAAAACGACCCACCAAAGTTCCTCAGCTCCGAAGCATACAGGAGCACGATCACGATCGCGGCAACGAGGACGAGCGGAAGCAGAGCGACAGGGCTCCCCAACCATGCGCGCCAACCGCTGCCGCGCGGAGGGGGAAGAGCGGGGGAGGGCGTAGCGGCCATGCCCTCCCCGCCCGGAACAGGTTCGTTTCCGATGGTCGGGTCCAAAGATCGAGACCCCCTAGGAGCTCACGCTCACCGCACCGAGGGCCTGGACATCGTAGCCCACTACGGTCGGGGTCAGCGGTAGGAAGTTCACCTCGGCCGCGTAGGATGCCCCGAACGTCATGGCCCACTCCAGGAAGTTGACGACCCAGGTTTGTTTGCTGGGATTCGCGGGGTGCGTCGAGATTAGGATGTACTCGAGGTTGGTGTCGGGGTAGGGCGTCGGGTACTGGGCGGTCGGCAGGGTTCCACCCCCGCCGAGCTTGAGGTCGGTGGCCCCCGGGACTCCCCCGAGAATGAGGCTGATTGCCACGCTGGGGGGTTGGAGGTTCTTCAGAGCCAGGTTGGCGTCCTCGCTGATGTTCTGAGCCGAGGGCAAGATGTAGTTCGCCGGATTGGTCCCGTTGAGGATGGCCGCCTCGTCACCGAGCGCCGCGTACTGCAGGCTCGAGTCTGCTTGGATCTCCGACAGGTAGCTGATGCCGATGTAGGCGAGGCCGTACGGGGTCGACTCTAGCCCGGAAACCATTCCGGCGTTGCCCTGGTAGCCCTTCTGGTCGGCCAACCACGAGTACGTGGTTCCGTAGCCGCCGGTCCAGCCCGACCAGGACATGTACATCATGCTGGTCCACATGAACGTGTCCCCGCTTCCGTCGGAGCGGTGGAGGGGCACGATCGTCTGGTCCGGGAGAGCGACGCCGGGGTTCGCCGCCTGGATCAACGGGTCGTTCCACTTCGTGATCTTCTCCGAGTAGATCATCGCCAGGACGGTCCCGTTGAGGTTTAGGTGGACCGTGACCCCCGGGATGTTGTAGACCGCCAGTTGGGCCGAAATCGCGATAGGTACGTTGATCAGGCTGTAGTTGGCCGCGAGACTCGGGAGCAGATACGCATCCGTTCCACCCATGTCGACCGTGCCGGCCTCGGCGGAGCTGATCCCGGTGCCGCTACCGGTTCCCTGCGGGGAGATCTGGATGTTCGGATAGAGGGCCGTAAACTTGGGGCCAAGTATGTTCATGTAGGGAAAGATCAACGTGGATCCCGTTTCCAATAGGGTGTACTTCGTCGCCCCCGAGGAGCCGCCGTGGCTACTGCCGAGGAGGTAGCCACCTCCCAGCCCGGCGCCGAGCAGGATCACCGCGACCGCGATGGTCACGCCCAGGCCGATCCTACGACTCCCTCGATGGCGCAACGGTGCCCCTTGCATAATACCGTCATTCGTCGTGGTCGCGCTCCCTGAACCCTCACTCATGGCTTTCGTTGCCTCCTGTATCGTCCTCGCTGGGAGGACCGTGCAATGAAGGGCGCGCAGGTTGCGCGGAGTCGAGAGCGATCTCGGCAAGGTCCATGCCATAGGCCACGATGCGATCGAGAGAGTGCAATGCCCAGCCCAGCGAGACCACCGCCAAGGGGGGCGGAGGGTTGACGGATCGCGCTGCGATTAAGCGGTCTACCAGTGCTCGCCCCGTCTCACGCAGAGCGACCCCGAGATCCAGCGCGGCGTTGGCGCTGCCGACTCGAGGATCGACCAGCAGGACCAGCGCACCGTCGACGTAGTCCGAGGCCTGGTGATGGAATTCGGTCAGGAGGCGGCGCTCCGCTTCGGCGGGTTCGGTCTCTATCCAGCGGGCGCCGTGGATCGCGATGAGCACCGCATGGTCCCCGATCCGCTCGAGAGCCCGTGACGCTTCGAGCCATCGGATCGGGTTGACCCTTTCGCGAAGACCAGATTCTCGAGGGTCCCGCCAAGCCCGAGTGACCCTCCGCTGCACCTCCCAGGCAAGAGCGTCAACGAGGTTGTCGCGCTCGTCCCAGTCTTCTTCACGGGCGCTCGAAGCGTTCCCGAACCCGGCATCCCGCAGGAGATCCAGCACGCATTCGCCCAGACGGAAGGTGAGTTGGGACAGACGGGGCGGGTTCTGGGGGTCGAGACCATAGAGCACGAGGTCCCCGCGTTCATCATCGAGCCGGGCCCGGGCTCCGAACCGCTCCCGGAAAGACGAGACCACGTCCCGGGTGCTGCTTCGGATCCCTCCCTCTTGGTGAACGACGATCCTCGGGGTGGCCGAGACGTACGCTGCGACCAACTCCCGGAAGACATGTTCTGCGGGCGCGTCCGACTCCAGCTGGATCAGCCGGGGAGAAACCGACCGCCTACGGGGCAGAGTGTGATCCCGAGCTCCCCCCGAGACTCGGCCCGTTCCTTGCGCTGCCATCATCGGTCATGCTGACCGCCCCAGTAGGTTTATAGTAATCGAATAAAGAATATAGTTTAACCCTTACTAATATAGTGTGAGCAATAGACCTATATCCCAACGTACACCGGCGCCCCTCTCGCGCCGGACGTTTCGAGGGCAGGTTAGCCTACGGGTGAGAACTCGGCTCTCTCGGCGGCGAGCATCTCGTGGGGCGTCTTCGCACCGCGATAGCGTCGAAAGCGAGACTCATTCACGTGGAAAAACGCCGTGCTCCCGTGGAACGCGTCCAGCAATTTCCGAGCCGCTGCTTCCTGGCCGGACACGGCCAACGCTGCCGCGAAGGCCTCCGCCGTGTTCAGTTGCCCGACACGTCCGAAGTGCTGAGGGTTTGTGGCCAATAGAAGGGGTAGCCGGCGGTGGTGGGCCGGCGGAACCGTGGTCCCACCAAGCGACCCTCGCTCCGACAGTCGGTTCCAGGAACAGTCCACGACCAGGAAACCGTGCCGTTCTGCGTACAGCCGGTCCTGGGCCGAGAACACGATGGGCGCATACGGATCGAGAACGATGGGAGGACCGGGAGGAGGGTGGGGCGATCGCCGGACGATCCCGCGCGCCAGAAGTCGGCGGCCCGTGCACGCCTTCGGGTGATCGTCCCCGCGGATCTCCACCCACAGTGGGAACGAGCGGTCCCTACGGGGGTTGCGCGTAGTCCCGGAAGATCGCATGGAGCTCACGGGCGAGGACGAGCGCTTCGTTGCGGGGTCGCTGCCACATGTTGCGACCGAAGATGATCCCGGTCGCGCCGGCGTCCAGCGAGGAACGGACCTTGTGCAAGAGATCGGCATCGGAGATCTTCGCCCCGCCCGAAACGAGCACCATCGCTCGACCCGCGCTCTGGACGACTTTGTGGAACGATTGCTCAGGGGTAAGGTCGAGGTGGTTGTAGGGCGGCGGCGAATCCACGTCCCTCTCGGAACGGACCGGGTAGTTCACCTTCACGACGTCCGCCCCGAGCTCGAGGGCGACCCGAGCGGCGTAGTCGACTGCGTACAGGCTCTCCTTGCCTCCCTTTTTGTCGACGAACTCGCCCCGAGGATAGGCCCAGACAATCAACGGCATCCCGAGGCGGTCGGCCTCGGCGCGTACCTCCTGGAATTGCCGGAAGTCCCGGTCCTGCGCAGGCGACCCGACGTACACGGTGTAGCCCACCGCGTCCGCGCCAAGACGGACGGCATCCTCGACGGTCCCCGTGAGCGGGCTGAACGCTTCCGCATCCGGCGGGATGTTCGTCTTCCCGTTGATCTTCAGAATGAGGGGAACCTCACCGGCGTACTCCCCGAAGTACTTCTCGGCGAGCCCGATGTGCAACGCGATCGCGCTGAATCGACCGTCGCGCGCAAGCTCGAACTGGTAGTTCGGATCTTGCGCCGCGGGGTTGTCAAAAAAGTCGACCGGACCATGCTCGAGCCCTTGATCGATAGGTAGCGCGAGCAGGGTGCCCCCGCCCGGACCATGCGTATAGAGCATTCGCTTGAGTCGGGCATACTTCCCCAGCGAAAGCCCCATTTCCGACAGGCGAGGGCGCAGAGGAGCGCGCGGAGGGCTCTTCGCGGGGGGTGCGGCCGGGTGCGGACCAGTGTGGGTCGAAGAGGAACTTTCGGACATGAGAGAACCCGCTCTTCGAAGCCGGAGGCGCGATTTAACGGTTGGTCCCTGCTCCGATCCGGAGCCGGGCGGGGGACCCGGGCGGGACCGAGAAGGGGCTCGGGCAAGCATCTAAGGCACGGCACGTGTTCTCGTTCGACGCTCTCGAGGTGACTTCGTCCCCAGATGCGTCCGCAGGTCGTCATCGTCGCGACCATGGCGATCAACGCCGTGCTGTTCGCGATCAACATCCTGGTGGCGGTTCCGAGCGGGAGCCGGGCGGTACTGTCCCAGGCGATCTACTCGATCACCGATCTCGTCGGTGCGTGCCTCATTCTGTGGGGGTTCTACGCCTCCCAGCGAGCGCCGACCGCGGACCATCCGTTCGGTTTCGGGAAGGAACGCTTCTTCTGGGCGTTCATGGCCTCGTTCATCGCGTTCACTATTGCGGGCTTGGTCGTACTCGTGACCGGGCTCGAACGCGTCTACAACCCGACGGCGATATCCGATCCGTTCGGCGGTGTGGTGGTTGTCGGGATCTCTCTCGCGGCCAGCGTCGGCGGCATCGTGGTCGCGCTCTACGAGCTGCGGCAAGCCCGGGAGACCGTCCAGAGCCTCATGGAGAGCGCTCACTTGGGGGTGAAGACGATCTTCTTCCAGGACATCGTGTCGATCGGCGCAAGCGCGGTCGCGTTCGTCGGGATCGGCCTCGTCGCGGTCGGGCACGTGAACGTCGCCGACGGCATCGCGGCCTGCGTGGTCGGCGGCCTTCTCATTGCCGGCGGGTTCGTGATCAGCGCCGAGAGCCGGGAGCTCCTGATCGGCAAGTCGATCCCGCCGCAGATCGCCCGACGGATTCTCGGATTCGTCGAGCGGGATCCGCGCCTCCGTGGAGTGCGCTCCCTTCAGTCGATGATGCTGGGACCCGACGACGCGCTAATCGCGTTGAGGGTCAACTTCATCGACGGACTTACGACGGATCAAGTCGAGAGAGAGATCGACATGATCTCCGCGGCATTGCGCGCCGAGTTCCCCGCGATCCGCCACATCATCATAGAGCCCGAGTCGTAGGGGCCGAAGTCTCGAGCCCGCGGACCACAACGAGAGCGATGAGCGCGGCCGCGAGCAACGCGAAGAACGCGTCGAGCCCGTGCACGCCCAAGGCGCTGTAGAGCTGCGTCGAGGCAAACAGCCCGATCGTCATTCCGAGCGAGATCGAGAGCGTGTAGACCGCCATCGTGGTGGCCCGGGAGGTAGCCCGGGTCAGCTCGGCGAGCGCTGCCAGAGCCGCCGGGCCGTACCCGAGCGCTAGGATGGCGCCTACCGCGGTCACCGCGATCCCGAGGACGGATAGGCCATACGTCGTGATCCACCCCGCGCCGGCGAGGACGGCGACGAACCCGGCGGTGCCGACCACCATTAGGCGGGTTGTCCCAAATCGATCCGCGAGCGTCCCGAACGCCGGTTGGGTCACGGTCAGGGCGAGCCCACCGGCCGCGATCCCCCCGGCCAGATAGAGCGGAGAGATCCCGACGCTCCCGGCCGAACTCGCGAGGAATACGAGTACGGTTCCGATGAGCATGTAGATCACCAACCACGGCGCGATCACGACGGCGATCTGCCGCCGGATCCGGGCAGCGCTTACGCCCGAGCTCGCGAGGAACACTTCCACATCTTTCCAGGGACCCGGGCTCGTTCCGGATCGGGCGCGCCACGGGGCGGTATGCAACCGGAGCGCGGCGAACACGATCGCGACGGCGAGGAGCCCCGTTCCGATGGGAAACACCCAAAAGAGCTGGGGATTCGGAAGCAGCCCGAGAGCGGCAAACCCCACCGCGAAGCCTACGATCCACCCGGCGAGGTTGACCGCGTCAAAGCGTCCCATCTCGTGACCGCGCCGGTGCCGGGGAGCGTCGTCGGCGACGACGGCGAGGCTCGCCGCGAGGATCGCGCCGCTCGCGACGCCGAAACCGAAGTTGAGCGCGCCGAGCGCGATCGGCGAGCGCGTCACCGTGAACCCCAAGGTCGTCGCTGCGGCAAGGACCATACCGATCCCGAGAACCGGCCACCGGCCCCAGTGATCGGCCGCCAGCCCCGAGAAGACGACGGTGGAGAACTCCGCTACGCTCGCCATGGCCGTGACCAGACCGATGACCCCGATCTCGGTCGGTTGGAGGCCCGTGTCGTAGCCCGCGAGATAGCTCGCGAACACCGCGGTCGTGATCCCGAAGGCGAATCGAACGAAGAACGTCGCCCCGAGGACGGCCGACACCTCGGGGGGTTCGGGTCTCGCTGCCTCGGCCACGGTCACGCTACGCCGAGGCACGGGCGGGTTCGATCAGCTCGATCCACACCTCGTCCGGATCGATCAGGAATGCGATCCGGCTCGTCCGTCCCTTGAGACGGTACGGTTCCTTGCCCACCCGGGCACCCCGTTCTTTCGCGCGAGCGAGGACCGCGTCGAGATCCTCGACCTCGAAGGCGATGTGGTCGAGCTGCTCTCCCGGTTCGATGCGGTCCTTCCCATCCCAGTGCGTGAACTCGATCCG